>JAOPWU010000107.1 GCA_025965515.1 Mycobacterium sp.
AGGTTGATCAGGTACGGCGCGTGGACGAACACGGGCAGCCCGGTGCTCTCGCACCCGTCGCGGAAGGTGCGGTCGTCGGCGGGGTCGCCCGGCGTGGTGCGCCAGCCCCGCGGATTCGAGACGAACACCTGCACCGCCTCGGCGCCGATGTCGCGGGCGTACGCCAGCGCCGACTTCGTCAGGCCGCCGGCGGTGGGGACGTGCGCGCCCAGCGGGCGCACCGCGGGGACCGCGCCGGTCACGTCAGAACCCGCCACGTCAGAAGACGTAGAGGATGACCGTGGGCAGGTTGGCCGTCGGCACCTGCGTGTTGCCCGACGGGCTCTGCCCGAGCACCTTCTTGGGGCCCCCGGGCAGGGAGCGGACCGTGGGCTCGGGGAAGCCCGCGTTGACGAGCTTCGTCCGGGCGTCGGTGAGGGCCAGCCCGGTGACGTCCGGGACGGTGGTCACCTGCGGGCCCTTGCTGACGGTGAGGGTCACCGTGCTGTTGCGGGTCAGCGTGCCCGAGGCGGGCGACTGGCTGATCACGGTGCCGGACGGCACGGTGTCGCTGAAGGCGTCGCCCCGCGTGACCTTGAGCCCGAGCCCGGTGAGCAGCGCAGCGGCGGCGTCGTACGGCCGCCCCGTCTGGTCCTGCACCGTGACGGGCGCCGGTCCCTGGCTCACGGTCAGCGTCACGCTGGTCCCCGGCTTCACCGGCAGGTCGGGCGGCGGGTTCTGCGCGAGGACGGTGCCCCCCGACACGGAGTCGCTGTACTGCTGCGTGACCGTGCCGACGACGAGGTGCGCGGCGTCGAGCTTCGCCCGCGCGGCGTCCTGGCTCAGCCCGACGACGTGCGGCACGGCGTAGCGCTCGGGGCCCTGGGACAGCCGGACGTGGACCACCCGGCCGCGGGTGAGGTGCGCACCCGCGCCGGGCGTCTGGGCGGCGACGAGCCCCGCCTGCACGGTCTCGGAGTACGTCGGGGCGTCCTCGGCGAAGCCGAGGTGGTCGCGGGTCAGGGCGGTCTGCGCCTGGGCAGGCGCGAGCCCGGCGAGCGACGGGGCCCGGGTGAAGCGGCCGACCAGTCCCCACCAGCCGCCCCCCGCCGCGCCGAGCGCGAGGACCAGCACGACCAGCCCGATGATCCAGCGGCGCCGCCGGTGGGGGGCCTTCCCGCCCAGGGCCAGGGCGGCGGTCGGGTGTGACCCGTCCGGGCGAACGACGGAGGTCCCCGGGTGCGGGCTGCGGGCCAGCGCGGCCGCCCGGGCGGCTGGGTCGAGCGGCAGGGCCCGGGTGGCCGTGTCCGGCCGCGGCAGCGCGCGCGTGCCGTCGGGGTCGCCGGCGGGGAGTACGACGGTGGCGTCCTCGGACTCCCGGGACGGCGCGGCCGCCGGGCCGCCCGCGGCCCGGACGAGCCGGCCGAGCGCGAAGCCGTCGGCGGGGCGCCCGCCCGGATCGGGCTCCGTGCAGCGCGCCACGAGGTCGTCCAGGTCGGCGGGGACGCCCGGCGTGGCGCTGGGCGCGGGCACCCGGTCGTTCACGTGCCGGTAGGCGACCGCGAGGGGTGTCGCGGCCTCGTACGGCGGCCGGCCGGTGAGCATCTCGTAGAGCACGCAGCCGGCTGCGTAGACGTCGGTGCGGGCGTCGGCGGCCCCCGTCGTGACCTGCTCCGGGGCGACGTACGCGACGGTGCCGAGCAGCAGACCGGCCGCAGCCGTCCGGGGCGTCGCCGTGACGGCGCGGGCGAGGCCGAAGTCGGTGACGACCACGCGGCCGTCGTCGCCCAGCAGGATGTTCTCGGGCTTCACGTCCCGGTGGACGATGCCGCGGGCGTGGGCCGCGGCCAGCGCGGCGGCGACCGGACCGAGCACCTCCAGCGCCTGCCGGGGGGTGAGCCGGCCGCGGTCCGCGAGGACCTGCCGCAGGGTCCGGCCCGCCACGAACTCCATGACGAGGAAGACGATCCCGCCCCGGCGGCTGCCATCCCGCTCCGTGACGCCGCCCTCCACGCCCTGGTCGGTCACCGCCACCACGTGCGGGTGGCTGATGCCGGCGGCGGCCTTGGCCTCGTCGTGGAAGCGGTGCACGAAGTCCGGGTCCTCGGCCAGGGCCCCGTGGAGCACCTTGACGGCGACGCCCCGGTCGAGCCGGGTGTCCTGCGCCCGGTAGACGGCGGCCATCCCGCCCGTGGCGACGAGGTCCCCGACGAGGTAGCGGCTGTCGAGCAGCCGCCCGGTCAGGGGGCCGGGCGCGCCGGCCCGCCCCGGCGGACCGGGGGCGGCCGCGACGGGGCCTGCCGGGGTGGCGCGCCGAGAGTCCATCGCAGGCATGGTACGTGCTGCACCCCGCCGCGGTGCCGGGGAAGATCCCGCGTCGCCGCGCGTCGCCGGGCGGCGGAGCCGATCAGCGGATGCGGGCGCGGATCGCCTTCACGTTGGCGACGTAGGCACGGGTGTCGGCGTACATGCCGTGCGCCCGGACGCCCGCCAGCCCCTGGTAGTAGCCGGCGATGGCCTGGTCCGTCGACGACGCGGACGTGATCAGGATCTTGAGGTAGGCGACCCCGGCCGCGATGTTGTCGGACGCGTTCAGCGGGTCGAGCGGACGGTGCAGGACGCTCGCGGAGATCCAGCTGACGGTCGACGGGAGCACCTGCATCACGCCGATGGCGTTGCTGCCGCTGACCGCGCGGGCGTTGAAGCCCGACTCCTGCGTCGCCACGGCCAGGGCCAGCTTGCGGTCCAGCCCAGCGGTGCGGGCGGCCTGCTCGACCATGGCGCGGGCCTGCACGGCGCTGGGCTGCGAGCGCTTGGCGATCGCCGCGCGCGTGGCGGCCACCGCCGACGCCAGGCTGCCGACCGGTGCCGCAGGCGCCACGGTGCCGGGCCGCGCCGGGGCGGGCGCGGGGGCCGGCGCGTTCTGCCCCGGCACGAGCAGGGCCTGCCCGGCGTAAATGGTGTCGGAGGTCAGGTGGTTGAGCTGCTTCAGCGCGCCGACCGTGGTGTGGTGGGCCTGCGCGACCGCCCAGAGGCTGTCGCCCTTGTGCACCACGATGCTGGCGGGGGCCTGCGCGGCGATCACCAGGGCCACGAGCGCCGGGGCGGCGAGCACCCGGGCCAGCCGCCGCCGGGACGTCCGCCGGGCGCCGGGGCGGGGCGGGAGCACGCGGTCCCGGAGCGACCTCCCGGTGCGGGCGGGGGCGTTCCGGTTCGCTGCCGTCCGTGGCATGCCGTCTCCTCGTTGCGGGGGGCGGCGCCCTCTGGCCGAGGAGCGGCGAGCCGACACCGGGGTGGCGCGGGGAAGGGCGCTGACCTTTATGAGGTCGGTGGCCGTCGGCGCTGCTTGATCTGGCATCCGGGGGACATGCGGTGCCGGTGCCGGTGCGGGCGGCCGTGTACCGGGCGGCGAGGCGGCGGCTGCGCGTTAGTCTCGGGCGCATGGACCCGTCGTCGATGCAGCGCCGGACCGGGCCGGCCACCGTGGACGGCGCGTCCATGGCCGACTCGTGACGGCTCCGCCCGAGGCCGGCCCGGCGGTTCTGGCCGACGCGGCCCCCGAGCAGCACGGCGGCGGCCGACGCCCCGGCTGGGGGGCGGACCTCGCCGTCCTGGCTGTCCACGTGGCCCTCGTGCTGGCCTTCGCGCACCGCACGCTGCTGCACCTGTCGACCCAGCTCGCGGGCTCCTCCGGGGACAGCGCCCAGTTCGCCTGGGGGCTGAAGG
>JAOPWU010000148.1 GCA_025965515.1 Mycobacterium sp.
CGGCGCGTCCACGAGGCCAGCGCCCGCTACGTCGGGCTGCTGCTCGCCACGACGACCGCGGAGCCGGCGCTGCAGCCCGTCGTCGACGCCGTCTTCGCGCGCCGCCGCTACGGACAGGGCGTCGTCGCGCGGGCGCTGGCGGAGGCGGGGCTGCTGCGGGGGGACCTCGACGCCGACGCGGCGCTGGAGCTGATGCTGGCGCTCACCGACGTCGCGGTGTGGCGCGCGCTCGTCGAGGTGGGCGGCTTCCCGCCGGACAGCTACGAGGAGCACCTGGCCCGGCTGCTGGCGGCCGCGGTGCTGGACCGCCCCTAGCCGTCGAGGGCCGTGTCGCCGCCGAGCTCGTCGTCGAGCCCGCGGCAGGGCCGCAGCCGCAGCCCCGTCACGTAGTCGTCGGGCGCGCCGCCCGCCTCGGCCGCGTCCGCGACCATGCCGAGGTAGTGGGCGCTGGGCAGGCCGCCCTCGTAGCCGTCGAGGACGTAGGCCCGCGCCAGCACCGACCCGTCGAGCGTGTCGACCCGCACCCGCAGGGTGCGGTACAGCCCGGAGTCGGCGCCCTCCCACTCGTCGAGCGCCCGGCGGTCCGCGTCCGTCACGTCGTACAGCGCGACGAAGACCTGGTCGTCGGGGTCCTGCACGATCGTCGCGACCGCGCCGTCCCAACCGAGGTCCTCGCCGCCGAACGTGAGCCGCCAGCCGGTCAGCCAGCCGACCCCGCGCAGGGGCGAGTGCGGACAGCGGTCGCGCATGCGCGCCGGGTCCAGGTTGCTGCCGTAGGCGGCGTACAGGTCCATCGCAGCGGAGCCTAACCGGGCCGGCGTGTGAGGCACGGCAGGTGCTGGGCGGGGCGACCGAGCGCACGTCACGCGTCTGGGAGACTGGGAGCCATGACCCGCATCGCGATCCTCGGTGGAGGCCCGGCCGGCTACGAGGCCGCGCTGGTCGGCGCGCAGTTGGGCGCCGAGGTGACGCTCGTCGACGCCGACGGCATCGGGGGCGCCTGCGTGCTCACCGACTGCGTCCCCAGCAAGACGCTCATCGCGACGGCGGAGGTCCTCACCTCGCTCGCGGAGGCGGGCACGCTCGGCGTCCGGCTGTTCGGCGACGACGGCCGCCCGCACGTCGCGAGCTGGGACGACCCCGACCCGATCAACCCCCCCGACGTCGTCGACGTGGACGTGCCGCGGGTCTTCGACCGGGTCAAGCGGCTGGCCGCCGCACAGTCGGCCGACATCCGCGGCGGCCTGGAGCGGCACGGCGTGCGCATCCTGCGTGGGCGCGCCCGCTTCACCAGCCCCCACCGGCTGCAGGTCACCACCGCCGAGGGGGACCGCGCGCGGCTCGACGCCGACGTGATCCTGATCGCGGTCGGGGCCACGCCCCGCGTGCTGCCCGGCAGCGAGCCCGACGGCGACCGCATCCTCACGTGGCGCCAGCTGTGGGACCTCCCGGCGCTGCCGGAGCACCTGGTCGTCGTCGGTTCCGGCGTGACGGGCGCCGAGTTCGCGTCGGCGTTCCGCGCGCTCGGCTCGCGGGTGTCGCTGGTGTCCAGCCGCGACCGTGTGCTCCCCGGCGAGGACCCCGATGCCGCCGAGGTGATCGAGGACGTCTTCAAGCGCCGCGGGATCGACGTCGTCAGCAAGGCCCGCGCCGAGGTCGTGCGCCGGACGGCCGACGGCGTCGAGGTCGTCTGCACCGACGGCCGCGTCATCGCCGGGAGCCACGCGCTCATGGCGGTCGGCTCCGTCCCGCGCACCGAGCCGCTGGGGCTGGAGGACGTCGGCATCACCACCGACAAGGGCGGCTTCGTGCAGGTCGACCGCGTCTCCCGGACGTCGGTGTCGAACGTCTACGCCGCCGGCGACTGCACGGGCGTGCTCATGCTCGCGTCGGTGGCCGCGATGCAGGGCCGCATCGCCATGTGGCACGCCCTCGGCGAGGGCGTCCAGCCGCTGCGGCTCGGGGTCGTCAGCGCGAACGTCTTCACCGATCCCGAGATCGCGACCGTGGGGGTGTCGGAGAAGCGGGTGGCGGCCGGGGAGGTGTCCGCGCGGGAGGTCAAGCTGCCGCTGCGCACCAACCCGCGGGCCAAGATGCAGGGCATCAGCGACGGCTTCGTGAAGCTGTTCTGCCGGCCCGGCTCCGGCACCGTGCTCGGCGGGGTGATCGTCGCGCCGCACGCGAGCGAGCTGATCCTGCCGGTGTCGCTGGCCGTGCAGCATGGGCTGACCGTGGATCAGGTGGCCCACACCTTCTCGATCTACCCGTCGCTGTCCGGGTCGCTGACCGAGGTGGCCCGCCAGTTGATGCCGCAGGCCGAGCTGACCTTCTAGCGCTCGCCCTCGGGTGGGTCGGCGTCGCGGCGGCGCTGCTCGGCCACGTTGCGGAGCGCCTGCGCGCGCATGACGTCCTCGGCGCCCGGCTCCTGCGGGTTCTCGTCGGCCGGAGCCCGCTCGGCGGTCCGGAGGCCGTGCTGCACCATCCTGCGGTTGCGCGTGTACGTGCTGGTGGCGAGCGCCACCAGCAGGCCGCAGAGCAGCAGGACGAGGGGCAGCCCGGTCCGGGTCGTCGGGCTGCCCGGGAGCACCGCGAGGACGACGGCCAGGACCACGATGCCGGCGAAGCTGCGGACGACCTGCCGGCGGCGCCAGCCGGGGCCCGTCAGGTTGGCGCCCACCCACGCGACGTTCTCGCGGGGCAGCGCGAACCCCAGCCCGAACGCCAGCCGCCGCAGCCGCGACGGGTCGCGCTGCGGCGGCAGGTCGTCCCCGAGCGGCAGCCCGGACTCGGCGGGGGAGTCCCCCGGGGACGTCATGGCGATCGGTCCTCGCTCCCCGGTCAGTCCTTGATCTCGCAGACCACCGTGCCGGCGGTCAGGACCTCGCCCGCCGCAGCGGTGAGCCCGGTGACCGTCCCGGCCTTGTGGGCGGTGACCGGGTTCTCCATCTTCATGGCCTCGAGCACGACGATGAGGTCGCCCTCGGCGACGGTCGCGCCGTCCTCGACCGCGACCTTCACGATGGTGCCCTGCATGGGCGTGGTGACGGCGTCGCCGGACGCGGCCGCGCCGCCCGCCTTCTTGCTGCTGCGCTTGGCCTTCTTCGCCGGCGCGGCCGCGCCGGCGCCCGCCAGCGCACCCAGCCCGCCCGGCAGCGTCACCTCGAGGCGCTTGCCGCCGACCTCGACGACCACGGTCTCCCGCTCGGCGGGCTCGTCGTCGGCCTCGGCGGCGCCCTTGAAGGGCTCGATGGTGTTGTCGAACTCGGTCTCGATCCACCGGTTGTGGATGGTGAACGGCTCGCTCGTGAAGGCGGGGTCGGTGACGACGGCGCGGTGGAACGGCAGCAGGGTCGCCATGCCCTCGACGTCCATCTCGCGCAGCGCGCGGCGGGAGCGCTGCAGCGCCTCGGCGCGGGTCGGGCCCCAGACGATGAGCTTCGCGAGCAGGGAGTCGAACGCACCGCCGATGACGGAGCCGGACTCGACGCCCGTGTCGGTGCGGACGCCCGGGCCGAGCGGCGGGATGAACGTCGTGACCGTGCCGGGGGCCGGCAGGAAGCCGCGGCCCGGGTCCTCGCCGTTGATGCGGAACTCGAACGCGTGGCCGTGCGGCTCGGGGTCGGTGAAGGAGAGCGCCTCGCCGTCGGCGATGCGGAACTGCTCGCGCACCAGGTCGACGCCGGTGGTCTCCTCGGTGACCGGGTGCTCCACCTGCAGGCGGGTGTTGACCTCGAGGAAGGAGATCAGCCCGTCGTGGGCGACGAGGAACTCGCAGGTGCCGGCGCCGACGTAGCCGGCCTCCTTGATGATCTTCTTGCTGGCGTCGTACAGCTGGTCGCGCTGGGAGTCGGTGAGGAACGGCGCGGGGGCCTCCTCGACGACCTTCTGGTAGCGGCGCTGGAGCGAGCAGTCGCGGGTGCCGACGACGACCACGTTGCCGTGGGTGTCGGCGAGGATCTGCGTCTCGACGTGGCGCGGCTTGTCCAGGTACCGCTCGACGAAGCACTCGCCGCGGCCGAACGCGGCCGTGGCCTCGCGCACCGCCGACTCGTACAGCTCGGGGATCTCCTCGCGGGTGCGGGCGATCTTGAGGCCGCGGCCGCCACCGCCGAACGCCGCCTTGATCGCGACCGGGACGCCGTACTTCTCGACGAACTCGAGGACCTCGTCGACGCCGGACACGGGGTCGGGGGTGCCGGGGGTCAGCGGCGCGCCCACGGCGATCGCGATGTGCCGGGCCTGCGTCTTGTCGCCGAGCTTGGCGATGGCATCGGGGGAGGGGCCGATCCAGGTGACGCCCGCGTCGATCACGGCCTGCGCGAACTCGGCGTTCTCGGACAGGAAGCCGTAGCCCGGGTGGACGGCGTCGGCGCCGGACTTCTGGATGGCGTCGAGCACCTTGTCGATGCGCAGGTAGGAATCGCCGGGGGTGGCGCCGCCCAGCGCGTACGCCTCGTCGGCGACCCGGACGTGCAGCGCGTCGCGGTCGGGCTCGGCGTAGACGGCGACGCTGGTCAGGCCCGCGTCCGCGCACGCGCGGGCGACCCGGACGGCGATCTCGCCGCGGTTGGCGATGAGGACCTTGCGCACGCGGGTGTTCTCCTCTGGTCGTGATCGGCCGAGCCCGGGGGGATTGTTTCTCCCGCGCGAGACTACCGAGCCGCCCGAGGGCGCCCTGTGTGGGTGCCCGCCGATGGGGTGGGTCACACGGTGGGGACCCCTGCCCCCGACGGCAGGCCGGCTGCGACGTGGGCCTCGAAGAGCGGCTGCCACGGGATCGCCGACGCGCTGTGCGGGCCGTCGGCGTGTCCCTCGTCGACCCAGCGGCGCAGCTCCTCCAGGCAGACGGTCCAGCCGGCGCCGTTGCGGGCCGCCTCGTCGCGCGCGCCGAGGACGTCGGTCAGCGTGAGCCGGCAGCCGCCCGCGCCGTCCGGGGCCAGTTCGAGGTGCACCTGGTTCGCGCCCCACGTGAAGGCGAAGTGGTGCGGCGGTTCGAAGACCAGGACCTCGCCGGGGATGTCAGCGGTGTGCGGGTCGCCGGAGAAGGAGATGGCGCCTCCCGGGCGGGGCTCGAGGTGGACCTGCGACGGGAACCAGTGCGCGAGGCCCTCCGGCGTGCTGACGGCGGCCCAGACCTCGGCCACCGGGTGCGCGAAGGTGCGGTCGAAGCGGACGGCGGCGCGGCCGTCGCGCTCGGTGAAGCTGCCGAGGCTCATGGGGTCTCCTCCGGGGTCGGGGACTGGCGGTCGAGGTAGGCGCCCAGGGCGTCGAGGCGGGGGTTCCAGTAGTCGCGGTACGGCTGGAGCCAGGCGTCGAGGGCGGCGAGCGGTGCGGGATCGAGGGCGTAGATGCGGCGCTGGGCGTCCGGCTGGACGCGGACGAGGCCGGCGTCGCGGAGCACCCGGAGGTGCTTCGACGTCGTCGGCTGGCTGAGCCCGAGCGCGGCCACGAGCTCCCCCACGGAGCGGGGCTGCTGGCGCAGGAGCTCCAGCAGGGCGCGGCGGGTGGGGTCGGTGAGGGCCGCCCAGGCGGTGTCGGGCACGGGGAGAGTATGCCTAGAAGGGCATATGCTCGTCAAGGCATGGGCGCGGCCCGGGTCGGGCGGCCGGCGGGGCGCGTGGGCCGCCTACCAGGAAGCCCGGGTCCGCGTGCCCTTCTCGAAGCCCGACGCGGGCCACGCGCCGAAGCCCACCGGCGGCATGCGCGTGAGGTTCGCGCGGGGGTCGTTCCAGCGGCCGATCCGCAGCGGCTCGGCCGCCTCGGGCCCGCCCGCGCCAGCCAGGGCGGCCAGGACGGCGGTCAGCGCGGCGATCTCCTCCGGCGACGGGTCGCCCTTGGTGACGCGGAACAGCGGGATGACGGGCGCCAGCTCCTCGTCCGCCGTCGGCTCGCCGCTCACAGGGGGATGTTCCCGTGCTTCTTCGGCGGCAGCGACTCGCGCTTGGTGCGCAGCAGCCGCAGCGCCCGGGCCACCTCGCGCCGGGTCTCCGACGGGGGGATCACCGCGTCGACGAAGCCCCGCTCGGCCGCGATGTACGGCGTCGCGAAGGTGTCCTCGTACTCGGTGATGAAGGCCTGGCGGGTCGCCTCCGGGTCCTCCGCGGCGGCGATCGCCCGGCGCTGCACGATGTTGACCGCGCCCTGCGCGCCCATGACGGCGATCTGCGCGGTCGGCCATGCCAGTGTGACGTCGCTGCGGAGGTGCTTCGACCCCATGACGACGTAGGCGCCGCCGTAGGCCTTCCGGGTGATGACGGTGATCTTCGGCACGGTCGCCTCGGCGTAGGCGTACAGCAGCTTGGCGCCGCGGCGGATGATGCCCGCCCACTCCTGGTCGGTGCCCGGCAGGAAGCCCGGGACGTCGACGAACGTGATGACCGGGATGTTGAAGGCGTCGCAGGTGCGGAGGAACCGCGCGGCCTTCTCGGACGCGTCGATGTCCAGGACGCCGGCGAAGCTCATGGGCTGATTCGCGATCACGCCGACCGACGCGCCCTCGACGCGGCCGAAGCCGCAGACGATGTTCTGCGCGAACAGCGGGTGGACCTCGAGGAAGTCGCCGTCGTCGACGGTGGCCTGGATGGCCTTGCGGATGTCGTACGGCGCGTTGTTGCTGTCCGGGATGAGGGTGTCGAGCTCGAGCGCCGGCTCCTCGGCCAGGGCGTCGACCGGGTCGACGATCGGCGCGGGCTCCAGGTTGTTGCTCGGCAGGAAGCTCAGCAGCTGCTTCGCGAGCTCGAGGCACTCCATCTCGTCCGCGGCCATGAAGTGCGCGACGCCGGACTTCGTGTTGTGCGCCCGGGCGCCACCGAGGTCCTCCATGGCGACGTCCTCGCCGGTGACCGTCTTGATGACGTCCGGCCCCGTGATGAACATGTGGCTGCCGCCGTCGACCATCAGCGTGAAGTCGGTGATCGCGGGGGAGTACACCGCGCCGCCGGCGCAGGAACCGAGGATCAGCGACAGCTGCGGCACCACGCCCGACGCCATGACGTTGCGGTAGAAGATCTCGCCGTAGAGGGCGAGACCCATGATCCCTTCCTGGATCCGGGCGCCGCCGCCGTCGTTGAGGCCGACGACCGGGCAGCCGTTCTTCAGGGCCAGGTCCATGACCTTGGAGATCTTCTCGCCGTAGACCTCGCCGAGCGAGCCGCCGAACACCGTGGCGTCCTGGCTGAACACGCAGACCGGCCGGCCGTCGACCGTGCCGTAGCCGGTGATGACGCCGTCGCCGTACGGGCGGTTGGCCTCGACGCCGAAGTCGCGGGCGCGGTGGCGGGCCAGCGCGTCCAGCTCGGTGAAGCTGCCCGGGTCCATGAACGCATCGATGCGCTCGCGGGCCGTCATCTTGCCCCTCGCGTGCTGGGCGTCGACGGCGCGCTGGGAGCCGGCGTGGATCGCCTCGTCCGTGCGGCGGCGCAGCTCGGCGAGCTTGCCCGCCGTCGTGTGGATGTCCGGACCGGCCTCGGGGGTGACGTCAGCAGCGGCAGCCATAGGCGGGAGGGTAGCGACCCCCGCCCGGACGCCGTGCGCCAGGTCCGCCGGTGTGAGGCGCACGGCCCCCGGCCCGGTTGCCCTGTTTGATCGCCGGGTGCAGGCTGTGAGATCCCTGGACGCGGTATCAGCTGCCGTTTCTCGTGCGTTGGGACGAGCGTGAGCACACCCCGGAGCGGCTACACCCTTCCCGTGAGCCGCTGCATCGACCGCACCCCCGACCCTGCCGGGCCCCGGGTGGACGACGGCCGTCACCTGATGAGCCCGCCGGCCAAGTCCGGGCCGCCCAACAGCAGCCCGCCGAAGCCGGCCCCGCCCCCGCCGCCCACCTGGCGGCGCTTCCTGCTGCCCGCGGGCATTGCACTGACCCTGCTGCTGTTCCTGGGCGAGGCGGTCTTCGCCCCCACGACCAACGTCCAGAAGCTGACGTACACGCAGTACCTGCAGGACGTGCAGGCCGACAAGGTCAACACCGCGACCATCAACGCGTCCGGGCAGATCTCCGGCACGCTGAAGGACGGCACGCACTACAGCAGCGCCGTCTCCACCGCGGCCGGCGACCCCGGGCTGCCGGCGCAGCTGACGGCGCACAACGTGAGCCTGTCCTACAACAACAGCTCCGGCGGCTCGCAGTGGCTGGTGCTGCTGATCAACTTCCTGCCGTTCCTGCTGCTCATCGGGTTCTTCATCTTCACGGGCCGGGCCGCGCGCAAGTCGCTGGCCGGGCTCGGCGCGGGCGGCCTGGGTGGCATCGGCCGGTCGCGGGCCAAGGTCGTGGACGCCGAGCGCCCGACCACGCGGTTCTCGGACGTCGCGGGCTACGAGGGCGCGAAGCAGGAGATCAGCGAGGTCGTCGACTTCCTGCGCCACCCCGACCGGTACCGCAAGGCCGGCGCCGTGGGTCCGCGCGGCGTGCTGATGGTCGGCCCGCCGGGAACGGGCAAGACGCTGCTCGCGCGCGCCGTCGCCGGCGAGGCCGACGTGCCGTTCCTGTCGGTGAGCGGCTCGTCCTTCGTCGAGATGTTCGTCGGTGTCGGCGCGGCACGCGTGCGCGACCTGTTCGCCGACGCCCGCAAGCGCGGCCCCGCGATCATCTTCATCGACGAGATCGACGCGATCGGCGGCCGCCGCGGGGGCAACGCGCTCGGCACCAACGACGAGCGGGAGCAGACCCTGAACCAGCTGCTCGCCGAGATGGACGGCTTCGACGAGTCGCACGACGTCGTGGTGCTCGCGGCGACCAACCGGCCGGAGACGCTGGACCCGGCGCTGCTGCGCCCGGGCCGGTTCGACCGGCAGGTCACCGTTCCGCTCCCGACGCAGCGCGAGCGGCGGGCCATCCTCGAGGTCCACGCCAAGGGCAAGCAGCTGGGGCCGAACGCGGACCTCGACGTCGTCGCCCGTGGCACGCCGGGCTTCTCCGGCGCGGACCTGGCGGCGCTCGTCAACGAGGCGGCCATCTTCGCGGTGCGCTCCGGCCGCGACGTGATCACGGCCACCGACCTGGACGACGCGCGTGACCGGGCGCTGCTGGGCCGTCGGGACGCCAGCAACGTGCTGCTCCCCGGCGAGCAGCAGTCCGTCGCGGTGCACGAGTCGGGGCACGCCCTGGTCGCGGCGCTGTGCGAGCACGCCGACCCGGTCGCGAAGGTCACGATCCTGCCCGCCGGTATGGCGCTGGGCGTGACCGAGCAGCTGCCCGAGGCGGAGCGGCACCTGTACTCGGAGAGCTACCTCTACGACTCCCTCGCGGTCCGGATGGGCGGCCGCGCGGCCGAGCTGAGCGTGTTCGGCGAGGCCTCGACCGGCGCGTCCAACGACCTGGCCGGGGCCACCGAGCTCGCGACCCGCATGGTCCGGGAGTTCGGCCTCTCGCCGGCCTTCGGCCCGGTCGGGTACGCGACGGGCCACCCGCAGTACCTCGGGTCGGAGCAGCTGACCAG
This sequence comes from Mycobacterium sp., assembly GCA_025965515.1. Taxonomy (GTDB): domain Bacteria; phylum Actinomycetota; class Actinomycetes; order RYN-182; family RYN-182; genus RYN-182. The sequence continues at coordinate 9,438 of JAOPWU010000148.1, forward strand.
CCGCGTCTACTCCGAGCAGACGCAGCGCATCGTCGACGAAGAGGTGCAGCGCATCCTGCGCGACGCCGAGGCGCGGGCCGTGTCGCTGCTGACGGCGCACCGCCCGGCGCTCGACGGGCTGGTCGAGCGGCTGCTCGCCGACGAGACCGTCGACGGGTCGGTCGTCTACGACGTCCTGAGCGCCACCGGCGGCACGCCGCGCTCCGACACCCGCCGCCCGGCGGGCGTCGCCGGGCAGCCGTGGGCGCTGCACCCCGTGGACAAGGACGGCGAGCCGACCCCCACGCTGACCCGGTCCTGACCCACCCCGCCCCACGGCCCGCAGTCGCCCCCGCGGCTGCGGGCCGTGGCACGCTGGGTGGGTGACCGACGCCCCGCAGCCCGGCCGCGGGCCCCTGCCCGCCGACGCGCTGCGGGCGGCCGTGACCGCGCCCGGCAGCCGGTGGCGCGAGGTGGTCGTGCTCGACCGCACCTCCTCCACGAACACCGTCGCCGCGGAGCGCTCCCGGGCCGGCGCGCCCGAGGGGCTGGTGGTCCTCGCCGAGGAGCAGACCGCCGGTCGCGGCCGGCTGGACCGCCGCTGGACGTCGCCGCCGGGGTCGGGCGTCACGCTGAGCGTGCTGCTGCGCCCGGCGCCGGAGCTCCTGGCACGGCGGGGCGGCTGGCTGCCCCTCCTGGCGGGGCTGGCCGTCGCGGCGGCCGCCCGCCGCTGCGGCGTCGACGCCGCGCTCAAGTGGCCGAACGACGTGCTGGTGGGGGACCGGAAGCTCGCCGGGGTGCTCGCCGAGGTCGTCGACGGGGCGGTCGTCGTGGGCATCGGGCTGAATGTCACGACCACCCCCGAGGAGCTGCCGGCCGACCGCCCGGCGACGAGCCTGCTGCTGGCCGGGGCCTCGACCACGGACCGGCTCACCGTGACGACCGTGCTCCTCGGCGAGCTGGCCGACGCCTACGGGCAGTGGGAGCGCCGCCCCGACGAGCTCGCCGAGCGGTACCAGGCCGGGTGCACGACGCTGGGCCGACCGGTGAGCATCTCGCTGCCGGGCGGTACGACGGTGACCGGCACAGCGGAGCGGATCGACGAGGCCGGGCGCCTCGTCATCGACGGCACGGCCTACGCGGCCGGTGACGTCGTACACCTGCGCCCGGCGGACACCGAGGGGTAACGCGCGGGGAGCGTCAGCGCCGGCGCACCGGGTTGGCGACGATCGCCGCGATCGGGGGCAGGACGGCCGCCACGGCCAGGACGCCGAGCCGGGCCGGGGTCCACGGCAGGACGAAGAAGCCCAGCACCGTCAGGACGATGCACGGGATCATGACCGTGAAGTAGCGCCGCTCCCGCTCGTGCAGGTCGGCGGCGCGGCGCTCCGTCTCCGTGGGCGTGACGATGTCCGGCACGTGGCCGTCGTGCGTGTCGTGCCCCCGGGGGTGGTGCGGCGCCGGCGGCGGCGCCTCCCACGGCGGCGGCCGGAAGAAACCCATGTCTCGGGTGTACGCCTCCCCGGCGGCGGGCGCGACCCCTCGGGGCCCGCTGCCTAGAACCCGGGGTCGTCGGGAGCGTGCAGCCGCAGCGCCGCGTGCCCCGCGCCGAGCAGCGCCAGCAGCAGCAGGGCGAGCAGGACGAACGGCGCCTCCGGCGTGGAGCCCCCCGCCGTCCCGGGCAGCGCGGCGGCGAGCGCCGCGTCGCCCGGCCCGGGGCCCCAGACCGCCACCTGCGTCCTGGTGGCCAGGTCGCCGTGGTAGTCGCCGGCGGGGGCGTCGCCGAGCATCACGGGCCTGCCGGCGGCGTTCGGCGCGATCCCGCCGCCGGTCCCGGTAGCCGACGCCACGGTGGCTGCGGGGGAACCCGTGAGGCTCGCCGGGGTGGTGCTCCGGCTGCGGGGCGAGCGCGTGGGCGACGGGCTGGGGGCGGCCGGCGTGGGCAGGGGCGTGGCCGCCAGGACCACGGTGCTGGGCCGCGCCAGTTCCACCGCGGGATCCACCCGCAGCCGCACGTACCGCGCCTGGGTCTCCGCCGGCAGCCGCACCGCCTGCTCCGTCTGCCCCGCGGGGACGTCCGGCAGCTTCGCCAGCGTCCGCCAGGTGTCCCCGTCGGTGCTGACGTCGAGCAGGGCCGCGCCGCTGCCGCGCAGCACCACCACGCCGACCGGCTGCACGCGCCCGAGATCGATGGCCACCGACGTCACGGCCGCCACCCAGCAACGCTGGTAGCTGGCGCCGAGCCCGGACGTGTCCGGCGCGCACGACCGCAGGCGCGGGCCGGGGTAGTCGGCCACCGTCCCCGAGGTCAGCCAGCAGCTGCTCTGCGCGGTCGTGGCGGCGGTGGGTGCAGCGGTGGGCGCGCCGGACTCGAGCGTCACGGCGCAGGGCCTGCCGCGGGACACGGGCGCCCCCCGGGGGTTGGTCACCGGCGTCGTCGCGCTGACCCACACGACCTGCAGCGACTGACTGTCCGCACCGGGCGGCGCCCCCGTGGCGGCCACGGCCAGGCCGCTGCGGCTGTCCTCGAGGAACCGGGCGTCGAGCGAGACCGGGCTACTGACCAGACGCCGCACGAGCTGCAGCCCGCGGGCGCCGTCGTAGGCGCTCACGGTGTAGGAGGGCGTGGCGCTGAGCTCGGCGGGCAGCGGGCCCCAGGCGACGGACAGCGGCGCCGAGCCGTTCTCCGTCACCTTGGCCGCGCCCTGCCAGAAGGTCAGGTCGGGGACGGTCGTCTGCGTCGACACCGCCAGCACCCGGACCCCCAGCGCGGGGCCGGCCGCGCCCGCGGCGCCGGGCAGCCGCGCCAGCAGCGTCACCGTCTGCGCGGTGCCGCCGGCCCCCGGCGCGGGCGGCACCGTGAACCGCACCGTGCCGCTGGCGTCCGTGCGGGCCACGACGGCCCCGGGCAGGCAGCCGGGCACCGGGTCGCCCGTCTCGGTGAGGCAGCGCGGCACCTCCTGCTCCGGCGCCAGCAGGCCCAGGCCGGACAGCGTGGCGAGCCCGCCGGTGTCGACGACCAGCTGCCCCGGGGACGTGTCGGCGGGCGGCGCCTGCCCGGGGTCGGCCCCCGCAGCGCCGCTCGCCGCCGACGGCTGGGCCC
>JAOPWU010000161.1 GCA_025965515.1 Mycobacterium sp.
GGTCCGCCGCGGCGAGGGCGCGGCACGCCTGCGCCGCGGCCGCGGCCGCGAGCCGGGCGCCCCTGCCGGGCCTGCCCAGCAGGAAGCCGGCGAGCTGCGCCAGGTCCGTCACGTCGCCGCGCTCGACGGCCGTCTCGATCCCCGAACTGTGCGTCGTGGTCCCGACCGGCAGCCGACCGTCGGCCAGCAGCAGCAGCGACGCGAGGGCCCCGGGCACCGGCTGCGTCATCAGAACAACCGGTAGCGCTGCGCCAGCGGCAGCTCGGCCACGGGCGCCTCGGTCACCAGCTCGCCGTCGATGCGCACCGCGAAGGTGTCCGCATCGACCTCGATCCGCGGCAGCGCGTCGTTGCCCGGCAGGTCCGCCTTGCCGATCCGGCGGGTGTCCTTCACGGGGGCGAGCCGGCGGCGGACGGCCAGCCGGTCGGCGAGCCCCGCCTCCAGCGCGCCGGGCGCCACGAAGTGCAGGCTGGTGGCGGACGCGACCACCGGCTGGGCGCCCCACATCGGCCGGGGCAGCACCGGCTGCGGGGTGGGGATGCTCGCGTTGCCGTCGCCGGACTGGGCCCAGGCGACCATGCCGCCCTTGAGCACGAGCTGCGGCCGGACGCCGAAGAACGCCGGGTCCCACAGGCACAGGTCGGCGAGCTTCCCCGGCTCCACGGAGCCGATCTCGTCGTCCAGGCCGTGCGCCACGGCGGGGCAGATCGTGTACTTGGCGACGTAGCGGCGGGCCCGCAGATTGTCGGCCGCGCCGTCCCCGGGCAGGGCGCCGCGGCGCAGCTTCATGGCGTGCGCGGTCTGCCAGGTGCGGGTGACCACCTCGCCGATCCGGCCCATCGCCTGGCTGTCCGAGCCGATCATGCTGATGGCGCCCAGGTCGTGGAGGATGTCCTCCGCCGCGATGGTGGACGGCCGGATCCGGCTCTCCGCGAACGCCAGGTCCTCGGGGACGCTGGGGTTCAGGTGGTGGCAGACCAGCAGCATGTCGAGGTGCTCGGCCAGCGTGTTGACCGTGTGCGGCCGGGTCGGGTTCGTCGAGCTCGGCAGCACGTTGGGGTGCGAGGCCACCGTGATGATGTCCGGGGCGTGGCCGCCGCCGGCCCCCTCCGTGTGGTACGCGTGGATGCCCCGCCCGGCGATCGCGTCGAGGGTGCTCTCCACGTAGCCGGCCTCGTTGAGGGTGTCGCTGTGCAGCGCCACCTGCAGCCCGAACCGCTCCGCCGCGGTGAGGCAGGCGTCGATCGCCGCGGGCGTGGAGCCCCAGTCCTCGTGCAGCTTGAAGCCGCCGGCCCCGGCCAGCGCCTGCTCGGCCAGCGCCGCCGCGCTGGTGGTATTGCCCTTGCCGAGCAGCACCACGTTCACGGGCCAGTCGTCGAGGGCCTCGAGCATCCGGGACAGGTACCAGGCGCCCGGCGTCACGGTGGTGGCCTTGGTGCCCTCCACCGGCCCGGTGCCGCCGCCGATGAGCGTGGTCGTGCCGGCGGCCAGCGCCTCGGGCAGCTGGTTGGGCGCGATGAGGTGGACGTGGCAGTCGATCGTCCCGGCGGTGAGGATCTTGCCGTTGCCCGCGAGCACCTCCGTGCCGGGGCCGACCACCAGGTCGGGGTGCACGCCGTCCATCGTGTCGGGGTTGCCCGACTTGCCGAGCGCCACGATGCGGCCGTCGCGGATGCCGACGTCGGCCTTCACCACGCCCCAGTGGTCCAGCACCAGCGCGCCTGTGATGACGAGGTCCAGGGCGCCCTCGGCGCGCGGGGCGCGGGCCTGCCCCATCGACTCGCGGATGACCTTGCCGCCGCCGAACACCATCTCGTCGCCCGTGCCGAGCAGGCCGGGCCCGCGGGACAGGTCCTGCTCGACCTCGACCAGCAGCGCGGTGTCGCCCAGCCGCACCCGGTCGCCGACGGTCGGGCCGAACAGCTCGGCGTACCGGGACCGCGACAGCTCAGCCACGGGTCGCCTCCCCCGCGCCGCGCCACGGGCCCACGGTGCGCGGCGTGGCCGGATCGTCCAGCGGACCGGCGACCTCGCCGCGCAGCCCCGGCACGACGCGCGCCCCGGCGAGCGGCACGACGTCGACCTCGCGGGCCACGCCGGGCTCGAAGCGCACGGCCGTCCCGGCCGGCACGTCCAGCCGCTGCCCCCAGGCGGCTGCGCGGTCGAAGCGCAGTGCCGGGTTGGCCGCCGCGAGGTGGTGGTGGCTCCCCACCTGCACGGGCCGGTCGCCCGCGTTCTCGACGGTCAGCCGGGTGCGCGGCCGCCCCGGGTTCAGCTCGATCGGTCCGTCCCCCACGAGCACCTCGCCCGGCACACCGGGACCCGAGGTCGCGCCGCTCACGTGATCGGCCGGTGCAGCGTGACCAGCTTGGTGCCGTCCGGGAAGGTCGCCTCGACCTGGACCTCCGCCACCAGCTCCGGCACGCCGTCGAGGACGTCGTCGCGCGACAGCACGCCGCGGCCCGCCTCCATGAGGTCGACGACGGAGCGGCCGTCGCGCGCCCCTTCGACCACGAACGACGTCAGGATCGCCACCGCCTCGGGATAGTTGAGCCGCAGCCCGCGGGCGCGGCGCTCCCGCGCCAGCCCGGCGGCCACGTGGACCAGCAGGAGCTCCTGTTCGCGCGGGGTCAGCAGCACGGCATCCACCCTGGCACGGGAACGGTCACCCCCGCTCCCATGCGTCGATCCGTGCCAGGGCGTCCTGCTTCAGCTCGGCGGGCGCGCCGCTGTAGCGGATGCTCGACCGGGCGACCTGGGCGAGGGCCGTGTCGTCCAGCCCGAGCGTCGCGCGCGACAGCCGGTACTCGTCGAGCAGGTTGGGGCCGAACAGCAGCGGGTCGTCGCCGTTCAGCGAGCAGTTCACGCCCGCGGCGAGCAGCCGCGGCAGCGGGTGCTCCTCGAGGGACGGGACGACCGACAGCAGCAGGTTGCTCGACGGGCAGACGTCCAGGCAGACGTCGCTGTCGGCGAGCCGCTCCACCAGCTCGGGGTCCTCGAACGCCCGGACGCCGTGCTGCAGCCGGTCGGCGCCGAGCAGGTCCAGCGCGCCGATCACGCTCTCCGGGCCGCGCAGCTCCCCCGCGTGCGGGGTGGACAACAGGCCGGCGTCCTTCGCGATGCGGTAGGCGACGGCGAACGGCTCCGGGCCGACGAGCTCCTCGTCGTTGGCGAGGCCGAAGCTGACCACGCCCCGGCCCGCCCAGCGCGCCGCGACGCGGGCCAGCGCGACGGCCTGCTCGGCGTCGACAGTGCGGTCGGCCGCGAACATCACGCCGAAGCCGATGCCGTGCTCCGCGGCCGCGGCCTGCCCCACCTCGATCACGCAGGCGAGGACGTCCTCGTCGGGGCCGAGGCGCTCCCGGTGGTGCGGCGCGTAGAGCGACGGCTCGACCCAGACGGCGCCGTCGCGGACGTTGTCCTCGACGACCTCGCGGACCACGCGGGCGAGGTCGTCGTAGGTGCGCAGCACGTCGCACGCCGCCACGTACATGCCGGCGAAGGCGCTGAAGTTCCCGAAGCCGCGGATCTGCGGCACCGCGATGCCGTACCGGTCGGCGAGCTCGGTCAGCGTGGCGGGGCGCATCGCGCCCTCGAGGTGCACGTGCAGGTGCGCCTTCGGCAGCGTGGCGAGGTCCTTCGCCGCGTCGCCGGCACCGGGCCGCGCCGGCGCTGCGGTCACCACGGCGTCACCGCCCGGGGGTCGAGCGGCAGTCCGGCGTCGCCGTACCGCTCCAGGATCGTCAGGTCCTCGTACAGAATTTTGTCCTCCTCCTTGCTGAAGTCCTCGATACGCCCGGCGTCGCCGTGCAGGTCGTCGCGGGCGAGCAGCGTGAACACGGGGTGCTGGTCGCCGTCTCGGGCAGCCACGCCGGGGACGCTAGGGGGCCGATGTTGCGGCGAGGTTGAGGCGACATTGCCGGATCGGCACCGGGGCGCCCCATGACCGACCATCGACGCGTCATCAACGGCAACACCGGCGCAACACCGCCCGCCTACCGTCCGGCTCGTGACCACCCTTCCCGGGAGCGCCCGCCCGTCGGCCGTGCCTGCCCAGCCGTCGCCGGGGCGGGCCGAGCAGGTGAGCCGACCGCCGGCGCCCTGCGGCCCGTCCTGGAGGCCCGCTGCCGACCGGGCGACCCGCGGCACCTCCTGACCGTCCGAACAGCCCCGCAACCGAGAGGAACCCTCGCGCGATGACCAGTCCCACGACCGTCTCCGCCCCCGGAGCCACCGGCGCGGCCACCAGCACCATCGGCACCACGACCTTGCCCGGCGAGGTCGGCGTGTTCGGCCCCGACGAGCTCGCGGCCGCGGCGGCGTTCCTGCGCGCCCACGGCTTCGCGATCCTGCGGGGCCTCTACGACGAGGCGACGCTGACGGGGCTGGACGCGGCGTGCTCGCGGGCGCAGGACCGGCTGCTCGCGGGCGAGCTGCCCGAAAAGCACGGGACGGTCAAGCTGGTGGACGACGTGGACGGCACCCGCACCGCCGCTTTCGCCAACTACGTCACGTACGCCACCGACGTGATCCCCGAAATCGGTCCGGCCGCCCGGGAGGAGCACATCCTCGGCGTGCTGCACGACGTGCTCGGCCCCGACTGCTGGCTGCTCGAGGGCGATCCGTTCGGCGTCGTCTTCCAGGACAGCCGGCCCGGCAGCGAGTCGAGCTACACGCGCATCGGCTGGCACTCCGACTGGCAGAGCGGCCCGCACCTCGACCGGTGGCCGTCCGTCGCCTGGACGCTGCACCTCGACGGCACGAGCCCGGCGAACGGCTTCCTGCGCGTCGTGCCCGGCAGCCACCTGTGGGCCACGCCCGCGCCCTTCCGCAACGCCAACGGCTCCGCGGTGCCCGAGGGCTCGGCGCCCACCGGCGGGTACGGCGACGTCGCGCCCCCACAGGACATGCCGCTCGGCTTCACCAAGGTGCGCGGGGAGCTCGCCGTGTACTGCGAGCGCGGCGACCTGCTGCTGCACGACGCCTACCTCTGGCACTCGGCGGCGCGCGCGACCGTCGACGCCGACGACCCGGCCTGCGTGCGCCGGCACATCCGCGGTGGCTGGTACACGGGCCGACTGGACCCGGCCGTGACCGAGGCCGACTTCGTGAAGAATGCCGCCCGCTGACCCAGGCGGCGGGTTCGTCCTGCGCAGCACCCGGGTGGTCACACCCGCCGGGGTGCTGCCGGCGCAGGTCGTGGTGCGCGGGGGGCGCATCGCCGACCTGTTGGCCGGCGCCGCGCCGCCCCCTGCCGACCTCCCGCTGCGCGAGCTCGGCACGCTCGTGCTCTCGCCGGGCCTCGTCGACGCCCACGTCCACATCAACGAGCCCGGCCGTACGGAGTGGGAGGGGTTCGCCACCGCCACCCGGGCGGCGGCTGCGGGGGGCGTGACGACGCTCGTCGACATGCCGCTGAACAGCCGGCCGCCCACCACCTCGCTCGAGGCGCTGGCGGCGAAGCGGGCCGCGGCCGAGGGGCGCGTGCACGTCGACGTGGCGATCTGGGGCGGCATCACCGACGAGGTGGTCCGCGACGGCGCCGCCGCCCGGGTGGAAGCGCTCGCGGCCGCGGGGGTCTGCGGCTTCAAGCTGTTCCTCGCCGACAGCGGCGTGCCCGAGTACGGCTCCGTCGACGCCGCCGGCCTGCGCGAGGCGCTCGCCGCCGTGGCACCCACCGGCCTGCCGGTGATCGTCCACGCGGAGGCGCCGGCGGTGCTCGCCGGGGCCCCGGCGCCGGCCGGGCGCAGCTACGCCGCGTGGGAGGCCAGCCGGCCGCCGCAGGCGGAGGTGGCGGCCATCCGGCTGCTCGCCGCCCTCGCCGGCGAGACCGGCGCCCGCGCGCACGTCCTGCACCTGTCCGCCGCGGAGTCCCTGCCGCTGCTGACGCAGGCCTGGCAGGCGGGCGTCCTGCTGAGCGCGGAGACCTGCCCCCACTACCTGTCGCTGGCGGCCGAGGACATCCCGGACGGCGCCACGCTCACCAAGTGCGCCCCGCCGATCCGCGGCCGGGCCAACCGGGAACGGTTGTGGGAGGCGTTGAAGGAGGGGCTCATCAGCTGCGTCGTGTCCGACCACTCGCCCGCCCCGCCGCGGCTCAAGGCGGTCGACACCGGCGACTTCGGGACGGCGTGGGGCGGGATCAGCGGGCTGCAGACCCAGCTGCCGGTCGTCTGGACGGAGGCGAGGCAGCGCGGCTTCGGGCTGGCCGACCTCGCGCGGGTGCAGTCCGCCGCCCCCGCGGCGCTGGCCGGGCTGCCCGGCAAGGGCGCCATCGCGGTGGGCCGCGACGCGGACCTGGTGGCGTGGGATCCCGACGCGAGCTTCGTCCTCGATGCCGCCGACCTGCACTACCGCCACCCGCAGTCCCCCTGGACCGGCCGCGAGCTGTTCGGCGTGGTCGACACCGTCTGGCTCAGCGGCCGGGAGCTGACCGACGGCGGGGCGCCCGCCGGCCGGCTGCTGCGGCGGGGTGTGGCGTGACGCTCGCGCCGACCGCGGACGAGCTGCTGGCCTGCTGCGCCAGCACGGCGTGGGCACGGGAGGTCGCCGACCGGGGGCCGTACCCCGACCTGCCGGCGCTGGAGGCCGTCGCGTCCGACGTCTGGTGGTCGCTGCCGGCGGCCGACTGGCTGGAGGCCCTGGCCGCCCACCCGCGGATCGGCGACCGGCCCCCGGTCGGCAGCCAGGAGCGGGCCGAGCAGGCCGCCGCCGCCACGGCCCCGACGGACGTGCTGGAGCGGATCGCCGTGGGGAACCGGGCCTACGAGGAGCGGTTCGGGATGACGTACATCGTCCGCGCGGCGGGGCGCACCGCAGAGCAGCTGCTCGTACTGCTGGACGCCCGGCTGCGCAACCACCCGGACACCGAGCTCGGCGTCGCCGCCGCCCAGCAGTGGGAGATCACGCAGCTGCGGCTGCGCAAGCGGTACGGGACGATGGGCGCGTGACCCTGTCCAGCCATGTCCTCGACACGGAGGCGGGGCAGCCCGTCGCCGGCCTGCCGCTGCGGGTGTACCGCGTCGCCGACGACGGCACCGCCGAGCTGGTCGCGGACACCCGCACGGACGCCGACGGCCGGGCGACGGACCTGGTCGCCGCGGCCTCGTGGGCGCTGGGCCGGTGGCGGCTCGTGTTCGACACGGGGGCGGCGCACGGCCCGGAGGCCTTCTACCCCGAGGTCGTCGTCGACGTCCGGACCGCGGACGCCTCGCACCACCACGTGCCGCTGCTGCTCAGCCGGCACGGCTACGCCACCTACCGGGGGTCCTGACCGGTCCCCCGGCTCAGGAGGCGGCGGGGCGGCGCAGCGGCGGCGCCGCGACCGGGCGCGCGGGCAGCACCTGGCGCGGCACCGCCGCGGCGCGCAGGTCGATGAGCTGCAGCTGCTCGCCGCCGTCGAGCAGGGCGACCCGGGTGTCGAGCTGGGCGCGCAGCCGCTCGGGGGCCATCGGGCGGCCGAGCAGGTACCCCTGGCCCACGGTGCAGCCCAGGTCCTGCAACAGCCGCAGCTGCTCCACGGTCTCGACGCCCTCGCCGACGACGGGCAGCTCGAGCCCGCGCCCCAGCGCGATGGTGCTCGCGACGATGGCCCGGTCGGAGGCGTTCCCGACGGCGCCCGTCACGAACGACTTGTCGATCTTGATCTCCTGCACGTGCACTTCGCGGACGAAGCTCATCGAGGAGTACCCGGTCCCGAAGTCGTCCACGGCCAGCCCGACGCCCGCGGCCCGCAGCCGGGTCAGGACGCCGCCGACCGTGGCGAGGTCGGCCAGCGCCAGGCTCTCCGTGATCTCCAACGTCAGGCAGCTCGCCGGGAGCCCGTGCCGGGCCAGCGCGGCCGCAACCCGCTGCGGCAGGTCCGCGGCGAGCAGGCACCGCGGGGAGAGGTTCACGGACACCGGGACGTCCCGGCCCGTCGACGCCCGCCAGCCGGCGGCGTCGAAGACGGCCCGGTCCAGCACCTGGTCGGTGAGCGCCATGATGAGCGAGGTGCGCTCGGCGGCGCCGATGAAGTGGGCCGGCGCGAGCTCGCCGCGCGTCGGGTGGTCCCAGCGGACCAGCGCCTCCGCCCCGACCACCGAGCCGTCCGTCAGGTCGACGAGCGGCTGGTAGACGACGCGGAACTCCCCCGCCTCGAGACCCAGCCGCAGCTCGCCCAGCAGGTCGATGCGCGTGGGCACACCGCCGGGCTGCGCTTCGTAGACGACGACCTTCCCGGCGCTGAACCGGGCGCGCGCGACGGCCTCGTCGGCGTACCGGGACAGGTCCTCGGCACTCGTGCCGTGCGCCGGGGAGAGCGCGATGCCGGCCCGCGCCTCGAGCGACACGGGCAGGCCGTCCGGCGCGAGGGGCCGCTGCACCCCGGCCAGGAGCCGCACGGCGCGGCGGCGCGCGACGGCGTCGGCGGCCGCGACGGGCAGCCCCGACAGCACGAGGGCGAAACGGTCGCCGGCGACGCGCGCCAGGAGCGGTGCCCCGGCCGGCGGGCCGGACGCCAGAGAGGCGCGCAGCCGCCCTGCGACCTCGACGAGCAGCCCGTCGCCGACGTCGTGGCCGAGCGTGTCGTTGACCTCCTTGAAGTGGTCGAGGTCCACGACGACCAGGGCGGTGGCGGTGCCGGGCGCCGCGTCCGCCAGACGCTCGGTGAGCCCCTCGGACAGCGCGAGCCGGTTCCCCAGCCCGGTGAGCGCGTCGGTGCGGGCGTGCATGACCTGGACGGCGTTGCCGCGGCAGTGGTCGAGGGTGGCGGTCACCGTCGCCACGTACGTGGCGAGCACCGCCTCCCCCGTGCCATCGGGGAGCCCGTCCTCGGCGAGGACGAGGTCCAGCAGCCCGGCGGTCTCGCCGTCGATGGCGAGGGACCGCCGCAGGACCCTGCCGCCGGCGAGCTCGTCGGCCGCGAGCTCCGGCGCGGGTGCGCCCGGGTGGACGGTGACGCCGTCCGGCCGGCTCCACGCCCACAGGCAGGGCCCGCGGCCGGGCCAGTCCCGCGCCCAGACCCGGGCCTCGGTCGCGCCGAACAGGACGGCGGCGCGCTCGAAGAGCTCGGCGAACGCGTCGTCCGCCGAGAGCCCGTCGACGCGCCCGGTGGCCGTCTCGGCGAGCTGCAGGGCGTCACGCTGGTGGGTCGCCTGCAGCCGGTGCAGGTACTCGCGGGAGCCGATGAGCCCGACGATCGCGGCGATCAGCGCCGCGATGGGGTTGCGGGCCAGGACGAGGCCGGCCACGGCCAGGGTGGCCCCGGTCTGGACGACCACCCCGCCGCGCTCCTCGGCGAGCCCCTGCCGGACCAGCGACGCGATCCGGTCCCCCGTCGCGGCGGCGACCGCGGCGGCGATGGCGAACGTGTTGCCGAGCGTGATGACCCCGGCGGCGACCAGGACGCCGACGGCCGTGCCGATCCAGGTCTGCCCCGGGTGGGCGGCGGCCTCCCCGAGGAAGAGCAGCGGCAGCGGCCGGGACAGCCCTGTGCTGCCGGCGAGCAGGGCCGCGACGGCGACGGGGCCCAGCCACGCGGCCGCGTTGAACACCGGGCGCCCGGGCCGCTGCCGCAGCCACCGCTCGGCGAGGACGACGGGCATGCTCAGCAGCGGGCACCAGGCGATGGGCAGCAGGAGCAGGACGGTCAGCGTGGTGGACAGCTCGTACCAGAAGACGACCACGCGCCGGTCCCCCAGCCGGGTGCCGGCGGCGAAGGCGCGCCCCACGGCGAGCAGCAGCACGGCGACGGCGAGCCGCCAGGCGTCGGGCAGGGGTGCGGTGGCGGCCAACAGGGCGCACCCCGCGACCGCCAGGGCCGCCACCGTCACCACGAGTGCGCGGGTCCGACCAGGGAGGCCGGCACCGAGCACGCCGGCTCCGCTCATGCCTGCAACGCCTCGCCTCCATAGTTCCGCGGACGGGCTACCGCCCGGTTGCCACAGCGGCGGGACAAACCCGGTCATCCCAGCGTCAACTGTGCCGGAACTGAGGGTTTGCTGTCACTCGGCTCGCCGATCTTGACCCGATTGGGTGAACGGCCGATCCGCCGGGCGGGGTAGCGACGCTCCGAGGAGCCGCCCGGCACGTCAGCCGGCGAGCCCCTGCAGCCGTAGCGAGGCGGCGCGGTGCCGCGCCAGCATGCCTTCGACGCCCGTGAGCGTCAGCTGCCCGGCCTCGACCAGCACCGAGCCGGCGACGACGGTGTGCCACGCGGCGCTCGGGCCGCACCGCAGCCACGCCTCGATGGGGTCGGACACGGCTCCGGCGAACGCGAGGCCCTGCTCGCGCCAGACCACCAGGTCGCCGACCGACCCGACGCTGAGCTGGCCGATCTCCCCGGTGCGACCGAGGCAGGCCGCGCCGCCGCGGGTCGCCACGTCGAGCACCTCCCGAGCGGTCAGCCCGTGCGCCGGGCCGCTGCGCTGGCGGCTCAGCAGCAGCGCGCCCCGCGCCTCGAGCCACAGCGACGCGCTGTCGGTCGAGGCGGAGCCGTCACACCCGAGACCCACGGGCACCCCGGCCGCCCGGAAGTCCGTGACCGGCGCGAGGCCCCCGCCCCCGATCATCATGTTGGAGCTGGGGCAGTGCGCGACGCCCACGCCCGCGGCGCCCAGCCGGGCGACCTCGGTGGCGTCCGGGTAGATGCAGTGCGCCACCCAGGAACGACCCGTGAGCCAGCCGACCTCCTCGAACTGCTCCACGGGCCGGCGGCCGAAGCGCTCGCGGCAGTAGGCCTCCTCGTCCGGGTCCTCCGCCAGGTGGGTGTGCAGCCGGACGTCGAGCTTCTCGGCCAGCTCGGCCGTCCTGGCCATGAGGTCGGGGCTGACGCTGAACGGCGAGCACGGCGCGAGCGCCACCCGGACCATGGCGCCCCAGGTCGCGTCGTGGTGCTCGGCGACCAGCCGCTCGCTGTCGGCGAGGATCGCGTCGTCGTCCTGCACCACGCTGTCGGGCGGCAGGCCGCCGTCCTTGATCGACAGGCTCATGGAGCCGCGGGTCGGATGGAACCGCAGCCCGACCTCCTTGGCCGCCTGGATCTCGGCGCCCCAGAGGTCGCCCCCGCCGCGCGGTGCGATGTAGAGGTGGTCGGTCGTCGTGGTGCAGCCGCCGAGCGCCAGCTCGGCCAGCCCGACCCACGCCGACAGGTAGGCGGCCTCCGCGTCGATGCCCGCCCACACCGGGTAGAGCCCGGACAACCACGTGAACAGGGAGCCGTTCACCACGGGGGCGTAGGCCCGGGTGAGGTTCTGGTAGATGTGGTGGTGGGTGTTCACGAGCCCCGGCGTGACCAGGCAGCCGGTGGCGTCGAGCACGCGGCGCGCCGGCGGCGCAGGGTCGCCCGGCCCACCCAGCGCGCTGACCAGCCCGTCGGTGACGGCCACCCAGCCGCCGACGATCTCCCGGGCGGTCCCGGCGGGGCCGTCGCAGGTGGCCAGCAGGTCCGCACCGCGGACGAGCAGGTCGGCGGTCGCGGGGACGGCGGTCGCCGCGGTCCCCTCGAACGATGCGGTCACTGGCGGGCCCGCCACGTCATGCACCCCCGCAGGCTCGCAGCACACATCGCGAAGAGCACCTCGTCCTCCCAGCCGAACGCGTCGGCGCACAGCAGGTACTCGGTGAGCAGGTCGGTGCCGAGCAGCACCGGGTCATCGGTGTTCACGGACACGCTGACGCCCGCACGACGCAGCGCGTCGATCGGGTGCGCCGCCAGGGAGGGCACCGCGCCGAGGGTCACGTTGCTGGTCGGGCAGACGCCCAGCGGGATGTTCGCCGAGACGAGGCGGTCGACGAGGGCGGGGTCCGCGACCGCCAGGATCCCGTCGTCGATGCGGTCGGCGTGCAGCAGGTCGAGCGCGTCGGCCACGCCCTCCGGCCCGGTGGCGGCGCCCGCGTGGACGACGCGCCGCAGTCCGGCGCTCGCCGCCCGCCGGAACGCGGTGACGAATCGCGGGCTGGTGCGCCCGGACAGGGCCTCGTCCCCGTCGACGGACAGCGCCACCACGCGCGGATGCCGTCGCTCGACGAGCAACTCCACCAGCTCGGCGGCCTCACCGGCGGTCTGGCTGCGGAGCAGGCTGACGCAGAGTCCCACGGGCGGCAGGCCGTCCGCCTCGGCGGCCCGGAAACCGGCGTCCAGCGCATCCAGCAGCGTGGGCACGTCCTGCCGCCAGCCGCTCCAGTGCCGCGGGTTCACCAGCAGGTCGGCGGCCACGCTGCCCGCGCGGTCCTGCCGCTCCGCGACGCGGTAGGCGAGCTCCGCCAGGTCGTCGGCCCCGGCCACCAGCCCGCACGCCGCCTCGAGGACCGCCTCGACGTGGCGCTCGGTCGCCCCGCACGGCACCACGGGGATCCCCCGGCCGGCGGCGCGGGACCACCGGTGCAGCAGGTCGAGCTCCAGGCA
>JAOPWU010000166.1 GCA_025965515.1 Mycobacterium sp.
TGCTCGCGCATCAGCTGCTCCGCGCGGTCGCCGTCCTGCTCCCGGAGCGCGTCGAGGATGGCCCGGTGCTCCGTGAGGGCGATCGCCGCGCGGTCGGACGGGTACTGGTAGTTGGAGCGGTAGCTGACGGTGAACGCCAGCACCTGACCCATGATCGTCTGGAGCAGCCGGCTGCCGGTTGCCTCACTGATGATCGTGTGGAACGCGAGGTCGGCGAGGGCCTGCTCCGACGCGGTCCCCTCGGCCGTGATCCGCTGCAGCCGGGCGTGGGCGTCCTCGAGCGCGTCCAGGTCCTGGCGGGTACGCGTCTGCGCCGCCTCGCGGGCGGCGTAGGACTCGAGCACGCCCCGCAGCGAGTAGATCTGCACGATGTCGTGGGACGTGATGGTGCGGACGCTCGCGCCGCGGTTCGGGGTCAGCTCGACGAGCCCCTCGCTCTGCAGCGTGAACAGCGCCTCGCGGACGGGCGTGCGGCTGACGCCGAGTTGCTCGGCCAGCAGCCGCTCCGGCAGGGGTTCGCCGGGCTTGAGGTGCCCCGAGAAGATCTCGGTGCGGAGGATGCGCGCCACGCCCTCGCTGGTCCGCTGGGCCATGGGCGCGACGCCGCGCGCCGAGGGCTGCATGTCTGCTCCGTCCCCAGGCTCCCGGAGCCGGACGTCATGGTCTTGTTCTGCGCAGGATACGTCGGCGGCGGCTGCGGGGCATGCGCGCGGGTGCCCTCGCAGGAGGGGACGCCCGGACCGGTCGGCCAGGGCGCCCCCACCGTCAGCTCCGGTCAGGCGTGCACGTCCTCCGCCCCGGCCGCGGGCATCCCCGTCACGGGGGACACCTGGGCGGGGATCTCACCGGGCGCCGCCGGCCGCAGGTCGTCGCCGAAGTTGCTCATGCCCCACTGGTCGAAGTCGAGGCCGACGATCTCGACCTCTTCGGTGACCCGCAGGCCGCCGAGCTTCTCGAAGATCAGGCACATGACCAGGGCCGGGACGCCCGCGACGAGCATCGTGGCCACGACGCCGGCGAGCTGCCACCACGGGGTGATGTGGGCGACGCCGGGGGCGTACTTGCCCTCCAGCCCGATGTAGCCGCCGGTGCGCGTGCCCCACTCGAGGAAGCCGGTCAGCAGGGCGCCGACGATGCCGGGGCCGAGCGCCAGGGGGACCACCTTCGGCTCGTCGATGCGGACCTTGCGCAGCAGGGCCGCCGTGCCGAGCCCCACGAGCGGGCCGAGCGCGCCGACCAGCACGCACTCCCAGGCGTTGCCGATGTCGAACAGCGTCCCGCCCATCACGACGCCGGCGATCGGGCCGAGCAGCGCCCAGGATGCTTCGCGCCGCTTGTAGGCCACGATCAGCCCCATCACGCCGCCGCCGAGGATCGCGCCGAACAAGTTGGTGATGACGAGGCCGATGCCGCTCTGGGTCATGGAGATCCCGAAGAAGCCCACGTCGGGGACGATGTAACCGCTACCGATGGTGATGAAGGGCAGCGCGAAGAGAATCAGGACCACGCCGGCGCCGACGATCGCGAGGTTGTGGGGGACCGGCTTGAGCCCACTGCGGTGCGGCAGGAAGGCGCCGAGGCGCGGGCCGACCCGCCAGGCCAGCACGAGCGCGAAGGTGCCGGCGGTGATGTACAGCGGGAAGATGCCGTCGAAGTCGTGCGTGCCGCGCAGGGTGAGGGGCGACAGCGAGCCCCAGCAGAGGTACCCGACCAGCGGCGACAGCACGGCCCCCATGACGAAGGACATCACGAACATGGGCAGCGGCTTGATGCGCTCGACGACCCCGGTGTGGATGAGGGCCAGCGTCGCCATCGTGAAGGTCACGAAGAAGACGAGGAAGATCTGCTGCACGTCCGCCTCGGGCATCACGGCCGGGTCGATGTACCGCGCCGCCGTGCCGGTGAAGGCGCCACCCATCCACCAGTCCTTGACGGCCTGCCAGAGCGGGTGGTGGACGCCGAAGGCCGAGTTGAACTGCCACTGCCAGATCGGGTAGCCGATCAGCAGCGTGCCCAGGCCGCCGATCATCGCGGAGCCGATCTTCTGGACGGTGGTGTCCAGGACGTTGCGGCGCCGGACCATGCCCATGTCGATGACGATCAGGCCCACCACCACCAGGAGCACGGCGACCGCGCCCAGCGTGTAGATGAACGTGGACAGGATCGCGTTGGTCGATGCCTGTCCTGGGAATTGATGCATGTTCGCTCCTGAGGAGTGGTGGTAGGCGCGGGTCGGGCGTGCTGGCGGTGTGGGGCGCCGAGCCGGTGACGCCGGACGGACGGGAGCAGGGCGTGGGTCCGGTTGTGACCTGGCGCACTACAAGGGGTGGGCGGAAGGTATACGCGTATGCCACTGCACACAAGACCGCAGAGGCGTGTCTGATCGATCTTGTGCGTGTTACGTCTGTGGGTCGTCCGGGCCGTCCTGTTACCGGCGCGCTACGGCTCGGCGCAAACACTGGACGCGATCCCCGGGTCGGATGTATACACGTATTCCAGCTCACAGCCGGCTCGCGTTACCGCAGGTCACGGCTTTTTCGCACACTTCGGACGGAGGACGGCTGTGGCCCAGCCCACCACCGCGCAGGTCTACGACCGCGCCGGTTTCGGGCGCCCGGTGCAGCGCGGCCGCCGGCCCGCTGTCGTCGTCGTGGACCTCACCTACGGCTTCACCGACCCGGCGTACCCGACCGGCGCAGAGATGTCCGGCCCCGTGCTCGCCACCGCCAGGCTCCTCGACGCGGCCCGCGCGGCCGGCCTCCCGGTCGTCTTCACCACGATCGCGTACGACGCCGGCCAGATCGCCACGCTCACCTGGCTCAAGAAGGCCACCGGCATGGCGGCGCTCGAGCTCGGCAGCCGGCTGGTCGAGATCGACGACCGCCTGGCCCGCCGGCCGGACGAGCACCTGGTCGTGAAGACCGGCGCCTCCGCCTTCTTCGGAACGGCCCTCGCCTCGTACCTGACCGCGGCTGGCGCCGATACGGTCATCGTCACCGGGGCCACGACCAGCGGCTGCGTGCGGGCGAGCGTCGTGGACGCCGTCCAGCACGGCTTCCCGACCCTGGTGCCGCGCGACTGCGTCGCCGACCGGGCCGCGGCTCCCCACGAGGCGAGCCTCTTCGACATCCATGAGAAGTACGGCGACGTCGTCGACCTCGACGACGTGCTCGCCTACGTCGGCGCCTTGCCGGCGGCAGTGTGATCCACAGCAGCGCGGCCGGGTCCCCCCGCGCCGACCACGACCCCCTGTCCGAGGCGGAGGCGCCCGCATGACGCTCACATCGAACGACCGGTCCGACGGCGGTCCCCGCCCCGAGGAGCCCCAGCAGGCGGTCCCCGGCAAGCGGTTCGCCAGCCCGTTCGCTGTGCAGACGCCCGTCGGCGCCGAGGGCTGGGAGAGCATGTATCCGTACTACGCGCTGCTGAGCGAGGAGCGGCGCGCGTCGGAGGACGGCAAGTTCTGGTTCTTCGACGGGATGCACAACCCCGAGCCGCTCTACCCGTTCGACACGATCATGACCGAGAACTGGTGGGTCGCGGCCAGCCAGATGTCGACCCGCGTCTGGCCGGTGCCCCCGGCCGGCGGCATCGACCACCGCATCATCAACGGTTACCTCTACATCAGCCCCAACGCCGTGACCGACCCGGCCGAGGTGGCCCGTCGCGCCGAGGACTTCGCCGTCCGCGCGGGGCACTACTACGAGAACTGGGACGAGATCTACGAGCAGTGGGTCGCCAAGGCGACCGACTGCATCGACCGGCTCAAGGCCATCAGGTTCGCGCCGCTGCCGGACATGGAGCCGGTGGAGAGCGTCCTCGAGCACCGCGGCGTCTACTCCACGTACGACCTGCTCACTCGCTACGGCGCCCTCATCGAGAACCTCTTCGAGATGGGCTCGTACCACTTCGAGATGCTCAACCTCGGCTACGGCGCCTACCTGACCTTCCGCGAGTTCTGCCAGGCGGCCTTCCCGGGGATCAGCGACCAGACGATCGCCAGCATGGTGTCGGGCATCGACATCCTGCTGTTCCGTCCGGACGACGAGGTCCGCGCGCTCGCCAGGCTGGCCGTGGAGCTCGGGCTCACCGACGTCGTCCTCGGCACCGAGGACCCGACCACCACGCTGCAGCAGCTCGCGGCGCACCCCAGCGGGGCGCAGTGGATCGCCGCCTTCGAGAAGGCGAAGGACCCCTGGTTCTGGTTCTCGACGGGCGCCGGCTACACCCACAGCGACCGGGCCTGGATCGACGACCTCCGGCTGCCGTTCACGGCCCTGCGCGGCTACGTCCAGGCGCTGCTCAAGGGCGAGGACATCCGCCGGCCGCTCGACGCCATCCTCGCCGAGCGGGTGCGGGTCACCGCGGAGTACCGCACCTACCTGCCGACCGACGACGACCGCGAGTCGTTCGACGGCCTGGTCGAGCTGGCCCGCCAGGTGTTCCCCTTCGTCGAGAACCACAACTTCTACATCGAGCACTGGCACCACTCGCTCTTCTTCTCGAAGGTCCGCGAGCTGGGCGACGTCTTCGTGGCGCACGACTTCCTGGACGACCGCGAGGACCTCTTCTACCTGCACCGCAACGAGATCTACTCGGCGCTCTACGACCTCAACATCGGCTGGGCCACCGGGACCGAGGCCCGCGGTGTCACCTACTGGCGCCCGGAGGTCGAGCGCCGCAAGCGGATCCGCGAGGTGCTCAAGGCGAACCCGCCCCTGCCGGCCCTCGGCGTGCCGCCGGAGTTCATCACCGAGCCGCTGACCGTGATGCTCTGGGGCATCACCCAGGAGTCGGTGCAGGAGTGGCTCGGCGTCGACGGCCAGGACGCCGGGGAGCTGCGCGGCGTCGCCGCCTCCGCCGGCAAGGCCACCGGCCGGGCCCGCGTGATCATCGATCCGGAGCAGCTGCACGAGGTCGAGGACGGCGACATCCTCGTCTGCCGGATCACTGCCCCCAGCTGGGCGCCGGTCTTCTCCCGGCTGTCGGCCGCCGTCTCCGACGTCGGCGGGATCATGGCCCACACCGCCATCGTCTGCCGCGAGTACGGCCTGCCGGCGGTCGTCGGCACGGGCTTCGCCACCACCACCATCCGCACTGGCCAGCTCATCGAGGTCGACGGCACCACGGGCGTCGTCCGGATTCTCGAGGACGTGTCCGCATGACCACTGCCCCCGCCTCCCCGTTCGTCCTGTGGATCGACGACCCCGCCGCGCTCGAGGCCGGCAGCCGGCTGCTCGGCGGCAAGTTCGGCAGCCTCGCCGAGATGACCGCGGCCGGCTTCGCCGTCCCCGGCGGCTTCGGCATCACGACGGACGCCTACCGCTACTTCCTGGCGTCCGCCGGCCTGGCCGAGCGGGCCCGCGAGGTGCGGGCCGCCGCGCAGGGCGCCGACCTGGCGACCGTGCAGGCGATCAGCGCCGAGTTCACCGCCGCGATCCAGGCGGCGGCGATGCCGGCCGACCTGGAGGCCGCGATCCGCGAGGCCTACGGCGAGCTGGAGCGGCGCACCGGCCAGGAGGCCACGCCCGTCGCCGTGCGCTCCAGCGGCGAGTCGGAGGACCTGGCGGGCGCCAGCTTCGCCGGCCAGTACGACACGTTCCTCTGGATCCAGGGCGTGGCGGACGTGCTCCACCACGTCCGCAGCTGCTGGGCCGGCATGTTCGGGGCCGCAGTGCTGACCTACCGCCCGGACGCCGACCCCGCCGTCTCCGCCGTCTCCGCCGACCAGGGCATCTGCGTGGGCATCCAGCAGATGGTCGACGCCCGCTCGGCCGGCGTCATGTTCACCCTCGACCCCGTCAGCGGCGACCGCTCCAAGGTCGTCATCGAGGGGTGCTGGGGGCTGGGCGAGGGCGTCGTCAGCGGCGGCCTCACGCCGAGCCGCTACGTCGTCGACAAGGTCACCTTCGAGGTCCTGAAGCGCGACCTCTCGCCGCAGGAGGAGCAGTACCGCTTCGACCCGGCGACGGCCGCGGTCGGCCTCGTCCCGGTCCAGGCGGATCGCCGCGAGGCGCACTGCCTCGAGGACGCGCACATCGGCGTGCTCGCCGAGCTGGCCAAGCGGATCGAGCGCCACCGCGGTGCCCCGCAGGACATCGAGTGGGCCGTCAGCGAGGCCGGCGAGGTGCACGTGCTGCAGGTCCGGCCGGAGACGGTCTGGAGCCACCGCGCGGCCGCCCCGCTGGTGGCCGAGAAGAAGTCGGCCGTCAGCCACGTCCTCGCCCGCTTCGCCGGGGTGGGCATCACCCAGGGCGGCCGGAACTCGTGAAGCCCGCGCCCTTCGCGTACCACCGGCCGACCTCGGTCGCGGAGGCGGTGGCGTGCCTGGCCGAGTACCAGGGGTCGGCGCGCGTCCTGGCCGGCGGCCAGAGCCTCGTGCCGATGCTCAACATGCGGCTCTGGCGGCCCAGCGCCCTCGTGGACATCAACGAGGTCGACGACCTCGACGACATCCGGGTGGCCGGCGCAGGCACGGTCCTCGGCGCGCTGGTCCGCTACGCGACCCTGGAGCGCTCGCCCTTGGTGGCCGAGCGGCTGCCGCTGCTCCGCACCGTCGTCGGGCACATCGGCGACCGGCAGGTCCGCAACCGGGGCACCGTCGGCGGCTCGCTCGTGCAGGGCGACCCGACGGGCGAGATGCCGCTGGCCTGCCTCGTGCTGGGGGCGGTCGTCACCGTCGCCGGTCCCCGCGGCACCCGCCGGATCCCCATGGCGGAGTTCTACGAGGGCTCCTACGCCACCGTGCTGGACCCCGACGAGCTGCTCACCGCGGTGGAGTTCCCGGCGCACCCGCAGCACGTCGCCTTCCACGAGGTCTGCCGCAAGCACAACGACTTCGCGGTGCTGAGCGTCGCCGTCACCGGGAACCGCGACGCCGCCGGCCGGTGGACCTCGGTCCGCATCGCGCTGGGCGGCGTGGCGGACACCCCCGTGCTCGCCACGGCGGCGGGGGAGGCGCTCGAGGGCACCGCGCTCGCCGACGCCGACCTGGCGGACGCAGCCGCCCTGGCCCTGGATGTCGTCGACCCGCCGTCGGACATCCGGGCCTCCGCGGAGTACCGCCGCCACCTCGTTCCCGTCCACGTACGCCGGGTCCTCGCCGCGCTCCGCGAAAGCGTCCCCGCCGCCGAGCCGACCCACGGTCAGAGAGAGGACCAGTCATGAAGCTGCACGAGGAGTTCGAGGTCGCCGAGCCGCTCGCCGCGGTCTGGCGGTTCTTCGAGCAGCCGGAGGCCGTGGCGCAGTGCGTCCCGGGCGTCGAGCAGCTCACCGTCGTCACGCCGGACGACATCGACGTGCGGCTCACCCAGAGCGTGGGCCCGATGACGGCGACGTTCGCCGCCTCGGTGAAGATCGTCGAGCGCGTCCCGGAGAAGTTGATCGGGTTCACCGCGACGGGCAGGAGCGTCCGCGGCGCCATGGGCAACGTCCGGGCCACCGTGACCGTCCAGCTCGAGGCGGCCGGGCCGAGCACCCTCGTGCTGGTCGACGGCGAGGTCGCCCTCGCCGGCGCCCTGGGCAGCGTCGGGCAGAAGGTCGTGGCCAAGCAGGCCGGCAAGGTGACCGGGCAGTTCGCCCGCAACCTCGAGGCCGCCCTCGGTGGCGGCACGGCCGCAGCCGCCACAGGCGCGGACGCCTCCGCCGCGGCCGCCCGCCCGTCGGCCCTGCGGTCGCTGCCGCAGGTCAGCGACGCGCCCGCCGCCGGTGGCGACCTGTGGTCGAAGGTCGCGGCCGGGTTGAGCGCCGTCTCCGTCGCCGTGAGCGTGGTGGCGCTCCTGCGTTCGTGCCGGAAGCCGCAGCGATGAGCACCCCGACACCGGCCACGGCGGCCACCCCCTGGGCCGCGCCCGTGGTCGGTCTGGACACCGAGATCGAGGTCCTGGCCGCGGCGTGGGTGCAGCCCTACGACCAGGCCCTGCACCTGATGCGGGCCCGGGACTGGCTCGTCCACCTGAACCCGGCCGCCACGACCGAGATGCGCGTCGCGGCGATGACCCACGACATCGAGCGCATGTTCCCGGGCGGCCCGAAGCTCGATCACGCCACGACCCCGTGGGACAGCCCCTTCTACCTGTACCCGCACTCGCTGCGGTCGGCCGAGGCGGTCGGCGTGTGGCTGGGCGGGCTCGGCCCCGTCGCCGCGCAGGTGGGCCTCGGCGAGGTCCGCCGGCTCGTCGGGCTGCACGAGGTCGGCGGCCTGCGGGGCGCCGACGACGTCCAGGCCGGGGACTCGCTCTCCTTCCTGGAGACCCTCGCCGGGCTGACCCGCGACTGGGTCGCGAGCGGCGCCTGCTCCCGCGACAAGGGCGCCGAGAAGCTCGTCTACATGGCCGAGCGGATCCGGCTCCCCGCCGCCAGGGAACTGGCGGACGCGTGGCTGCAATGGGCGCTGGACCAGCTGCCGGCCGACGCCGCGGAGGTGGTCGGGTGACCGCCATCGAGATCAGCGGACGCAGCGTGCACGTGCACGCCAACGGCCTCCACCACCGCGTGCTGCAGTACGGCGAGCCCGGCGACCGCGACCTGATCGTGCTGCCCGGCATCACCAGCCCGGCGGTCTCCGCGGACTTCCTGGCCGTGCTCTTCGCCGACCTCGGCTACCGGGTGACCGTCCCGGACGTCCGCGGCCGCGGGCTCACCGACCGGGCGCCGGCGGGCCAGTACCGGCTCACCGACTACGCCGCCGACGTCGCCGGCCTGGTCGGCGCCCTCGGGCTGCGGAAGCCGGTCGTGCTGGGGCACTCGATGGGCGCGCGGATCGCCGCGGCGTACGCCGTCCTGCACGGCGGTCCGGAGCACGGGCTGGTGGTGCTGGTCGACCCGCCGACCTCGGGTCCCGGGCGCGGCCCGTACCCGACGTCCCGCGAGGCGTTCGAGCAGCAGCTGCACGAGGCGCAGCGGGGAACCGACGCGGACGAGGTGCGCCGCTTCTACCCGAAGTGGCCGGACCGGGAGCTGCAGCTGCGCGCCGAGGTGCTGGCGAGCTGCGACGAGACCGCGGTGCTCGAGACCCACGCGGGCTTCGAGACCGAGGACTTCTTCGAGTACTGGGGCCGGCTCACCGCGCCCGTGCTGCTGATCCGCGGCGCCGACAGCCCGGTGGTGCCGCCGGCGGCCGAGGCCGACCTGCGCAGCGCCCGCCCCGACATCGACATCCTCACCGTCCCCGACGCCGGCCACATGGTGCCGTGGGACAACCTGTCCGGCTTCCTCGAGGCGGTGTGCCCGCACCTGCTCGCCCACCTGCCCCGCGACTGACGGCCACCCGAAACCGCTCCGGATCCGGAGGAAGCGAGCCATGGACCAGAACCTGTTCAACGAGATCTGCCTGCAGCAGCTGACCCTGTCGGCGGTGCACGACGGCGAGACCGTCGTGGTGCTGTCGCGCGGTGCGGAGCGCGGCGAGTACGCCGACGCGTTCCTGTGGGCCGCGCAGCGCCTGGGCGCGGCGGCCTACCACCTGCGGCTGCCGGCGCCCGGCTCGCCGAAGGGCGCCTGGGCGGTCGGGGACATCGGGCTCGGCTCCAACCCGCTGGCCGTGGAGGCCATGAAGGCCGCCGACATGGTGGTGGACCTCAGCTTCATGCTGTTCAGCAAGGAGCAGTTCGCCATCCAGGACGCGGGCACCCGCATCCT
>JAOPWU010000169.1 GCA_025965515.1 Mycobacterium sp.
CGTCCGGCCGACGCCCTCACCGCGGATCACGCAGGGGTAGCCGGTCGGCAGCCGGTACGCGCCGACGACGTCCCAGCCGCCGAGCCCGGCGACCTCGACGTCGACCAGGACGTCGTCACCGGACGCCTGGGGCTCGCCGAAGTCCCGGACGACGGGCGCCGACCCGCGCGCCTCCATCACCGCTGCGCGCATCACGCCTCCTGGTGCCGATGCGCGGCGGTGAGGACCGGCGGGAGGTCGTCGTCGGCCCAGGCGCGCTGGACGTACGCCAGGCGGCCGCCGGCCAGCATCAGCGCGCAGAACATCTGCAGCTCGACGACCTCCTCGAGCGGGAAGTGCTCCGCGAGCGCCCGGTAGGTGTCGTCGTCGACGGCCTGGTGGTCGACGACGAAGACGTCGGCGTACCGCACGGCCGCCTGCTCGCGCGGGGTGAACCGGCTGTCGTCGGCGCCCAGGCAGGAGATGTCGTCCTCACTGACGCGGTCGGACTTCCGGCCGGTCTGGCAGGTGCGGCACTGCGTGTAGGACGCGATGCGCAGCCGGACCAGCTCGCGCAGCCGCTCGTCGAGCCCGGAGCGCTCCTGCAGCTCGGCCAGTAGCCGGACCCACGCGGTGGCGGCCGCGGGGCGGTGCGCCCAGACCTGCACCGGCACGGTGCTGCTCAGGGTGCGACCGGCGACGCGGGCGTCGACCTCCCGCCGCAGCACGGGGTCCAGCTCGTCCAGCGGGATCGGCTCGATGGCGGGCACGGTCGCCTCAGCCCCGCGCGCCGCGGACGCCGACCGTGTTGCGCAGGACACCGACGCCGACGACCTCGGTCTCGACCAGGTCCCCCGCCTGCAGGAAGCGCCCGTCCTCCATGCCGACGCCGCAGGTCGTCCCCGTGAAGATGACGTCGCCCGGCGCCAGCGAGATGCGCTTGCGGAAGAACTCGAGGATCTCGGGGAGGTCCCAGAGCATGTTCTTGGTGCTGTCCTCCTGGCGGAGCTCCCCGTTCACGCTGCAGCGGATCACCACGTCGAGGCCGGCGGGCGCCCCGACCTCGTCGACCGTGGTGATCCACGGGCCGATGGGGGTGGTGGCGTCGTTCGCCTTCATGCTCACGAGGTCCGGGCCGTGGTCGTTGCGCATGTCGCGGGCGCTCACGTCGTTGCCGACCGTGTACCCGAGCAGCGCCGGGACGGCGTCGTCCGAGAGGGGCGTGACGGGTGCGCCCATCACCAGCAGCAGCTCGACCTCGTAGTCCAGCTGCTCCGTGAGCAACGGGTACCGCACCTCGTCCTCGGGGCCGATCACCGCGGTCCGCGGCTTGATGAAGGACGCCAGGTGCTTGGGCCGCTCCGTGCGACCGAGCCGCTCCAGGTGCGCCCAGTAGTTGGCGCCCGTCCCCAGCACCTTGCCGGTGTCCTCGAGCGGCTCCACCAGGCGCACGTCCGCCAGCGGCAGCGGGTCGCCGGCCAGCGGGAGGTCGGTGAAGCCGGAGGCGATCAGCGCGGGGGCCCAGGCGGCGATCGGCCCGCGGATGGGCGTCACGGTGCTCGCCGTCACGTCGAGGACGCCCCAGGAGACCGCCGTCGCGGTCCGGAATCGAGCGAGTTTCACGCATCCTCCTGGGGTGTGGCCGCGGCCCATTACCGGACTCGTAAGACACTAGCTGCTCGTATTGTTCAACGGGCCAGGCTTGACCGGTGCAGGGTGCTACTGAACACTCTGGCGCAGAGTTGTTCAGCCTATCCATCAGTCCGGCGCTCCGAGGAGGCCACGTGCAGGAGACCTTCGTGATCGTCGGCGGCGGCGTCGGCGGGGGAACCGCGGCGCTGGCGCTGCGCTCCGAGGGCTTCTCCGGCCGGATCGTGGTCGTCTGCGACGAGGGCCGCGGCCCGTACTCGAAGCCGCCGCTGTCCAAGGGCGTGCTCCGCGGCACCGAGGAGCCGGAGCGGACCGCGCTGCGGCCGGCGTCCTGGTTCGAGAAGAAGGACGTCGAGTTGCTGACCGGGGTGGCGGCCACGGACGTCGACACCGCCGCCCGGACCGTCCTGCTGGCGGACGGCAGCAAGCTCACCTACGACAGGTTGCTGCTCGCGACCGGCGGCCGCGCCCGCACGCTGCCCGGCGGCCACGACGTCCCAGGGGTCTTCACGCTCCGCTCCGTCGAGGACTGCCTCGCCATCCGGGGGCGGCTCACGCCGGGCGCCCGGCTGGTCGTCGTCGGCGGCGGCTTCATCGGCGCGGAGGTGGCGGCGAGCGCGGTGCAGCTCGGGTGCACCGTCACCGTGCTGGAGGGGCAGGAGGCGCCCCTGGAGCGGGTGCTGCCGCCCATGCTGGGCCAGCTCTACATGCGGCTGCACACCGAGCACGGCGTCGACTTCCGCACGGGCGTGGCCATCACCGACCTGGAGCCCGACGGCGAGGGGGTCGTCGCCCACGCCGCAAGCGGGGAGCGGTACCCCGCGGACGTCATCGTCGTCGGCATCGGCATGGTGCCGAACGACGACCTCGCGCTGCGCGCCGGCCTGGCCGTCGAGAACGGCGTGCTGGTCGACGAGCAGCTGCGCACGTCCGACGCGGCCGTCTTCGCGATCGGGGACATCGCCAACGCGCCGCAGCCGCTGCTCGGCGGCGGTCGCCGGCGGGTCGAGCACTGGCAGAACGCGCAGCACCAGGCCCGGGTCGCCGCGAAGAACATGCTCGGCGGGCACGAGGTCTTCGCCGAGGTGCCGTGGGTCTGGTCCGACCAGTACGACGTGACCCTCCAGATCACCGGCCAGCCGCTGCCCACCGACCGCGTGCACCTGCGCGGCGACATCGACGGCTGGCAGTTCTCCGCAGTCCTCACCCGCGACGGGATCCTGTGCGGCTGCGTCGCCTTCAACCGCGCCGACGACATCCGCGCCGTCCGCAAGCTGATGACCGAGCGGCGCGCCGTCTCGCTCGAGCTGCTGACGGATCCCGACGTCGACCTCACCGAGCTGGCCAACGACGGCCCCGCACGAAAGGACCCCGCATGAGGATCGGTCGCCTGACGGACGGCACCAGCACGTTCTGGGCCGCCCTGCAGCAGGACGGGGCGTCGGTGCGTCCGCTCGCCGGCGCCATCGCCTCGTGGGGACCGGAGGTCACCGCCGGCGGCTCGGCGGCGGCACCCTACGACGGCGACGCCCGGCCGCTGGCGGGGCTGCGGCTGCTGGCGCCCGCCGAAGCCTCGTCCAAGATCGTCTGCCTAGGCGCGACGTTCGCCAAGCACGTGGCCGGCCTCGGCCGGACGATGGCCGACCAGCCGGCCGGCTTCTGGAAGCCCTACGACGCGGTGATCGGCCCGGACGACGAGATCGCCCACCCGGCGATCACGAACGGGCTCGACTTCGAGGTCGAGCTGGTGGTCGTGATGGGCGCGCCGCGGGTGGACCGGCAGGCGCCGATGTCCGCCGTGCTCGGCTACACGGTCGGTAACGACATCTCGCTGCGGGACCTGCAGTTCGCCGGGTCGGTCACCGGGATGGACATGTTCTCCGCGAAGAGCGCCGAGCGATCGACGCCGCTGGGCCCCTGGATCGTGACCCGCGACGAGTTCGGGGACGGCACGCCGAACCTGCTGCTCACGCTCACCGTCAACGGCGAGAAGCGGCAGTCCGACCGCACCACGTCGATGGCGTGGGAGATCGACCACCTCGTGCGGTGGGCCGACGAGCGCACCACGCTGCGCGCCGGCGACGTCGTCTACACCGGAACCCCCGACGGGGTCGGGCACGAGGACGGCCGCTACCTGCAGCCGGGCGACGTGGTCGAGGCCACGGTCGAGGGGCTCGGCACCCTCCGCAACACCGTCGGCGCGAAGGCCTAGGGAACCCCATGTTCACCATGCTGCTCAGCGGCGACCTGATGGTCCCCGACGCCGACCGGATGGCGGGGCTGCTCCAGGAGAAGGTCGGCCTGTTCGGCCACCCCGCCTGGCGGCAGGCGTTCCCCGGCCACCCCTACGTGGCGCACTTCCTGCGCACCCACAAGTCGCTCGCCGTGGCGCCGACCCGCGTCGAGCCCCAGGGGCACCTGGACGCCCCCAACGCCGGCGACCCGATGTTCCCGGCGTATCTCCACAGCCTCGAGGTCTTCCAGGGCCCGGACCGGCCCATCAAGACGCACGCCACGGTGCTGATCACAGACGACCTGGACGGTTTCGTGCAGCGGCTGCACGAGCGGCGGCTGCCGTTCCGCATGGCGCGTCGCACGCCGGAGATGCCGTTCGACCGCCTCTGGGTCGGTTGCCGGCCGGAGGACCCGCGCTACGACCCGGGCGTCGACGGCGGGCTGTGCATCGAGGTGATGGGGCTCGCCCCGCTGCAGCTGCCCGAGGGCGCCCTGGCGCCGGAACCGCCCGAGCCGCGGGACCCGCAGCCGGGCGACCTCGTGCGCGTCGTCTCCCGCGGTTTCCTGGTGCGGGACCTGGACGACGTGCTCCGGCGGCTGCGCGACAACCTCGACTGGACGCCGCAGGCCGGTGTGGAGGACTTCCCCGAGCAGGGGCTGCGCCGGGCGCGCATGGGGTTCGCGATGCGGCACAGCGCCACGCTCGACCTGCTGGAGGCGACCCGCTGGGATACCGACGAGGGCCGCTACCTCTACAACTGGGGCCCGGGCCCGTACTACATCCGGCTGTCCGCGCACGACCTGACGGCGAAGGCCAAGGACCTGGTGGAGCGCGGCACCCGTTTCACCACCGTGGCGGACGACGCGCTGGCGGGCGGGACGGTGCTGCGCATCGATCCCGAGGAGCTGGACGGGGCGCTCATCGAGATCGTCGAACACCAGGCGGCGTGAGCACATGTGACGTACGCCGCGCGAATTCTGTGACGCAGCTCAACAGGATGCGTTAAAAGCGCCTTAGGCGTTGTGAATAAGCGCACTACCGGCCTCCCGGGCCACTAATCAGACACAACATGCGCTTACTGTTGAGTCATGAAGCCCGCACCCTCCTACGGTCGCATCATCGACGGCACCCTGCGCCTGCTCGCGCGGCGCGGCCCCCGGCGGCTCTCGATGACCGATATCTGCGTCGAGTCCGGCGTCTCGCGGGGCACCTTGTACCGCTACTTTGCGAACCGCGAAGAGGTGTTCGAGGCTGTCGAGGCCAGCGTCGAGGCGACGCTGCGCGACGCCCTGCGGCAGGCGGTCGCCGCCCACCCGGACCCGGCCGACCGCGCGGAGGTCGTGCTGGAGGGGCTGGCGCAGCACGCGCGCAGCTACCCGGTCGTGCAGACGCTCGTGCAGCAGGAGCCGGGCCTCGTGCGCGACTACCTGCAGCGGCACTACGACGCGCTGCTGGAGCTGGTGGCGACCCACCTGGACACTGCGCTGGACGACGCCCCTGCGGTCCGCGACCAGCTGATGACCGGCCGCCAGCTCGCGGATGTGCTGCTCCGGCTCGTCCTGGCCCACCTGATGATGCCGGACGCCTCCGAGGGGTACCTCGGCGCGAACGGCCGTGAGATCTTCGGGCTGCTCACCGGCCAGGCGCAGCGCAGCCACGGCGACCTGCGCATGACCGGCTGACCCGGGGCTCCTACTCGTACATCAGGCCGCCGTCGGCGAGCAGCATCGCGCCGGTGACGAAGCTGGACTGCTCACCGAGCAGGAAGGCGATGGCTCGCGCGATCTCGGCGGGGTTCCCCAGCCGGCCCATCGGGACCAGCGTGCGCCACTCCGCCTGGACCTCCTCCGGGTAGCCGGCGAGGCCCTCCGTGAGGACGGTCCCCGGGCAGATGGCGTTGATCCGGATGTTCCGCCGGGCGTACTGCAGGGCGGCGTTCTTCGTCAGCCCGACGACGCCGTGCTTGGCAGCGGTGTAGCCCGCCATGTTGGGGGCGTTCTTGACGCCGGCGTTGGACGCCATGTTGACGATCACCCCGCCGCCGTTCTCGAGCATGACGGGGAGCTCGGCCCGCAGGCACAGGAAGGTGCCGCGCAGGTCGACGGCGAGCACCTTGTCGAATTCCTCGACCGGGAGCTCGTGGAGGTCCATCGGGTGGTGGGCGATGCCGGCGTTGTTCACCGCGAGGTGGAGCGTCCCGTAGGTCTGCACGGCGTGGGCGACCATGCCCTCGACGCTGGCCTGCTCGGTGACGTCGCAGCGGACGAAGCTCGCCTGGCCCCCGGCGTCGCGGATCGTCGCGACCGTCCGAGCGCCCCCGTCGAGGTCGACGTCGCCGACGACGACCCGTGCCCCGAGCTCGGCCAGGTGGACGGCGGTCGCGCGCCCGATGCCCGACGCCGCCCCCGTGACGACAACCGACTTGCCCTCGAACATCGCTACCCTCTCGCCGCTGACGTGACGGTCGGGACACTAGCCGTTCAGTTTGTTGCTCGGGCCGAGTTGGCCGTCAGCGCCTGGCGGGCCATGCTCTCCAGCACGTCGCGGGCCGGGCCGGGCTGCCGGCCGCTGTAGGGCGTGCTGTTGAGCAGGCCGAAGACGGCGTGGGCCTGGATCCGCGCGGCCGCCGGCTCCAGCCCCGGGTCGAGCCGGGTGAGCACGCCCACCCACGTCTCCACGTAGTCGCGCTGCAGCCGCCGCACCCGGCGGCGCTCCCCCTCGGAGAGGTTGGCGAGGTCGCGGTCCTGCACGCGGATCAGGTCCGGGTCGCCCAGCGCGAAGTCCGTGTGGAAGGCGATGAGGCGGCGCAGGGCGTCCGAGTCCCCCGACGCCCGTGCGACCTCCGCGCGGCCGCCCTCGAGCAGCCGCTCGCTGATGCCGACCAGCATCGCGGCCAGCAGCGCGTCCTTGCTCGGGAAGTGCTTGTAGACCGCCGGGCCGCTGATGCCCACGGCCGCCCCGACGTCCTCGATGCTCGTGCCGTGGAAGCCGCGATCGGCGAACAGCCGTGCGCCCGCGCGCAGCAGCTCCTCGCGGCGGCTGCCGCGGGCCCGCGGGGCCTGGGAAACGGTCGACATCGGGCGACTCCGTGGACAGGGAGGTGAATGAGCATTAACCTACGCTTGGTTAACGATCCCTAACCAGCGTGGGTTGGCGACACGCTCGGCCTTCGTCGGAGGAGGGGCATGTGTCCCCGCAACTCGGTACGGCGTGTGACCCGCGCAGCGAGGCCTTCGCCCGCAACGCGGCCGTCCAGGAGGAGCTCGTCAAGGAGCTCCGCGGCAAGCTGTCGACCACCGCGCTCGGCGGCCCGACGGCGTCGCGGGAGCGGCACGTGGCGCGGGGCAAGCTGCTGCCGCGCGACCGCGTCGACACCCTGCTCGACCCGGGAAGCCCGTTCCTCGAACTGAGCCCCCTGGCCGCCGACGGCATGTACGACGGCGACGCCCCGGGCGCCGGGATCATCACGGGCATCGGCCGGGTCGCCGGCCGCGAGGTGGTGGTCGTCGCGAACGACGCCACCGTCAAGGGCGGCACCTACTACCCGATGACCGTGAAGAAGCACCTCCGCGCGCAGGAGGTCGCCCTGGTCAACCGGCTCCCCTGCGTCTACCTGGTCGACAGCGGTGGCGCGTTCCTGCCTCGCCAGGACGAGGTCTTCCCCGACCGGGAGCACTTCGGCCGGATCTTCTTCAACCAGGCGACGATGAGCGCGCAGGGGATCCCGCAGGTCGCGGCCGTCCTCGGCTCCTGCACCGCCGGCGGCGCCTATGTACCGGCCATGGCCGACGAGGCCGTCATCGTCCGCGACCAGGGCACGATCTTCCTGGGGGGCCCACCGCTGGTGAAGGCGGCGACCGGCGAGGTCGTCACGGCCGAGGAACTCGGCGGCGGCCTGCTGCACAGCCGCACCAGCGGCGTGACCGACCACCTCGCCGACGACGACGCCGACGCGCTGCGGGTCGTCCGCGACATCGTCGGGCGGCTCGGGCCGACCGCCCCTCGCGCCTGGGACGCCGCGCCGGCCGAGGAGCCCGCGGTCGACCCGGCCGAGCTCTACGGCGTCCTGCCCGCCGACCCCCGCACCCCGTACGACGTGCGCGAGGTCATCGCCCGGCTGGTCGACGGCAGCCGGTTCAGCGAGTTCAAGGCCGAGTACGGCACCACGCTCGTCACCGGCACCGCGCACATCCAGGGCCACCCGGTCGGGATCATCGCGAGCAACGGCGTGCTGTTCGGCGAGTCCGCGCTGAAGGGCGCGCACTTCATCGAGCTCTGCGACGCCCGCAGCATCCCGCTGCTGTTCCTGCAGAACATCACCGGCTTCATGGTCGGCCGCGACTACGAGGCGGCCGGCATCGCCAAGCACGGCGCCAAGATGGTGAACGCCGTCGCCTGCGCCCGGGTCCCCAAGCTGACGGTCGTCATCGGCGGGTCCTTCGGCGCCGGCAACTACTCGATGTGCGGGCGGGCGTACTCGCCGCGGTTCCTCTGGATGTGGCCCGGCGCGCGCATCTCCGTCATGGGCGGCGACCAGGCCGCCTCGGTCCTCGCCACCGTGCGGCGCGACACGATCGAGGCCCGCGGTGAGGAGTGGCCGGCCGAGGCCGAGGAGTCCTTCAAGGCGCCGATCCGGCAGCAGTACGAGGACCAGGGCAACGCCTACTACTCGACCGCCCGGCTCTGGGACGACGGCGTGATCGACCCACTGGAGACCCGCACCGTGCTCGGCCTGGCGCTGTCCGCGTGCTCCCGCGCACCGCTCGCGCCGGTGTCCTACGGCATCTTCCGGATGTAGGGGAAGGACCCATGTTCGACACCGTGCTCGTCGCCAACCGCGGAGAGATCGCCGTCCGCGTCGTGCGCACGCTGCGCCGCCTCGGCATCCGCTCCGTCGCCGTGTACAGCGACGCCGACGCGGGTGCGCGGCACGTCCGCGAGGCCGACGTCGCCGTCCGGCTGGGCCCGGCGCCCGCGCGGGAGTCCTACCTGGCGATCGACCGGCTGCTCGCGGCCGCGGCCGCCACCGGCGCGCAGGCCGTACACCCGGGCTACGGCTTCCTCTCGGAGAGCACCGCCTTCGCCCGCGCCTGCGCCGAGGCCGGGCTGGTCTTCGTCGGCCCGCCCGCCCGGGCCGTCGAGGTGATGGGCGACAAGATCCGCGCGAAGCAGACCGTCGCAGCGGCCGGGGTGCCCGTCGTGCCGGGCCGCACCGACGCCGACATGACCGACGAGGACCTGTTCAAGGCCGCCGAGGAGGTCGGCTACCCGGTGCTCGTGAAGCCGTCGGCGGGCGGCGGCGGCAAGGGCATGCGGCTCGTCACCGACCCCGCCGACCTGGCGGCCGCGCTGGTCTCCGCCCGCCGCGAGGCGGCCAGCAGCTTCGGCGACGACACGCTGTTCCTGGAGCGGTTCGTCGACCGGCCGCGGCACCTGGAGGTGCAGGTGCTCGCCGACGCGCACGGCACCGTGCTGCACCTCGGCGAGCGGGAGTGCAGCCTGCAGCGGCGCCACCAGAAGGTGGTCGAGGAGGCCCCGTCGGCGGTGCTCACCCCGGAGCAGCGGGAGCGGTACGGCGCGCTGGCGGTGGCGACCGCGCGGGCCGTCGGCTACACCGGCGCGGGGACCGTCGAGTTCATCGTCGCCGCCGACCGCCCCGACGAGCCGTTCTTCATGGAGATGAACACCCGGCTGCAGGTCGAGCACCCGGTCACCGAGCTCGTGACCGGGCTCGACCTGGTGGAACAGCAGCTGCGGGTGGCGGCCGGCGAGCCGCTGACGTTCGGCCAGGCCGACGTGCGGCTGACCGGTCATGCGGTCGAGGCCCGCCTCTACGCGGAGGACCCGGCGCGCGGCTTCCTGCCGACCGGCGGCACGGCGCTGCTGCTGCGGGAGCCCACGGGCGACGGCGTGCGCGTCGACTCCAGCCTGGCCGAGGGCCTGCCGGTCGGCACCACCTACGACCCGATGCTGGCCAAGGTGGTGGCCTGGGGACCCGACCGTGCCGTCGCGCTGGCCCGGCTGGACCGCGCGCTGGCGGAGACCACCGTGCTCGGGGTGACGACGAACGTCGGCTTCCTCCGGTCCCTGCTCGCGCACCCCGAGGTACGGGCCGGCCGGCTCGACACCGGGCTGTTGGAGCGGTCGCTCGACGAGCTCGTCGTGGCGGAGCTGCCGGTGCCCGCGGTGGCGGCGTTCGCGCTGGCCCGGCTGGCGGAGCTCGCGGCCGGCGGCGCCGACCCCTGGGACCAGCCGACCGGCTGGCGCCCCGGCGGGCGGCCCGCACCGCTGCGCTGGGACGTCGCCGGCCCCGACGGCTCGCGGCTCTCGATCGCGCTGACGGGCGGCACCACGCTGACCATCGGCGACGCCGCGCCGGTCGCCGTGGCCGCGGAGCCGATGGCCGACGGGCTGCTGCTCACGGTCGCGGGGCGGACGCTGCGGGCGCTCGTCGTCCGCGACGCCGCCACCACCTGGGTCCACGTCGACGGCCGGACCGCCGCGGTCACCGAACTGCCGCCGGCGCGGCTGCACGTCGGCCCGGCCGACGCCGACAGCGCGGTCCGCAGCCCCATGCCCGGCGGGGTCGTCGCGGTGCACGTGGCCGACGGCGCGACCGTCGTGGCGGGCGAACCGCTGCTGGTCGTCGAGGCCATGAAGATGGAACACACGCTGCGGGCGCCCGCGGCCGGGACCGTCGCGCTGCGCGTGCGGGTCGGCGACCAGGTGCGGGTCGACCAGGAGGTCGCGGTGGTGCACACCGCCGACCCGGACGGACAGGAGGCGCCATGACCACGTCGCTGCCGGGGCTGCCGGCCCGGGTCGAGATCTACGAGGTCGGCCCGCGCGACGGGCTGCAGAACGAGGACACCGCCGTCCCCGTCGAGGTGAAGGCCGCGTTCGTGCGGCGGCTCGTCGCGGCCGGGCTGCGCACCGTCGAGCTGACGAGCTTCGTGCCGAAGAAGTGGATCCCGCAGCTCGGGGACGCCGAGGAACTGCTGGGGCTGCTGGGTGACGACCAGCCGACGCGGGCGCCCGTGCTGGTGCCGAACGTCAAGGGCCTCGAGCGGGCGCTGGCGACCGGGGCGCGGGAGATCGCGGTCTTCGCCGCGGCGACGGAGAGCTTCGCGCGGCGGAACCTCAACCGCAGCGTCGCCGAGTCGCTGGAGATGTTCGCGCCGGTCGTCGCCGGGGCGCGCGAGGCCGGGCTGCCGGTCCGGGGCTACGTGTCCATGTGCTTCGGCGATCCCTGGGAGGGCGCCGTGCCGCTGCCGCAGGTCGCCGACGTCGCGCTGCGCCTGGCGGAGCTGGGGTGCACCGAGATCAGCCTCGGCGACACCATCGGCGTCGGCACCCCGGGGCAGGTCGTCGCGCTGCTCGACCTGCTGGGCGAGCGGGGGCTCGGCGTCGACACGCTGGCCGTCCACTTCCACGACACGTACGGCCAGGCGCTCGCCAACACACTCGCCGCGCTGCAGCGGGGCGTCACGACCGTCGACGCGTCCGCCGGCGGGCTCGGCGGCTGCCCCTACGCGGGCAGCGCCACCGGCAACCTCGCCACCGAGGACCTGGTCTGGCAGCTCGCCGGCCTCGGCATCGAGACCGGCGTCGACCTGATCTCCCTGGCCCGCACCAGCCTCTGGATGGCCGAGCAGCTGGGGCGGCCCAGCCCGTCCCGGGCGCTCGCCGCCCTGGCCCCCACCCTCACCCCCACTGCGACGCAGGAGTCCTGATGCTCGACACCCGGCTGACCGACGAGCAGCTCCAGCTCAAGAAGACGGTCGAGGAGTTCGCCCGCGAGGTCGTCGCCCCCGTCTCCTACGCCCACGACCGGGACCGCACGTTCCCGTACGAGGTGGTCCGCGGGATGGCGGAGATGGGGCTGTTCGGGCTGCCCTTCCCCGAGGAGTACGGCGGGATGGGCGGCGACTACTTCACGCTGTGCCTCGCGCTGGAGGAGCTCGCCCGCGTCGACCAGAGCGTCGCCATCACGCTGGAGGCCGGGGTCTCGCTGGGGGCGATGCCGGTCTACCGGTTCGGCAGCGAGGAACAGAAGCAGCAGTGGCTGCCGCTGCTCACCAGCGGGGAGGCGCTCGGCGCCTTCGGGCTGACCGAGCCCGGGGCCGGCAGCGACGCCGGCGGCACCCGCACGACCGCCCGGCTCGAGGACGGGCACTGGGTCATCAACGGCAGCAAAGCGTTCATCACGAACTCGGGCACCGACATCACAAGGCTCGTCACCGCCACCGCGGTGACGGGGCAGCTCGCCGGCGGCGGCAAGGAGATCAGCTCCATCCTCGTGCCGGTGCCGACCGTGGGGTTCACCGCCGGGCCGGCGTACGACAAGGTCGGCTGGCACGCCAGCGACACGCACCCGCTGAGCTTCGACGACGTGCGGGTGCCGGAGGAGAACCTGCTCGGCGAGCGGGGCCGCGGCTACGCGAACTTCCTGCGCATCCTCGACGAGGGGCGGATCGCCATCGCCGCGCTGTCGGTGGGGGCCGCGCAGGGCTGCGTCGACGCGAGTGTCCAGTACGCGAAGGAGCGTGAGGCGTTCGGCCGGCCCATCGGGCACAACCAGGCCCTCGCGTTCAAGATCGCCCGGATGGAGGCGCGGGCCGTCGCCGCGCGGGCGGCCTACTACGACGCGGCGGCCAAGCTGCTCGCCGGGCTGCCGTTCAAGAAGGAGGCCGCGATCGCCAAGCTGGTCGCCGGCGAGGCGGCCATGGACAACGCCCGCGACGCGACGCAGGTGCACGGCGGGTACGGCTTCATGAACGAGTACCTGGTGTCGCGGCACTATCGGGACAGCAAGATCCTCGAGGTCGGCGAGGGCACCACCGAGGTGCAGCTCATGCTCATCGCCCGCAGCCTCGGGCTGTAGCGGCCGTGGGCGACACGCTGGTGCAGGTGGAGCGGCGCGGCGGGACCGCCGTCGTCACGCTCGACTCCCCGCACAACCGCAACGCGCTGTCGACGGCGCTGCTGGAGCAGCTGCACGCCGCGGTCACCGCCGTGACGACGGACCCTGCGGTGCATGTGATGGTGCTGACTGCGACCGGCCCGGTCTTCTGCTCCGGCGCCGACCTGAAGGAGGCCCGGAGCGGTGCCGCGGCCGCCGCGCACCTGCTGCCGGAGATCCTCACGCTGCTCCTGGAGAGCCCGCGCCCGGTGGTGGCCCGCGTCAACGGCGCCGCCCGGGCCGGGGGCCTGGGGCTCATCGCGGCCTGCGACCTGGCCGTGGGGCTGGCCGGGGCGACATTCGGCTTCAGCGAGGTGCGCATCGGCGTCGCGCCGGCCGTCATCGCGGTGACGTGCCTGCGGCGGATGGACCCGCGCGCCGCCCGGGAGCTGTTCCTCACCGGCGAGCCGTTCGACGGGGTCCGGGCGCGGGAGGCCGGGCTGCTCGACCGCGCGGTGGCCGAGGGCGCGCTGGACGAGACCGTCGACGGGCTGGTCCGGTTGCTGCGGCTGGGGGCGCCGGAGGCGCTGGCGGTGACGAAGCAGCTGCTGCGGGACGTCCCTGGCGCGGGCGTTGCCGAGGACTTCCGGCGGATGGCGGCGGTGTCGGCGGAGCGGTTCGGCTCGGCCGAGGCGCAGGAGGGGATCGCGGCGCTGCTGGCGAAGCGCCCGGCCGCGTGGGTGCCGCAGGCGGGCTGAGCGGGCCCCCCCTTACGGTGAGGGTGAGATGACAGGACTGCCGAACTGACCCGGCAGACCGCACGTCCGCGTGGCGATGCCTGTCGGCGATCCCCGCTAGCCTGCCCGGCATGCCGAAGCAGATTGCGCCCTTTCTGATGTTCACCGGTGACGCTGAGCAGGCGATGACTTTCTACACGTCGCTGTTCGACGATGGGCGCATCTTGGACATCACCCGGTTCGGGCCGGAGGGACCGGGCGCGGAGGGAACCGTGCAGTTCGCCAGGTTCTCCCTGGCCGGCCAGGAGTTCCTGTGCACCGACAGCCCGCCTGTCCACGACTTCTCTTTCACCCCGTCGTTCTCCGTCTGGATCGAGACCGAGTCCGAGGACGA
>JAOPWU010000180.1 GCA_025965515.1 Mycobacterium sp.
GACGGGGTCGCCGGGCGCGGGCGGCCGTCCCGGGGCGGTGGGCGCCGCGGGGCGGACGTCGGGGTGGGCCACGGGACCTCCGGGGGACCTCGGCACCGCGGGGCGCGGCGGGATCCGTCGACGGTGCGCCCGCGCCGGTGCCCCGCGGGACCGCCGTCCACAGCCCGTCGGTCGTCCACAGGGGAGGCGGCACAGTGCCGCTCGGTAGGCTCAGGGGTCATGGCCCTGCAGCTCTACGACACCCGGTCGCGGACGGTGCGTGCGTTCACGCCGCTCGTCCCCGGTGCCGTGAGCATCTACGTCTGCGGGCCGACGGTGCAGGCACCGCCCCACATCGGTCATCTGCGGTCCGCCGTCGCGTTCGACGTGCTCCGCCGCTGGCTGTTGGTGGGCGGCTCGACCGTCACCTTCATCCGCAACGTGACCGACATCGACGACAAGATCATTACCGTGTCGGCGGAGGAGCGCGTCCCCTACTGGCAGGTGGCGGAGCGCAACCACCGGGCGTTCTCCCAGGCCTACGACGCGCTGGGCGTCCTGCCGCCGACCGGCGAGCCCCACGCCACCGGGCACGTCCCGCAGATGGTCGCGCTCATCGAGGCGCTGATCGCGCGCGGCCACGCCTACCCCGGCGTCGGCGGGGACGTCTGGTTCTCCGTGACGAGCGACCCGGAGTACGGCGCGCTGTCGGGGCAGCGGCTCGACGCGGTGCAGCCCAGCGCGGACGGGGAGGCCGCCGGCAAGCGGGATCCCCGCGACTTCGCCCTCTGGAAGGGCGCCAAGCCGGGGGAGCCGCACTGGCCGACCCCGTGGGGCGAGGGGCGCCCGGGGTGGCACCTCGAGTGCTCCGCCATGGCCGAGGACCGGCTGGGCGAGACGTTCGACATCCACGGCGGCGGGCTGGACCTGGTCTTCCCGCACCACGAGAACGAGCTCGCGCAGTCGCACTGCGCCGGGTACGGCTTCGCCCGCTACTGGATGCACAACGGCCTCGTCAACATCGGCGGCGCGAAGATGAGCAAGTCGTTGGGCAACTCCCTGCTGGCCGCCGACCTGCTGGAGCGGGTGCGGCCGCAGGTGCTGCGCTACGTGCTCGGCGCCCCGCAGCCGCGGTCGACGCTCGACTGGTCGGAGGACGTGCTGGTCGAGGGCGAGGCGGCGTACTCCCGCATCGAGACCTTCGTCCGCAACGCGCTCGACCTGCTGGGCGGTGTGCCGGACGACGAGCCCGCCGCCACGGCCGCGGCGGACTGGGAGCGGTTCGCCACGGCCCTGGACGACGACCTCGCGGTGCCGCGGGCGCTCGCGGTCGTGCACGAGGCCGTCCGCCGCGGCAACGCCGAGCTGACCGCCCGCGACCTGGTGGCCGTGCGCGGCACACTGGGCGGGGTCCGCCGGATGCTGACGGTGCTCGGGCTCGACCCCGTCACGCAGTGGCCCGCGGCCGGTGCGTCGCTGGAACCGGTCGTCGACGCCCTCGTCGGGCTCGTGGGCGAGGTGCGCCAGCAGGCGCGGGCGGCCAAGGACTGGGCGACCGCCGACCGGCTGCGCGACCAGCTCGCGGCGGCCGGGCTCGTCGTCGAGGACACTCCCGAGGGGCTGCGGTGGCGGCTCGCGGTGGCGCCCGGCCACTGAGGCGGGGTCCGCACCCACGGGTGCGAGTCCGGTGCGGTCGGCCGGGAACGAACTCACAGCAGGACGGAGGCGCCGCATGAGCGCAGGACGAGGCGGGACGGGCGGCCGGGCGAACAAGCCGGGGTCGGCCCGCAAGGGCAGCGTGGCAGGGACGGGCGGCAAGCGGCGCAAGGGCCTGCAGGGCCGTGGCCCCACACCCAAGGCGGAGGAGCGGACCGGGCATCCGGCGGCGCGGCGGGCGGCGTCGGTCGCCCGCCGGGCCGTGGCGGGCGCACCGCGCCGTCCCGAGCAGGACGACCAGCGCGGGGGCGAGGGGTTCCGGGCGTCCCGCGGCGGCCGCCGGGAGGACGACAGCCCCGAGGTCGTCTTCGGGCGGAACAGCGTCGTCGAGGCGCTGCGCGGCAAGGTCCCCGCGAGCGCGCTGCACATCGCGTCCGGCATCGACCGCGACGCCCGCGTCGCGGAGGCCATCACCCTCGCGGGGACGCTGCGCGTCCCGGTCCTGGAGGGCAGCCGCGCGGAGCTCGACCGGCTGACCGACGGGGCGGTGCACCAGGGGCTGGCGCTGCAGATCCCGCCGTACACGTACCTGCACCCCGACGACCTGCTGCAGCGGGTGCTGGAGTCCACGTCGGAGCCGCTGGTCGTCGCACTGGACGGCGTCACCGACCCGCGCAACCTCGGGGCGGTCGTGCGCTCGGCCGCAGCGTTCGGCGCGGGCGGCGTGCTCCTGCCGGAACGCCGCGCCGCCGGCATGACGGCGTCCGCCTGGAAGACGTCGGCCGGTGCGGCAGCACGCGTGCCGGTCGCGCGGGCCACCAACCTGGTCCGGGCGCTGAAGTCGTACGCCGACGCGGGGCTCACGATCGTCGGCCTGGCCGGCGAGGGCGACGTGACGCTCGACGAACTCGACGTCGCGAACGATGCGCTCGTGCTGGTCGTCGGCTCCGAGGACAAGGGGCTGTCCCGGCTGGTCGCCGAGACCTGCGACGTGCTGGTGCGGATCCCGATGACCAACGACGTGGAATCGCTCAACGCGGGCGTGGCTGCCGGCGTCGCGCTGGCGGAGATCGCCCGGCGGCGGCGCGGGGCGTGAGGCGCGGGTTGCCGGCGCTGGGCGCGGCGACCCTGCTGGTGATGGTCGGCGGCGGGCCGGCGCAGGCGGTGGCCCCCGCGGCGGCCCGTGGAGCGGCCCCGGCGCCGCTGTGCCGGCTGGCCGACCCCCGGATCAGCGAGTCCAGCGGGGTCGTGGCGTCCTCGCTGCAGGACGACGTCTGGTTCACCCACAACGACAGCGGTGACACCGCGCGGTTCTTCGCGCTCGACGCCACCTGCCGTACGCGGGCGGTCTACACGCTGCCCGAGGTGCAGGCCCGCGACTGGGAGGACATCGCCCGCGGCCCCGGGCCGACCGGCGCCCCGACGCTCTGGCTCGGGGACATCGGCGACAACGACGCCACCCGCGACCAGGGGATCCTGGTCCACGCCGTCGCCCAACCGACCGTGCCGACTGCCGCCCCGGCCCCCACGGTCCCCGTCGCGTCGACGCCCCACCGGTTGCTCTACCCCGACGGCCCGCACGACGCCGAGACGCTGCTCGCGGACCCCCGGACCGGGCGGCTGTTCGTCGTCACCAAGACGTACAGCGGCCAGGCGAAGGTCTTCGGCGCCCCGCTGCCGCTGCCGGCTCGGGGGACGCTGACGGAGCTCGGGACCGTGACGACCCGGCTCACCGGCACCCCGGGTGGCCCGCCGGCGGCGGGCGCGCTCGGGGAGCTGTCGGTGACGGGCGGCGACGTGAGCCCCGACGGCTCGCTGGTGGTCCTGCGGACCTACACCGACGCCTACCTGTACCGGGTTCCCGGCGCGGGGCCCGACGCGGTGGCGCGGGCCGTCACGGGCACCCCGACCGTCGTCCCGCTGCCCGAGTCCCCGCAGGGGGAGGGGATCGCCTTCACCCGGGACGGGCGGGAGCTCGTGACCACGAGCGAGAGCGTGGGCGCGCCGGTGTTCCGGCTCCCGGTGCCGGCGCTGGAGCAGCCGGGCGCGTCGCCCGGCGCGGGGCCGACGGGGGTCGCGGCCGCGCGGCGGTCCGGGTCGGGCGGGGCATTGCTGCCCGTGGCGGCGGG
>JAOPWU010000260.1 GCA_025965515.1 Mycobacterium sp.
CTTGCGGGACAGGTCCTGGTGGCTGGTGGCGCCGGGTCCGCCCGGGGGCGGAGGTGCGGGGGCGGCGGTGGCGGTGGCGGCGGCGGCGGCAGTGCCCGGGGCGGCGAGCACCCCGGCGGCCAGGACCGCGGCAGCCGCGGCGGGCAGGGTTCGGCGACGCAGCTGCACGGCGACTCCTCGGCGGTGAGGTGTCCGGCCGGAGCGAGCGACCCCGGCCACCCCGCGCGGGGGCGACGGCGACCGTACTGCTGTCGGCGCTCGTGTGGCGACCGAATCGGACGAAGCGCCTGCCGCTAGCGCTGCGCCCGGGACTCGGTCGGCGTCCGGCGGGGCAGCCGCGCGGCCGCCGCCGCCACCAGGCCCGCGGCGGTGGCCGGCTCGAGGTCGTCGCTGGTGGAGATCCCGAGGTGGACGGTGGCCCGGTCGGCGAGCGCCTGCTCCGCCTCCCCCGGCAGGGTCAGCGGCAGCGCGAAGACCGTGGCGAGTCGGCTCTCCAGCTGCGCGCGGGCGGCCGCGCTGTCGTAGCTCGCGACGAGCGCGGCGAACCGGTGGTCGCCCACGCGGGCCACGGGGTCGTCCGCCCGCACGGCCGCGCGCAACCGCATGGCGACGGCGAGAAGCACGGCGTCGGAGGTCGGGTCGCCACCGGGCTGGGCCGCCGGGGGCAGGCCGTCGACCGCGCACACCACGACGACCACGGAGACCGCCTGCGCGAGGAGCTCCTCGAGCCGGAGGTCGAACGTGGCGGCATCGTCCAGCCCGGTCAGCGGGTCCTGCGTCGCCAGGAGGGGCGTGCATGGCTGCAGGGCGCGCCCGGCCCCGTCCGTGAGGCGCCGGGCCCACCGGAGGAGCCTCTCGCTGCGCACGCCCCTGCTTCGGCGTTCGGGTGACGCGCCTGAAGCACCGACTCGGACATATCGTGCGCGAGCTGCGTCACCCGAACGGGTCAGGCGTAGCGCTGCGCGGCCCGCTCCCGGGCCTTCGCCGCCTCGATCTCGCGGTCGCGCGGCGGCGCCGTCGTGACCAGCGACGCCAGCAGCTCGCCGGTGGCGGCGGCGACGCGCTCGACGGCCAGGTCGAAGGCCGCGCGGTTCGCCGCGGAGGGCTTCGGGGAGCCGCTGATCTTCCGGACGTACTGCAGCGCGGCGGCCAGCACCTCCGCCTCCGTGGCCGGGGGCTCGAAGTTGTGCAGCACGTGGATGCTTCGGCACATAGCGGCACGGTGGCACAGCGGGCGGCTGTGAGCCAGGCCCGGCCCCTCGGCGAGCTGGCAGCATCCTCCCAGCTCAGCGCCACCCGAACGGGTGACCGCCTGGGGACGATGGTTGCCGTGACCAGCCGAACCCTCCCCGCCCCCGTCCCCGGCGTGGCAAGCCCGGGGGTCCGTCCCGTGCTCGACGTCGTCGTGCCCGTCCACAACGAGGAACGCGACCTCGCGCCATGCGTGCACCGGCTCGCCGCCTACCTGACGGCGGAGCTGCCGTTCCCCTGCCGGATCACCATCGCGGAGAACGCCTCGACGGACGCGACGCCGGCCCTGACGGACGAGCTGGCCCGCGCGCTGCCGGGGCTGCGGGTGCTGCACCTGGCGGACAAGGGCCGGGGGCTGGCGCTGGCCACGGCCTGGGGCAGCTCCGACGCGCTGATCCTGGCGTACACCGACGTGGTCCTGTCGACGGACCTGGCGGCGCTGCTGCCGCTGGTCGCGCCGCTGGTCAGCGGGCACTCCGACATCGCGATCGGGACGCGG
Source organism: Mycobacterium sp. (assembly GCA_025965515.1). Lineage (GTDB taxonomy): Bacteria > Actinomycetota > Actinomycetes > RYN-182 > RYN-182 > RYN-182. The sequence goes on from JAOPWU010000260.1 coordinate 1,751, forward strand.
CTGGCCCGCGGGGCTCGCGTGGTCCGCGGGGCGAAGCGGGAGGTGCTCTCCCGCGGCTACAACGCGCTGCTGCACGGGCTGCTGCGGGCGCGGTTCACGGACGCGCAGTGCGGCTTCAAGGCCATCCGCGCCGACGTGGCCCAGGAGCTGCTGCCGCTGGTGGCCGACACCGGGTGGTTCTTCGACACGGAGCTGCTGGTGCTGGCGCAGCGCGCCGGGCTGCGGATCCACGAGGTGCCCGTGGACTGGGTCGACGACCCCGACAGCCGGGTCGACGTGGTCGCCACCGCGCGGGGTGACCTGGCCGGCATCGCGCGGCTGCTGCGGGCCCGGCTGCGCGGGGAACTTCCGCCCGACACGGTCCGTTCGCAGCTCGCGCGGACCCCGCTGGAGGCCCGGTGACCGACGTCACGACGACCCAGCGCACCGCCACGGACCGGCCGGCCCCCGGGTTCCCCCCGTTCGCCCGGGGGTCGGCCGCCGGGTGGGGCCGGCGGCTCGTGCGCGGCCCGGCCGGGGACCCGCCGTGGACACGGCCAGCGCTGCTGGGGCTGCTGGTCGCGACCGCCGTCCTCTACCTGTGGGGCCTGACCGCGTCGGGGTACGCGAACCAGTTCTACGCGGCCGCGGTGCAGGCGGGGACGCAGAGCTGGAAGGCGTTCCTCTTCGGCTCGCTCGACCCGGGCAACGCGATCACCGTCGACAAGCCACCTGCGTCCCTGTGGGTCATGGGGCTGGCTGCGCGGATCTTCGGCTTCTCGAGCGCGAGCGTGCTGGTGCCGCAGGCGCTGGAGGGTGTCGCGTCGGTGGCGCTGCTCTACGCCGCGGTGCGGCGGTGGGCCGGGCCGCGAACGGGGCTGCTGGCCGCCGGGGCGCTGGCGGTCACGCCGGTGGCCGTGCTGATGTTCCGGTTCGACAACCCGGACGCGCTCCTGGTGCTGCTGCTGGTCGCGGGGGCGTACTGCCTGGTCCGGGCCGCCGAGGGGGCGGCGACCGGCTGGCTGCTGCTGGCCGGGGCGGCGCTGGGGTTCGGCTTCATCACGAAGATGCTGCAGGCGTTCCTGGTGCTGCCGGCGTTCGCGCTGACGTACCTGGTGGTGGCGCCGACGCCGCTGCCGCGGCGGATCCTGCAGCTGCTGGCCGGCGGCGCCGCGATGGTGGCGGCGGGCGGCTGGTGGGTGCTGGTCACGGTGCTCTGGCCGGCGTCGTCGCGGCCGTACCTCGGCGGGTCGACGAACAACAGCGTGCTGCAGCTGGCGCTGGGCTACAACGGGCTGAGCCGGATCCTGGGGCGCGGCGGCGGGCCGGGCGGGGGCGGTGGCGGCGCGGCGATGCGGGACCTCGGGCAGCGGTTCGCGGCGGCGAACGGCTTCCGCGGCGACGGTGCC
>JAOPWU010000125.1 GCA_025965515.1 Mycobacterium sp.
GCCGCCGCCCGCGCGGCCGGCCTGGAGCCGCTGCCGCTCGCCGGGTGGGCCGCCGGGGAGCCCGTCCGGCCGCCCGGTCGGGGGATCACCGTGCTGTTCACCGGGCTGTCCGGCTCGGGGAAGTCGACCGTCGCCGGTCGCGTGCTGGTCCGGCTGCTGGCGGCCGGCCGCACCGCGACGCTGCTGGACGGCGACGTCGTCCGCTCGCACCTGGCGAGCGAGCTGGGTTTCTCCCGCGCGGACCGGGACACCAACGTCCGCCGCATCGGGTACGTCGCCGCGGAGATCACGAAGCACGGCGGCGTCGCGCTCGCCGCCCCCATCGCGCCGTACGCCGCCACCCGCGCCCAGGTGCGGGCGATGGTCGAGGCCTACGGCCGGTTCGTGCTGGTGCACGTCGCGACGCCGCTGGAGGTCTGCGAGGCGCGGGACCGCAAGGGGCTCTACGCCAAGGCCCGCGCCGGGCTCATCCCGGAGTTCACCGGGATCTCGGACCCCTACGAGGCGCCGACCGACGCCGACCTGGTGCTCGACACCTCGCAGGTGCCGGTCGACGAGGCCGCCGAGCGGGTGCTGGCCCTGCTGGCGGCCGAGGGGCTGCTGCTCCCCTGACGGCGCGCCTCAGGCGTGGCCCAGCACCATCCCGGCGGCGACGGTGTCATTGGTGGCCTCGTCGATGAGGATGAACGAGCCCGTGTTCCGGTTGCGCGTGTACGGGTCGGCGAGCAGCGGCACGGTGGTCCGCAGCCGGAGCCGGCCGATCTCGTTCAGCGTCAGCGTGGTGGCGGTCCCGTCGCGGTGCAGCGTGTTGACGTCCACCCGGTACTGCAGCTCCTTGACCACCGTGCGCGCCGCGCGCGTCGTGTGCTTGAGCGCGTACTTGCCGCCCACCCGCAGCGGCGTCTCCGACATCCAGCAGACCATCGCGTCGACGTCCTGCAGCGGCGCCGGCTGGTTGTGGGGCCGCGCGATGAGGTCACCGCGGGAGACGTCGACGTCGTCGGCCAGTCGGATCGTCACCGACATGGGCGGGAACGCCTCGGTGACGGGCCCGTCGGCCGTGTCGATGCCGGCGACGGTGGTGGTGAGGCCGCTCGGCAGCACGACCACCTCGTCACCCGGCTTGAAGACGCCGCCGGCGACCTGGCCCGCGTAGCCGCGGTAGTCGTGGTGCGCCTCGCTCATCGGGCGGATCACGTACTGCACCGGGAAGCGCGCGTCGATCAGGTTGCGGTCGCTGGCCACGTGGATGTTCTCCAGGTGGTGCAGCAGCGAGGCGCCGTCGTACCAGGGCGTGTTGTCGGAGCGGCCGATGACGTTGTCGCCCTTGAGCGCCGACACCGGGATGAAGGCGAGGTCGTGGATCTCGAGCTTCGTGGCGAAGTCCCGGAACTCGTCCGCGATCTCGGTGAAGCGCGCCTCGCTGTAGTCGACGAGGTCCATCTTGTTCACCGCGACGACGATGTGCGGCACGCGCAGCAGCGTCGCGAGGAACGCGTGGCGGCGCGACTGCTCGAGGATGCCCTTGCGCGCGTCCACGAGGATCACGGCGACGTCGGCGGTCGAGGCGCCGGTGACCATGTTCCGGGTGTACTGGATGTGCCCGGGGGTGTCCGCGATGATGAACTTGCGCTTCGGCGTGGCGAAGTACCGGTAGGCGACGTCGATCGTGATGCCCTGCTCGCGCTCCGCGCGCAGGCCGTCCGTGAGCAGCGCCAGGTTGGTGTACTCGTCGCCCCGGCGCTTGGACGCCAGCTCGACGGCCTCCAGCTGGTCCTCGAAGATCGTCTTGGTGTCGAACAGCAGCCGTCCGATGAGCGTGCTCTTGCCGTCGTCGACGGACCCCGCCGTCGCGAGCCGCAGCAGCTCCACTAGAAGTACCCCTCCTTCTTGCGGTCTTCCATGGATGCCTCGCTGACCTTGTCGTCGGCGCGGGTGGCGCCGCGCTCGGTGAGCCGCGTCGCGGCCACCTCGGCGACGACCTCCTCGGCCGTCGCGGCCGTCGACTCGACGGCACCGGTGTAGGTCGCGTCGCCGACCGTGCGGTAGCGGACGGTCAGCTCCTCGACCGGCTCGCCCTCGCGCACCGGGACGTGCGGCCCGATGGCCAGGAGCATCCCGTCGCGGCGGACGACCTGCCGCTGGTGGGCGTAGTAGATCGCCGGGATGGCGACGCCGTCCGTGGCGATGTACTGCCAGATGTCCAGCTCGGTCCAGTTGGAGAGCGGGAAGACGCGGATGTGCTCGCCCGGGTGGTGCCGGCCGTTGTACAGCGACCACAGCTCGGGGCGCTGGTTCTTGGGGTCCCACTGGCCGAACTCGTCGCGGAAGCTGTAGACCCGCTCCTTGGCCCGGGCCTTCTCCTCGTCGCGGCGGGCGCCACCGAACGCGGCGTCGAACCGGTGCTCCTCGATGGCGTCCAGCAGCGGCACCGTCTGCAGCCGGTTGCGCGACTGCCCGGGCAGCTCGCGCACGCGGCCGGTGCGGATCGCCTCCTCGACGCTCGCGACGACCAGCTGCACGCCGAGCTCCGCCACCCGCCGGTCCCGGAAGGCGAGAACCTCGTCGAAGTTGTGACCGGTGTCCACGTGCATCACCGGGAAGGGGATGCGGCCCGGCCAGAACGCCTTCTCCGCCAGCCGCAGCATGACGATGCTGTCCTTGCCGCCGCTGAACAGCAGCACCGGCCGCTCGAACTCCGCCACCACCTCGCGGATGATGTGGATCGCCTCGGCCTCGAGGGTCGCCAGGTGGCTCAGCTGGTACGTGCTCACGGATCTCCGAAGGGACGGGCGAGGGGCGGGCGCGCGGCGGCGCACCAGGACGATGGGGAAAGTGTCTCAGAGCCCGGCGAGCCCGATGCGCCAGGACCCTGCCAGCGTGGCCCCCGGCACCAGCTCCGCCAGGTCCTCGCCGGACGCCAGCGCGTTCGGCGGGCACGTCATCGGCTCGACGGCGAGGCCGCGCCGCGCCCTCCCCGGGCCCGCCTTGTCGCCCGTGTAGACCATCAGCCACCGCCAGGCCCCGTCGACCGACAGCACGACGGTGCGGCCGTCGGGGCGGGCCAGCCGGACGTGCGCCCAGCCGTCGGGTTCCCGGCGCAGCCCGGTGAACGGCGTGTCCAGCTGCGTGTCCCCGATGCGCCAGCCGTGCCGCGGCTCGGCCGGCACCCGGCCGGTCGGCAGACCCCGGTCGTCGGTCTCGGCGCGCTCCGTCACCGGCAGGTCCAGCAGGCAGTCGTCGACCGGCGCGCCCGCCGCGAGGTACGGGTGCATGCCCAGGCCGACGGGCAGCGCGGCGGCGGAGTCGTTGCGGGCCGACAGCGTGACGGTCAGCTCCGGGCCGCGGAGCCGGTAGGCAGTCCGCAGCGTCACGCGGCCGGGCCAGCCGGGCTGCGGCTGGACGGTCACCTGCAGGGTCACCGCGTCGGCGGCCTGCTGGACCGGCGACCACGTCAACCAGCGGGCGAGCCCGTGGCTCGCGGTGTTCGTCGCCGGCTCGGAGATCGGGAGCTGCTGCGGCTCGCCGCGGTAGGTCCAGCGGCCGTCGGCGAGCCGGTTGGGCCACGGCGCGAGGACCTGGCCGCGGCCGGCGGACGCCCGCTCGTCCTCGGCGTAGCCGTCGAGGACGTCGACGTCACCGACGCGGAAGGAGCGCAGCCCGCCGCCGACCTCGACCGCGACCGCCGCCGCGTCGCCGGAACGTATGACGAACTGGCGGCCGGACGGCGGCAGCGGGGCGGGGTGGGTCATGCGGGCTCCTCGGGCGGCGGCGCGGGCTCCGCGCTCCTACCCCCGCTGGAGGCCGGGCGACACGGTGCACGCCCTGGCGTGCCTGGTGTCGCCCGGCGGGAGGCGGAGCGGGTCGCGCGGCCCGGAGCCGGGAGGAGTCAGGCCTGGTGGCGACGCGCGGCGCGGGCCCGCAGCGCGATGCCGGCGGCGGCGACCGCGATGCTGCCGAGCAGCTCCGCGCCGAGCAGCAGCCCGGCAGCCGGGTTGACGTCGCCGCGGGTCGCCACGGGCTGCGCCGCGACTGTGGCCGCAGCGTCCGGGGCGGCGTCCGCGGTGGCGGCCGCAGCGGTGGCCGTGGCGGTGGTCGTGGCGGTGGTCGCGGCCGTGGCGGGCTGCCCGGCGTCGACGTAGTCGGCGTAGGAGCCGGACGCGGTAGCCGTCCGCACGGTGACGGGTGCGGCCGGGGCCGCGGGGGCGGCGGCCGTGGGAGCGGGAGCGACGGCAGGGGCCGCAGCCGGCGCCGACTGGATCACGACGGGGCTCGCGGTGCTGCCGGTGCCGGTCTGCCGCACCGGGACGGCCGGGGCGGCGGTCGGCGTCTCGATGACGACCGGGTTCGCGACCAGGCCCGTGCCGGTCTGCCGGACCGGCACCACCGGCCGGTCGGTCGGCGCGGTGGTCGACGTCCCAGCGGCGGAGCCGTCGGCGAGCGTGCCCGGCGTGCTGATCGCCGGCTGCTCGGCTGCGGCCGCCGTGCCCACGCTCGCGGCGCCGCCCAGGACGGCGGCGAGGACGATGCCCGCGGCGGCAACGGAACGGCGGGCCGGCGAGAGGCGGGTGGCCGAGCGCGTCACGGGAACTCCAGGGGCAAGGGCGCGGGCAGCGCCGTCGGTGCGTCGAAAGCACCAACGAGAGCCACGACGCCTGCGCTATCACCCGATCGGGTGATGCAGTGCCGCGCGGCGGGAGCCGAGGGCTCCGGCTCAGCGCTGGGCGAGCAGCCCCAGCAGGTACGCCCCGTACCCGCTCTTGCGCAGCGGCTGGGCCAACGCCTCGAGCGCGGCGTCGTCGATGTACCCCTCGCGCCAGGCGACCTCCTCCAGGCAGCCGATCTTCAGCCCCTGCCGGTCCTCGATCACCTGCACGAACTGCGCGGCCTGCATCATCGACGTGAAGGTCCCGGTGTCCAGCCACGCGGTGCCGCGGTCCATGACCGCGACCTCGAGGGTCCCGCGGCGCAGGTACGCCTCGTTGACGTGGGTGATCTCCAGCTCGCCGCGCTCGGACGGCCGGATGCCCGCGGCGATCTCGAGCACGTCGTTGTCGTAGAAGTACAGCCCCACGATGGCGTAGTTACTGCGCGGCTTCTCGGGCTTCTCCTCGACCGAGACGACCCGCTTCTCGGCGTCGAACTCGACGACGCCGTACCGCTCGGGGTCCGCCACGTGATAGGCGAAGACGGCCCCGCCCGTCGGGGCGGTGTACTGCTTGAGCTGCTCGCCGAAGCCGGGCCCGTAGAAGATGTTGTCGCCCAGCACCAGCGCCACGCTGTCGTTCCCGACGAACTCGCGGCCGATGAGGAACGCCTCCGCCAGCCCGTTCGGCGAGGCCTGCGTCGCGTAGCTGAACGCGACGCCGTACTGCGAGCCGTCGCCGAGCAGGCGCCGGAACTGCGGCTCGTCCTGCGGCGTCGTGATGATCAGGATGTCCCGGATCCCCGCCAGCATGAGCGTCGACAGCGGGTAGTGGATCATCGGCTTGTCGTACACGGGCATCAACTGCTTGCTGATGGCCTGCGTGATCGGGTACAGCCGCGTGCCCGAGCCCCCGGCCAGGACGATGCCCTTCACGCCCCACCCCTCGGTTCGCGCCCCGGCCGGGCGACCGCGGCGTAGATCTTCTCCAGCGCCGTCACGTGCCCCTCCAGCTCGAAGGCCTCGCGCTGGCGCGCCTGCAGCCGGGCGCCGTACGCGACGCGCTGGCCGCCGTCCCCCGCGAGCCGGCGCAGCGCCGTGGCGCATGCGGCCACGTCGCCGGGCGGGAACAGCAGCGCGCCCGCCACCGTGCCCACCGTCTCGGCGTGGCCGCCCGCGTCGGACGCCACCACCGGCAGCCCCACAGCCATCGCCTCCTGCACGCTGAAGCCCAGCGGCTCGGCCGGCGCGGGCGCCAGCAGGCCTGCGGCGCGGGTGAACCGGTCCGGCAGGTCGGACACCCACCCCGCGAACGTCACCGACGCGGCCACCCCGAGCTCGGCCGCCAGTTCCTCCAGCGCAGGGCGCTCCGGGCCGCTGCCGGCCACCACCAGCGACCACCCGTCCTGCCCCAGGCCCGACGCGGCCCAGGCGCGGAGGGCCACGTCGGTGGCCTTCTCCTCCGCCAGCCGCTGGGCCACCAGCACCGTCCGCGACCGGTCCGAGGCGACCGGTCCTCCAGCGGTGCTGCGCACGCCGTTGAGGAGGATCTCGTCGCAGGGGGTCTCGACCCCGTCGGCGACGAAGCGGCTCACCGCGATCTCGCACGCCAGGCCCCGCGTCACCAGCCGGCCGAAGCGCTGCGCGGCGGCGCCGTACCCGCGCGGCATGAGGATGTGGCGCGTCGCCACCCGGCGCCCGCCGGTCGCCGGCACGGCCAGGAACGCGGCGAAGTCACCCTTGGTGAGGTGGCTGTGCACGATGTCACGGCGACCGCCGCGGACCAGCGCCGCGACCGCCTGCTGCAGCGACGCGGCGGGAGCCCAGCGGACCCCGCTCTCGAGCAGCCCGGGCATCGTCCCGGCCGCGCCGCCGAGCACCTGCACGTCGTGGCCGCGGTCGGCGAGGCGGTTCGCGACCTCGACCACGTACCGCTCCGTGCCGGCGAACGCGTCGGTCACGACGACCTGGGTGATGCGCACTCAGCGGCCCACGACGACCGGGGCGCCCACCAGGCGCCGGACGGCCCGGGCGGCCAGCCGGCCGGCCGGGTCGTAGACGGCGACGCTGTCGACGGCGCCGCAGCGCAGCAGCGAGCGGGCCGCCCCGACCGCGCCGGCGCCGGGGAGCCACCGCACGGTCGGCGCCACCGAGGCCACCGCCGGTGCCCCGATGAGTGTCACGTCGTGACCCTCCCCGGCCTGCTGCTCGGCGATGGCGGCGATCTCCCGCTGCGCCGGCGTGGGCGTGCGCCCGGTGACGATGTGCGCGACGCTCGGGTGGCTCTGCCGCTCGGCGCCCAGCTCGGCCCGGGAACGCGGCCCCGCCAGGTACAGCCGGGCGAGGAAGCGCGCCTGGCGGCCGCGCTCGCCGCGGCGCAGCAGGCCGCGCGTACCGAAGCCGAGCACCACCGCCCAGCGGAAGGCCTGCCAGCCGAGCGGCCCGTACCAGCGGCGGATGTACGTCTCCTGGGCCGCCTGCTGCAGCGTCTCCCGCCGCGTGAGGTCGTCGCTGGTGCCGCCGCCGGCGTGCTCCGCGACGACCGAGTCGACCAGCGCGAGCCGCCAGCCGCGCAGCACGGCGCGGCGCTGCCAGTCGGTCTCCTCCGAGTACAGGAAGTACCGCTCGTCCAGGCCGCCGAGCTCCGCGAGCGCCTCCCGGCGCAGCAGCAGCACCGAGCCCACCAGGAAGTCGTCCGGCTGCAGGCGCCGGCCGAGCCCGAGGGCCTTCAGCCACTCGCGCCGGGGCGTCGGGAACGGCCAGCCCACCTGCTGCAGGTCGCGGCCGCCGGGCTCGCGCTGCACGGGGGCGACGGCCGCCAGGCGCTCGTTGCCGGGCCGCGCGAACTCCGCCTGCAGCGCGTCGAGCACCTCGCTCGAGGTGATGGCGTCCGGGTTCAGCAGGAGCACGTCGCCCTCGAGCTCCGCCGGGCCCCCGAGCCGGGCGAGGCCCTTGTTCACGCCGCCCGCGAACCCCAGGTTGCCGCCCGAGTCCAGGTACTGCGCGCCGGCCTTCTCGGCGACGGCGCGGACCGCCGGGTCTGCGGAGTTGTCGACCACGACGACGCGCTCCTCCGGGCGGAGCGCGAGCAGGCAGGTCCGCAGGTCGTCGGCCGCGTAATAGGCGACGACCACGATGCTGCGGCGCCGACCGGCCGACCCCGGCGCGGAAGAGACGTCTGCCGCGGTGCGGTCGCGCGCAGGCTGTCCCACCGCCCGAACGGTACCGGCTCCCGTGCACCGTCGCCTGGAACGTGAGTGAAAGCCCACTGGCTCAGCGGTACGCCCGAACGGGTCGGACCGGGCGAACAACGCGCCGTACGACCCGACCGCAGCTACCCTGCATGACGATGGAGAACCAGCGTGCCGAGCACGGGGGCGGCATGCTCGACGTGCCCCAGGGGGCCTCCACGCTGTCGGCCACCACCGACGGCGCCACCGGCACCGAGGCCTTCGAGGCGTTCGAGTCCGCCCGCCCCGCCCCGCCCACGCCCGCGGGCGGCCGCCGCAGGATCGTCACCGGCGGCCTGTGGGCGGCCGCGAGCCAGCTGCTCCCCACCATCGGCGTCACGGTGCTCGGCGTCATCGCGGCGCGCCTGCTGGGCGCGGACGCGCTGGGGCGGCAGAGCCTGATCGCCTACTGCAACTCGGCGCTGGCCATGACGCTCCAGGGCGGCCTCACCCGGGCCTGCCTGCGGACCATGGGGTACCTGCAGGGCAGCGGCGACGAGGAGGGGCTGCGCCGGTTCACCCGCTGGACGACGCGGGCGCACATCTTCGCCGGCACGCTGGTCTTCGGTTCCATGACGCTGGCCGGGCTGGCGCAGGGGCACGACCTGCCCAGCTGGATGCTCATCGGCGCCGTCAGCATCATGGACGCCGCCGTGATGGGCGTCGCCATCCGCGTGCTGCTGCGCGAGGGCTGGGCGCCACTCGCGAAGATCCGGCTGGTCGTCGGCCTGCTGGGGCCCCCGATCGGCATCGCCGCGGTGCTGGCGGGCTCCGGCATCATCGGGATCTTCGCCGGCGACGCGGTGGCCGCCGCGCTGATGATGGCCGTCGTCTTCACCCGCTACCGCGGCGTCGGGCTGGACGACGGGGCCGGCGGCGCGCGGCCCCGCGTCGGCCTCCGTCCGCCGCAGCCCATCGCGCGGCTGTGGCTGCTGTTCTCGACCAACGAGCTCATCGCCCAGGTCGTCACCAAGCGCGTCGAGTTCATCGTGCTGACGGTGCTGTCGACCGACCGCGAGGTCGGCATGTACTCCATCGCGTTCATGGTCGTGAACCTGATCTCGATGGTGCCGAACATGGTGGCGGGGGCCGCCCTGCCGGTCATCGCCAGCGCCGACGGCGCCGGCTCCATGGCGTCCGCGACGCGGCACGTGAAGCACGCCCTGCGCCTCGGCACGCTGATCTCCATGCCGCTGACAGGCCTGGTGGCCGCCTGCGGGCCGTCGATGATCCTCTTCGTCTACGGCCACCAGTACCAGCAGGCGGCGCACCTGGTGCCCCTCGCGGGGCTCGTGCTCCTGGCCTCGGTCCCCACCGGCCTCACCGAGCAGTACTGGGCCGGCCAGGGCCGCGTCCGGGTGATCATCAGCTGCGGGCTCGTGGCGGCCGTCGTGGACGTGGGGCTGGCCATCGGGCTGGTCCCGGTCATCTCCGCGGGCGGTGCGGTCGTCGCCAACATCGTCGGGCAGGCGACGCTGTCGGCGGGGCTGCTCTGGTACACGGTCCGCAAGACCGGCCCGGTGGGGTGGCGCGGGCGCAACCTCCTCGCGATGGCGGTCGCGAGCGCCGCGGGGGCGGCGGTCGGCCACGCGCTGGCGGGGGCCGTCACCACCGCCCTGGGGCAGGGCTCGCTGGTGCAGCTCCTGGCTGCGGTCACGGCGGGCATCTCCGGGACCGTCGTACTGCTGGCGGTCTGCGTCGTGGCCAAGGTGCTCAGCCCGGAGGACGCCCGCTGGCTCAACCCGCTGCTGCCCGGTCCGGTGCGGACCGCGCTGCGCTACGTGACGTTGCCCGAGCGGGCGCACGCGGCGTGAGGCCGCCGCCGGCGCGGGTCAGCGCACCGCCGACGCCACGGCCTCCGCCATCGCCGCCCGGAACGACGCCGGGCTGAACCGCTCCGCGTGCCGGCGGATCGCCGCCGGGTCGTAGTCCCCCGGCCGGAACTCCGTCAGCGCCTGGGCCCACGCGGCGTCCGGGTCCGCGGCGTCGGCGGCCACGAACTCACCCGTCCGGCCCGGCTCGACGTAGTCCAGCGCCCCGCCCGCGCGGACCGCGATGACGGGAGCGCCGGTCGCCTGCGCCTCGACGGGCACGATGCCGAAGTCCTCGACGCCGGGCATGAGCAGCGCGGCGCAGCGGCGCATCAGGTCCTGCTGCGTCGCGTCGTCGACGCGGCCCAGCAGCTCCACGTCCGGCCCCGCGATCCGCCGGCAGTCCTCGGCAGCGCGCCCGTCGCCGCAGATGACGAGCCGCTTGCCGGCAGCCTGCGCGGCGCGGATCGCGAGCTGCGGGTTCTTGTACGGCACCAGGCGGCCGGCCATGAGGAAGAAGTCCTCGCGGGGCACGGACGGGTCCGGCGAGTACTTGTCGACGTCGACGGGGGGCGGCACGACGACCGCGTCGTCGCGGCCCCACCAGTCCCGCACCCGCTCGGCCACGGCGGTGGAGTTGGCGACGATCCGGGTGAGCCGCCGCGCGGCGCGGACGTCGGCCGGCCGGAACGCGGCCGCGAACGCCGCGAGCGCGGCCTCGCCCACTGCGCCGCCGATCTCGCCGGAGCGCATCGCCGGGTCCCACACCCAGCGCGCCGGGCTGTGCACGTAGGCGACGACGGGCGCCGTGGTCGCGTAGGTGACCTGGCTGGCGAAGGCGTGGTGGCTCGCGAGCACGACGTCGGGCGTGCCGACCGGCAGTCGGCGCATCGCGACGGGCAGCGCCGGGAGCAGGTGCGCGTAGCCACCCGCCCCGCCGCGCAGCAGCGCCGACAGCCGGGTGACGTGCACGCGGTCCCGAAGCTCCGCGGGGACGACGTCGAGGTTCCCCACGGGCGCCCAGATCGGCGCGTCGGGGTAGATCGCGGCGAGCTGTTCGACGACCTGCTCCGAGCCGGTGAACTCCGTGAACCGCTCGTGCACGATCGTGACCTTCACGCCCACCCCGTCGCTGCTGCGGGCACCCGGCGGCGGGCGCGCTCGACGGCGATTGTCGCAGGTGCCCCGCGCCCGCCCGGTCAGCCTGTGATGGTCCAGCCGGCGCGCGTGCAGCACTGGGCGCCCGCGTTGCTCGCGTACGGCTGCGGCGACGGCGCCAGCGTCAGCTTCTCGAAGGTGATGCCGCTGAGCGTGCCGCCGTTGTCCGTGACGACGCCGACCTGCCGGCTCGCGGTCGGCCGGGTGCCGGTGACGGTGAGCCCGCTGACGCGCACGTCGGAGACCGAGCCCGCCCCGGCGTAGACGAGGACCGCCCCGTGGTCGATGGCCTTGTTGTAGTTCGAGCCGGTGAGGGTGCCGCCGGTGACGGTGACGCGCGAGGTCGGCCGGGTGTCGAACGGCTTCCCCTCGCAGGCGAGGTACACCGCGGCGGCGTTGCTGTCGGTCACGGTCACGTCCGTGTAGCTGATGTCAGTGCCGCCCACCACGCTGACGCCCCGGCCACCGACCGTCCGCTCCACCGTCGGCGAGGAAACGGTGATCTCGGAGCAGACGGCCTTGTCGGAGCGGTAGGAGACCACCGCCACGCCGTCGTCGCCGCTGCGGCTCACCCGCGGCGAGCGCACCGCGACACCGCGGCAGCCGCCGGTCAGGTGGATGCCGTCGGCGCGGGTGTCCGCGACGGTCACGGCGTCCAGCACGAGCTGCCGGGCGCCCTGCGCGAACACGCCCGCGGCGGCGGACCCCGTGACCGTGACGCCCCGGACGGCGATGCCGCCGAACGCCCCGATGAACAGCCGGTGCTGGTCGAGGCCGTCCCACCGCCGGGTGGTGGCGCGCACCGCGAGCGTGAGCCCCGACAGCACGATGCGGTCGGCGACCAGCCGCAGCGCCGACGCACGCTCGTTGTCCGCCAGCAGGGTCCCGCCGCCCGACAGCGTCACGCCCGGCGTCGCGACGGTCACCACGCCCGTGTGCCGGTACGTCCGGCCGGCCGGGAACTCCAGCACGTCGCCGTCCCGGGTCGCGGCGAGACCGCGGCCGATCGCGGCGGAGTCGTCGGCGACGCCGTCCCCCACCGCCCCGAAGTCCGCGACGGAGCGGGTGGTGCCCCGGCCCGGCGAGGGGGTCCCACCCTGGCCACCGGAGCTGCCCGAGCCCCCGGAGCAGGCGGCCAGCAGCGCCGACGCGGCCACCACGCCCGTACCGCCCAGGAGCGCGCGTCGGGTCAGGCGGGGACTCGGCACAGGGAACTCCTCTGTAAGGGCATGCTGTCCGAGCCGCCACAATCGTCCGAAAGGTCGGTTGTACTGCCGCACCAACGGGGTAAGCGTGCGTGGGTGGGACCGCTCGCGTGCCGGTCGGACGGTATGCCGCTCCGGCGGTTCCGGCGACCCGGAGATGCCGCCGGGTGCCGTGAGAAGCCCCACCCAAAAAGTGGCTTCTAGGCCGTGACCTCCGCCTCACTGGTGGCGTTGGGTCCCTGAACAAGCGCGACACCGCACCGACCTCCGGCACGGCCGCCGGACGACAGGCCAGCGCGGCACCCCCGCACCACCCAGCGCGACATCCGCACGATCGGCCACGCCCCGTGGCCGACGCGGTCGCCCCCGGGAGGAGAGGCTCAGCATGCTGGACGACATGACAGGCGTCGCACCGACGGCTGTCCTCGACCTGGAGGTCACCGACCGGGTCCGCCGCAGCCGTCGGCTCGGCGAGAAGCGGTCGCTCGTGGACGCCCGGGCGCTGCTCCGGGCCCCCTCCAACGTCGTCCCGCGCCGCGCCCACCTCCGCGGGGTGCTCGGCCTCCCGGCGAGCCTGCTGCTCATCGACGCGCTCGGCATGTTCGGCGCCGGCTGGCTCGTCGGCACCACGTTGAAGCAGGTCTTCCTGTTCGGCGGCCTGGTCATCCTGGCCCGGCTCGCCGCCCGGGTGTACCGGCGTCGGCTGCGGCTCTCCGTGCTGGAGGACATCCCCCGGCTGTTCAACGCGACCGCCGCAGCGGCCGGTGTCTACCTGGCGCTGCTGACCGTCGTGTCGGCGGACCACCCGACCGACGAGCACACCCTGCTGCTGCCGACGACCTTCTTCGGGGTGTCGCTCCTGGCGCACGGGTTGGTCATGCTCGTGGCGCGGACGGCCCGCCGCCGGCTCCCGCTCGGGCAGCGCACGCTGATCCTCGGCGCCGGCCGCGTGGGCACCGCGCTCGCCATGACGATGATCGAGCACGCCGACCTCGGGCTGCGCCCCATCGGCTTCGTCGACGCCGACTGCCACACGCCCCTGAACGAGCTGCCCCGGCCGCTGGTCTCCACGGATCTGTCGAAGCTCTCGCAGACCATCCTCGAGCACCGGGCCACCACGGTCGTCATGGCATTCAGCACGGCCAAGGAGGCCACGCTCGTCGACACCGTGATCGCATCGCACTCGACGGGCTGCGCGGTGCTGGTGGTGCCCCGCCTGTTCGAGCTGCACCACGACGGCCCGGACGTCGAGCGGCTGCGCGGCCTGCCGCTGGTGCGGCTGCGGCCCGACCCGACGCTGCGGCCGAGCTGGCTCATCAAGCGCGGCTTCGACGTGTTCGTCGCGGCGCTGTGCCTCATCCTGGCCAGCCCGCTGCTCGCCGTCACCGCGCTCGCGATCCTCATCGACAGCGGCCGCCCGGTGTTCTTCCTGCAGGAGCGGGTCGGGCTCGACGGCCGGCGGTTCCGCCTCTACAAGTTCCGCAGCATGCGCCCGGCCGACGAGCACGAGTCGCAGACGCAGTGGAACATCGCCGCAGATCCCCGCCTCAGCCGGCTCGGCAGGTTCATCCGCCGGGCGTCGATCGACGAGATCCCGCAGCTCTGGAACATCATCAAGGGCGACATGAGCCTCGTCGGCCCCCGCCCCGAGCGCCCCACGTTCGTGGAGCAGTTCAGCGCGCAGCACGAGCGGTACGCGGCCCGGCACCGGGTCCCGGTCGGCCTCACCGGCCTGGCCGCCGTCAGCGGCCTGCGCGGGGACACGTCGATCTCCGAGCGCGCCCGCTACGACAACTACTACATCGCCAACTGGTCGCTGTGGCTGGACGTGAAGATCATGATGCTGACCCTGCGCGAGGTCCTCCTCGCCGGCGGCCGCTGACCCGGATCCTCGCTGCGGCCCTTCGCAAACGGGCCCGACAGCCGATACTCCCAGTAGGTGTGTCCGGCACCCCACCGTGGTGCCGTTCCGCCACCGGCACGACCCCCGGTCGCGCCCGGTCCCCGCATGGGGTCCTGGCACGGCCGGTCGCCCTGACCGACCGCCCCGCCCCCGACGGTAAGGAACGTGACTGTGACCGTGGAGCCGATCGCCAGCCCGGAGACCGGGCCGGAGCTGCCCGGCAGCACCGGCCGCCGGATCCGGCAGGTCCTTCTCGGCCTGGTCGCCGGCCTCATCGTCGGCGGCGCGATCGGCGCCGGCTACGGCTCGACCGTGGCGACGACGAAGCAGGCCACCGCCACGCTGCAGGTCCTGCCCGATGCCGCCGTGACCACCGACGCGTCGGGGAGCCGCAACTCCTCCAGCCCCTACACCGACGCGACCGCGTTCGTGCAGAGCGAGCTCGTCGTCCTCAACGGCGACCAGCTGCGTCAGCAGGTCCGGCAGCGACTCGGCCTCGCCGCCACGCCCAAGGTCTCCGCGGCGCAGGTCGGCACCACCTACGTCGTGAACGTCACCGCGACCGCCCCGACCACCACCCAGGCGCTGCGCATCGCCAACACCACGGCCGCGATCTACTCCGGCAACCGCCAGCAGACGCTGACCAACGAGGTCAACTCCGCGCTGGCCACGCTGACGAAGCAGCTCAACGACACCCGCGCGTCGCTCGCCACCGCCGCCCCCGGCCAGCAGTCCGCGCTGCAGTCCGAGTACGCCCGGCTCCTCGCCTCGAGCAGCCAGCTGCAGGTGTCCCAGTCGCTCGTGACCGGCGCCGTCTCCGTCCTCCAGCCGGCGACGCCCACCCCGACCGGCTTCTCGCCCCTCGTGCGGGACGGCGCCCTCGGCGCCCTCCTCGGCGCGCTCATCGGGCTGGCGTTCCCGCTGCTGCGGCCGCGGTTCACCGCCAAGATGCGGCAGGCCTCGGACCTCCGGCCCCTGGGCGTCCCGGTCCTGCTGCCGGAGCTGCCCCGCGCCAAGACGGACCTGCGCACCGCCGCCCGCACCGGCTCGGTGGCCTCGGCGGCGCGGCTGCTCGCCGCGCAACTGCAGCGCACCCGCACCGCCGGCGGCATCCGGGAGCCGCTCGTGCTGCTCGGGTCGTCGGCCGGCGTCGGCACCACCTACGTTTCCTCGCTGATCGCCGCGCAGATGGCGCAGTCCGGGCCGGTGCTGCTGGTCCTCACCAACCTGGGGCCGGCCGACGCGGAGGTGCTCCAGTCGCTGGAGATCCCCGCCGGCGCCCGCAGCGTCGGTGACGTCCTCACGGGCGAGACGCTGACCGCCGCGGAGATCCGCGACCTGTCCGTCACCTGTCGACTCACCGGCGTCCGGGTCCTGCTGGTCGACACCACCGGCCGCGCGGACCTGCGGCGCCTCGCGCAGGCCGTCTACGCCGGGCTGCTGCCCGCCTGCCTCGGCACCGGCTGGAGCGTCGTCATCGACGCGCCGCCGCTCGCCGAGTCCCTGACCGGTGCGGAGCTCGCCCGGCAGGCCGGCGGCGCCGCCCTCGTGACCGGCCGCGGCGTGACGCGCAAGGTCGACGTCGTGACCGCGCTCGAGGTCCTCGAGGTGCAGCGCATCCCGCTGCTCGGCACGATCGTCAACCGCCCGACCAAGAAGTCGGCCCCGGCGAGCAGCGGCCGGCGGCGCGCCGACGGCGACGGGCCCGCTCCCGTCGGGCCGGGCGAGGTCTCGCGGGACGGCAATCGCGTCCCCGTCGGCGGCGCGGTTCCGCAGTGAGCTCCCCCGGGGGGGCTTCCCTGGGGATCGTCGTCAGCACCATCGGCCGGCCCGCGTCGTTCCGACGGCTCGTCGAGAGCCTGGACGCCTGCCCCGACCCGGCGTCGATGGAACTGATCCTCGTGGACCAGTCCGACGACCGCGGCTGCACGGCGGTGCTCGAGAGTCACCAGTGGCGGGTCCCGTGGCGGGCCATCACCTCCGGGCGGGGGGCGTCCGTCGGCCGCAACGCCGGGCTGGCGCTCACGCAGGCGCCGGTCGTCGCGTTCCCGGACGACGACGCCTGGTACCCGCCGGAGACGCCGGCCCGGGTCGTCGCGGCGCTGACCGCGGCCGACGCGCCCGCCGCCCTGTGCGGCCGGCAGGTCACCGCTGACGGCCGGTCGTCGATGCTGCGCTGGATGCAGGAGCCGACCGAGGTCAGCGCCTGGAACTTCCTGCGCACCAGCATCATGAGCACGATGTTCTTCCGCCGGGACTGGCTGGCGAAGGTCGGTGACTTCGACGAGGACATGGGCGTCGGGTCCGCCGGTTGGTACGGGGCGTGCGAGGAGTCCGACCTGCTGCTGCGGGTCATCGAGGCCGGCGGCCGCGTGCCGTACGACCCGACGCTGCTCGTCTTCCAGGACGAGCCGCGGGACGACCCGGACGACCGGTTCGTGACGAAGATGCTCAACTACGGCTGCGGGCAGGGCCGGCTGTGGCGCAAGCGCGACCTGCCGAAGAGCCTGCTGGCGTGGTACCTGGCCCGCAAGCTCGTGGCCGCCGGCGTGCGGACCGCCCGCGGCGACCGGGTGCTGGCCCGCGCCGACCTGGCCTGGCTGCGGGGCAACGTCGCGGGCTTCCGGGACGTGCCGCCGCATGAGCTGGCCCACCGGGCGGTGGCCCGATGACGGTCCTCGGTGACCGGCCGCCGGTCGGGGTCGCGCTGCCGCCGCAGGCCGGGCTGCCGAGCCGGGCCGCGCGCACGCGGAACACGCCGCGGGCGCGGCGCGCCACACGGGCTGCCCGCCGTCGGGCGAGCCTGCCGCCGACGCACCCCCGCGGGCTGTGGTGGGTCGCCCCCATCGGGACGATCCTGATGGTGGTGCCGCTGTCGCTGTACGTGTCGATCGCGAACACCCAGGTCGACTTCCGGCTGTTCTTCCGGTCCCCCAAGCTGATGACCGGGCACTACGCGCTGCTGTTCCTGATGGCCGCCGTGTTCCTGGCGATCGGGACGGCGCTGCCGCAGGCCCTGCGCCCCAGCCGCTGGCGCCCCGCCTGGCCGGGCTTCGACGAGGCCCAGTTGCGCATCATGGACAAGGCCATGAACGTCACGTTCTGGCTGACCGCATTCGGCTACGCGGCGTTCCTGGCGGCCGGCGTGGCTCGCGGGGCGCGCCCGTCCACGCTGGCGAACGCGCTGACGAACAACTTCACCGGCCAGGTGAAGACCATGTTCGCCCCGGTCACCGGCATCACGACCTTCACCCAGATGGGCATCGCGTTCACGATCCTGGCCGGGCTGCGGCTGGCCATCACGGGGCGCAACGGCAGGGTGCTGCGGCGCCTCGGGGTCGTCTTCCTGCTGGCGTTGGTGCGGTCGTTCTTCCTGACCGAGCGCCTCGCGATCCTGGAGCTGGCGGTCCCGCTGCTGGCGATCTCCGCGGTGCGCATGCGGCACCGGTCCCGCTACCGCTCGCTCGTGCCGTTCATGCCGATCCTGTTCATCCCCGTGCTGCTCGTGGTGTTCGGCCTCTTCGAGTACTCGCGCAGCTGGGTGTTCTTCCGGACGCGTACGTCGCTGAGCTACCCCGACTTCGTCGTGCACCGGCTCGCCGGGTACTACGCGACGGCATACAACAACGGCGCCATCTCGCTGATCTCGGGCAAGCCCAAGGGCGTGATGCCCTTCGGCAGCCTGCAGGCGCTGTGGACCACGCCGGGACTGTCGCAGCTGCACCTGTTCCAGCTGCTCAGCCACGGGTTCAACCCCGGTACCTACGGCGACGCGCTCTATCAGCTCGGCAACCCGGAGTTCAACAACCCCTGCGGGCTCGCCCAGCCGCTGTTCGACTTCGGCGTCCCCGGCGGGATGGTCTTCTTCGTGGTGGCCGGCATCGTCGTCGGCTTCACCTACCGCGGCTTCCGCAACAACAACCCGTACGGCGTGCTCATCTACCCCCTGCTGTTCACCGGGCTGATGGAGCTCCCCCGCTACCTCTACTGGACGCAGGGGCGGGTGGTCCCGTCCGTGGTCGCGCTGGCGATCACCGCCCGGTTGATGACGCGTGCCAGCCATCCGCGACGGGTCTTCGGGACCTGGCTGCGGAGCGCCACGCCGACGCCGGCCCGTGCCCTGGCCGGCGGGGTGCCGGCCGCCACGCTGGCGGCGGTCGCCGCCGACCCGACCGCGGTCG
>JAOPWU010000276.1 GCA_025965515.1 Mycobacterium sp.
GCGGCAGCCGCACCTCGGTGGTCCAGCCGGCGGGGGGGGCGGCGGCGAGGGCGAACGGCAGCCGCAGGACCGGCGGGGCGGCGGCCGTCGGGGAGGGCAGCAGTGCAGCGGTGGCCGCCCGGTCGAAGCGCACGGAACCCGCGCTGCTCACGACCTCCGGGGCGTCGGTGAGCGCCAGGACCGCCGCGAAGCCGGTGCCGAACCGGCCGGTCGCCCCCTCGGCGCCGCCGGCCACCTTGCCGGATGCCCGCAGCGTGGCGAGCCCGGCGACACCCGCCGCGGACAGCGGCGCGCCGGTGTTGGCGATCAGTGCGTGGGTGTCGGTCAACGCGATGCGGACCCGCGCGGCGGCTCCGGCGGCGCGGCCCGCGTCGGCCGCGTTCTGCAGCAGCTCGACGAGCAGGCGGGCGGGCGGCCCCGCGGCGACCGCGTCGAGCTCGGCGTTGGTGTCCTCGCGGAGCCGGGCGGGATCCGCGGCCCAGGCCGTGAGCACGGCCGCCCGGCGCTGCTCGCAGCCGAACGGGTCGGCCACCGGGGCGGCGCTCAGGTCAGCTGTGCCCGTACGGCTCGGGCGCGCGCTCGTCGGCGTCGTCGACCGAACCGGCCGGGTGCCCCAGCGGGAGCTCGCCCTCGGTGGTGGCCGGGGCCGGCTCCTGCCCCGGGGCAGCGGCGTCGACCGCCACCGCCACGACCTCGACGACCTCGACGACCTCGACGGCGGCGGGCTCGGCGTCCTCCGGCTCCTCGGGGGCCGCCTCGAACGTCGGGACGTGCAGCTCGGGCGACGCCGACGGCAGCACCAGCGCCTCGCTGTGCGCGCCGCAGCCGTGGTCGACGGTGACGACGCGACCGTCGTCCGGCGCCATCTCGTTGGCGCAGACGCCCGCGAGCCGGCCGAGCCCGCCCACGAGCCGCACGAAGAAGCCGCAGCCCACGCAGCGGCCGGGCGCGGCCTTCGCCATGGGGGTCTCGGGGCCGCTGTCGCCCGTCACCCAGCGCTCCGCCGCCTCGGCGCGGCCGATGTCGGACAGCACGCGGGGCCGACCGAGGCCGAGCTCCAGGTAGAGGTCCGTGTCGACCCACGCGTCCACGTCGGAGACGCGCAGTGCGAGGCGCTCGTCGTCCGCGGCGGTCGGGAGCAGGTCACCGACGCCGAGGTCGCCCGGGCGCAGCCGCTCGGCGTACGGCACCCACGACGGGCCCACGACGGACTCGGGGCCGGCCAGGAGGACGACGTCGTCGACCGTGACGATCTTGGCGCGGGACGCGCGCGTGACGACGACGGTCCACTGCCAGCCGCGGTAGCCGAGCTGGTTGCAGACGAAGCGGTGGACGACCAGCCGCTCGCCCTCGGCCTCGACGCCGAGGTGCTCGCCGACGGCGGCCGGGTTCCCCGCCTCGACCTCGGCGGCGGCGCGGGCCAGGCCTACGGCAGCGACGCAGGCGGCGTCCGGGACGGCGAGAGCAGCAGGCACCCGTCTAGTGTGGCAGGCCCGCCCGCGGGCCTGCGACGGGGCGTCCCGGACGATCAGCAGCCGTTCAGACGGGCGCCGGATCGTCGCCGGGGCACGCGCGGTCGCCCGGTGACAGCATGGAGCCATGCGCACGCGACCGGACCGGCGAGCGCCCCGGCCGCTCGGGGCGCTGCTGTCGCGCGGCAGGGAGGCGCGCAGCGGCGGCGGGGCGGACCGGTCCGGGATGGCGTCGCTGCTGGACCTCTGCGCGCTGAACGCCGCCGGGGACGCCCTGGTCGCGGTGGCGCTCGCGAACACGATCTTCTTCGTCAACGCCAACGCGGCGCGCAGCCGGGTCCTGCTGTACCTGGTGATCACGATGGTGCCGTTCGCGCTGCTGGCGCCGCTCATCGGGCCGCTGCTGGACCGGATGGCCCGCGGCCGCCGCATCGCCCTCGCCGCCACGATGCTGGCCCGCGCCGGGCTGTGCCTCGCGCTGGCGGCGCACCACGACGTGCTGACCCTCTTCCCGGCGGCGCTCGGCGTGCTGGTGACCAGCCGCGCGTTCGGCATCGCGAAGTCCGCGGTGGTGCCCCGGGTGCTGCCACCCGGCGGCAGCCTGGTCCGGGCGAACTCCCGGCTGTCCCTCGCCGGGGTGTTCGCCGCGGCCCTGCTGGCCCCGCTCGGCGCCGGGCTCATCAAGCTGACCGGCGACTACTCGTGGTCGCTGCGGCTGGGCGCGCTCGTGTTCGCGGCGGCGGTCCTCGTGGCCTTCACCCTGCCGCCGCACGTGGACTCCGCCGCGGGCGAGCACGAGACCCGCGGGCTCACCCGCGAGGCACTGGGGCAGACCGGCGGCCGCCGCGGGCTCGGGGGGCTGCCCCGCGCCCTGCGGACCGTGCTGGGGCAGCGGACGCTCGTCGGCTTCCTGACGTTCTTCCTGGCGTTCGAGCTGCGGCACCACGGCACGCTGGGGCTGGGGCTGCTGGCGGGTGCCGCGGGCCTCGGGTCCGCGCTGGGCGTGGCGCTGGGCGGCCGGCTCTCCCGCCGTCGGCCGGAGCTGCTGATGCTCGCCGGGCTGGTGGCCGCCACGGCCGCGTGCCTGGTGGCGGCGATCGTGCCCCTGCTGCCGGTGGAGCTCGCCCTCGCGCTGCTCGCCACGACCGCGGCCAGCATGAGCAAGCTGTCCCTCGACGCGGTGGTGCAGCGCGACGTCGAGGAGCGGTCGCGCACGTCGGCGTTCGGGCGGTCGGAGACGACGCTGCAGCTCGGCTGGGTCGTGGGCGGGGCGCTCGGGCTCGTGCCCGTTGCCCCGAGGGCGGGGCTCATCGGGGCGACGGTCGTGATGGCCGCCGCGCTGGGCGTCGTCCTCTACCTGGACCGCCGCGACGAGCAACCGCGACCCGTCCCCGCCGCGGCGCCGGCGCCCGCGCCCCCGCCGCCGTCCCCGCCGCCACCGGCGGCCGCAGGAGCCGAGGGACGGGACCCGGCCGGTCCCCGGCCGTTCTGGCTCGGCTGACCGGCCCGGGCACGCTGCGCGGGCGTCCCGGCAGCCGGGTAGGTTGTCAGCACGGTCCACCGCCGAACCCCGACCCGCCGGAGAGCCTGTGTCCTCGCGCCGCCCTGCTTCGACCGCCCTCGTCGCCGCCGGCCTCGCCACCTTCGCGGTGGTGGCCACGGGCTGCTCGCGCCCCACGCCGCTGGTCAGCCTCTACTCCGGCAAGACGACGGTGTCGTCGACCGCGATCGGCCGGTACTGCGTCGGCGACAGCCAGACCCAGTGCAGGACGCACACCACGGCGGTCCCCACGCTCAAGGTCGCAACGGGTTCGAGCATCGGCATCGACGTGCCGAAGAGCGTCGCCGAGCAGGGCTGGGTGCTGACGGACCAGAGCGGCTCCCCGCTGGTGCAGAAGATCTACAAGCAGCACTACGTCGGGCTGTCCGGCATCAGCCTGCAGGGCCCGACCGTGCTGCAGGTCGTCAAGCTCAGCAAGGACGGCCAGACGCCGCTCGGCGCCTGGCGGTTCACGCTCGTCCCCAGCTGATCCCGGCTCCCCGGCCCGGCGCGTGAGCCTGCTGGTCGTGGCGGCCGCGGCGGCCGAGGCGACGGCGGCGGTCCGGCGACTCGCGGCCGCGCCGCAGCGCGCCTGCGGCCTGCCGGCCTGGCGGGCGGACACCGCAGCGGGCGAGGTCCTCGTCGTCGCGGGCGGGGTCGGCCCCGCGGCGGCCGCGGCGGCCACGGCAGCCGTCCTGGCGTCCGGGCTGCTCGGTGGCGCGCCCGACGCGGTGCTCTCGGTCGGTATCGCCGGCGGCTTCCGCGACCGCGCTCCCGTCGGCTCGGTGGTCCTCGCGACGGCCAGCCCCTTCGCCGATCTCGGCAGCGGCAGCCCCGGCGGGTTCCTGCCGCTCGCGGAGCTGGGCTTCGGGACGCCGCCCGCCGAGCCGCCGGCCGAGCTGCTGGCCGCGCTGCGGGACCGCCTGGGGGACGCGCTCGCGGCTCCCCCTGTCCTCGGTGACGTGCTCACGCTCGCGACCATGACGGGCACCGACGAGCGGGCGGCCGAGCTGGCGGCGCGGCACCCGGCGGCGGTCGCCGAGGCGATGGAGGGCGCCGGGGTCGCGGCCGCGGCCCGGCTGGCCGGCATCCCGTTCGTCGAGCTGCGCACCGTCAGCAATGCGATCGGCCGGCGGGACCGCGCCGCGTGGCGGATCCCCCCGGCGCTCGACGCGCTCGCAACCGCGGTGGCCGCGGTGTGCGCCGGCCGGTGGCCCGCCACCGGCTGACGTCACCGCTGCGGGGGAGCCCGCCCGCCGCGGCCGGACACGCCGAACGGCCGGCCGCCGCAGCGACCGGCCGTCCGTTCGTTTGTGGCTCCCCAGGTCAGGCCTGGACGAGCTCCGTCTCCCGCGCGGCACGCGCGGCCTTCCGGTCCTCGTAGCTCTTCGCCATCGTGTCGAGCAGGCCCAGGAACTCGCTGACCTTCGTCCGGGCCGCCTCGGCGTCGGCGTCCAGGCCCTCGAGCTCGAAGTAGTTCCACTTCCGCAGGATCGGCCACAGCACCTCGTCGTGGTGGATCCGCAGGTCGTAGATGCCGGCCTTCGCGATGATCTTGGCCTTGCGGTTGAAGTCCGCGATGCCGGTGCCGGGCATCTGGAAGCCCATCAGCTCGTCGGCGATCGCACAGACCATGGTCGACGGGTCGAGCTCCAGGGCCGCCGCCACCAGGTCCCGGTAGAAGATCATGTGGAGGTTCTCGTCGGCCGCGATGCGCGTCATCAGCTTCTCGGCCACCGGGTCCTGCGTGAACGCGCCGGTGTTGCGGTGGCTGATCCGGGTCGCGAGCTCCTGGAACGACACGTAGGCCATGGTGCTGGCCGGCGTCTTCTCGTCGGCGTTGTAGCCGGTCTGCATCTGCTGCATCCGCGCCCGCTCGAGGCCGTCCGGGTCGACCCCGCGGGTGACGAGCAGGTAGTCCCGCATCACCATCGCGTGGCGCCCCTCCTCGGCGGTCCAGCGGTGCACCCACTCGCCCCACGCGGAGTCGCGGCCGAACCGGGTCGCGATCTCGTAGTGGTAGCTCGGGAGGTTGTCCTCCGTCAGCAGGTTGACCTCGAAGGCCGTCTGCGCGATGTCGGACAGGCCCGAGTCGGTGGGCTGGTAGGGCTCGGTGTCGAAGTCGCGGCCACGGCTCCACGGGACGTACTCGTGGGGCATCCACTCCTTGGCCAGGCCGTAGTGCCGCTCCAGGTTGGCGGCGGCGACCGGCTCGAGCTCGCGCAGCAGGGGGTCCGTGTCCAGGCGGGGCTTCGTCATGTCCTGAACTCTTCCCTGTTCCCGGGGTCGGGCCAACGTCCTCGCGGATCAGAGATCTCGGACTTCCTTCATACCGAGGGAACAGTCGGCTCGCGTTTCCCGGCAGGAGCAGAATGCGGGGGTGACCTGGACGCTCGGAATCTCGCCCTGCCCCAACGACACCTTCGCCTTCCACGGGCTGGTGCACGGCCTGGTGCCGGGCGCCCCCCAGGTCGACGTGACGTACGCCGACATCGACGTCTGCAACGGGTACGCCAAGCGCGGCGAGCTGGACATCCTGAAGGTGTCCTACGGGGCGCTGCCGTGGCTGCTCGGCGAGTACCGGCTGCTGCCCACCGGCGGGGCGCTGGGCCGTGGCTGCGGCCCGCTCGTGCTGACGCGGCCGGACGACGCGGGCAACCCGCGCACGGACCTGCGCGGCGCGACCGTCGCCGTCCCGGGCCAGGAGACGACGGCCTACCTGCTCTTCCGGCTGTGGGCGCAGGACCAAGGCGTCGAGGACGTCCGCATCCTGCCGTTCGAGAAGATCATGCCGGCGGTTGCGGCCGGTGAGGTCGACGCGGGCCTCGTCATCCACGAGTCCCGCTTCACCTACCCGGGCTACGGCCTGGTGAAGATGCAGGACCTGGGCGCCTGGTGGGAGACGGAGACCGGCCACGCGATCCCCCTCGGCGCGATCCTGATCCGCCGCTCGCTCGGCGAGGAGGACGCGCGCTACGCCGAGGCGGCCATCCGCAGCTCGGTGGAGCTGGCGTGGGCCGACCCCGAGGCGACCCGCGGCTACGTGCGGGAGCACGCCCAGGAGATGGACGACGACGTGACCCGGCAGCACATCGAGCTCTACGTCAACGAGTTCACGCACGACCTCGGCGAGGAGGGGTACGCCGCGGTCGAGGAGCTGCTGGGCCGCGCCCAGGCCGCGGGGCTGGTGCCCGCGCCCGCCGGGCCGATCCGGGGCTGACGGGGCTGACGGCGGCGGTCAGGCCTCGAGCTCGTCGGCGACCGCACGCACCAGCTGCGCCACCTTGCGCGCCTTGGTCCGGTCCGGGTAGCGGCCGTGGCGCAGGTCACGCTGCACCACGTCGAGGACCTGCACCATGTCCTCGATCATCCCGTGCAGCTCGTCGGGGCCGCGCCGGTCGGCCCGCGCCGCCGCCTTCGCGACGGAGGGCAGCGGGTCCAGCACCTTCACGGACAGGGCCTGCTCGCCGCGCTTGCCCTCGGCCACCCCGAACTCCACGCGGCTGCCGGGCTTCAGCGCCTCGACACCCTGCGGCAACGCGGCCTTGTGCACGAAGACGTCACCGCCGTCGTCCCGCGTGATGAAGCCGAACGCCCGTTCGGTGTCGTACCACTTGACCTTGCCGGTGGGCACGCTGCGCCGTCCTGATGTCGAAGAGAGCGCCCGGTTCGCCGGGCCCGTTCCAGCCTACTGGGCAGCGAGGTGGGTCACGGTAGGAGCCCGCGCCCCGGGGTAGGGCCACAGCGGGCGCCGAGAGCCGGCGCGACCATGCTGCGAGGAGCCCCTGCTGTGGCCGATTCCACCGACTTCCACACCGACGACGACCGCGTCGCCGCCGAGTCCGCCCAGCACGTCGACTCCGACGTGAAGGGCCGCGGCGCGGACGACATCGACCCCACCGCCATGGCCGCCGCGGACGGCCTGGAGGCCTCCCCGTCGGTGGGCGAGAACTACACCGAGGCGCTCGAGCGCGGGGCGAACGCGAAGGGCGAGGGCGCCGTCTAGCACGGCGGGCGTCGTCTCTACGCTGACACCCATGACGACCAGGGACGCGCCGGCCCGGCCGGCCCCGCGCCACCGGGCCGCGCGTCCCCGCCGCATCCCCGACCTGCTCGTGCGGGTCGGCGGCGTGCTGTTCGCCATCGGCGTGGTGTCCATCGCGGCGGAGTTCGTGCCGTTCCTGTTCGGCCACGGCAACCGGCCGCTCTGGATCGGGCTGCTCACCGAGCTGCTGTCGCCGATCGGCCTGGGCCTGGCGCTCGTCGGGCTGGTACTGAACGCCCGGCCGCCGGGCGGCCGCCGGCCGCCCCCGCCGCCCTGGGAGCGCCCCGCCGGCTAGTTCCGCAGGGCGTCGTTCAGCGAGCCCGAGCGGAACCCGCGGGGGTCCACCTCCACCGCCGCGAAGCCGGTGACCAGCCCCAGGTGGTGGGCCACCGCGCCCACCAGCGGCACATCCACCTCGACCCGCGCGGTGTCCCCCAGGTCGCGGACCCGCAGGTTCGCCGCCGGCGTGCCCGCGGCCGCCAGCGCCTGCCGCAGCGCGAGTTCCGCCCGCTCCACCCGGGCCAGCCGGGACGGGGTCACCGCGACGCCGTACGCGATCCGGCTGGCGAGGCACGCCTGCGCGGGCTTGTCGGCGGTGTCGAGGCCCCACGCGTGGGACGCGGCCCGCACCTGCGCCTTGGTCAGCCCCGCCGTGAGCAGCGGCGTCCGGGCGCCCAGCCCGGCGGCCGCGCCGATGCCGGGCCGGAAGCCGGCCACCGCGTCGTCGGCGTTCGTCCCCGTGAGGACGGTGCCGCGGTCCGCGAGTGGCGCGAGCGCCTCGACCAGGGCGGTCTTGCAGAAGGCGCACCGGTCGGGGCCGTTCGCCACGTACCCGGTGCGGCCGCCCTCGTCGGTGGCGACGAGCTCGTGCCGCACCCCGAGTGCCGCAGCGAACGACCGCGCGGCGGCCAGCTCCGCCGCCGCGAGGGACGCCGACACCCCGGTCGCCGCGAGGACGCCGTCGACCCCCACGGCCCGGGCCGCCGCGGCCAGCAGGAATGCCGAGTCCGCGCCGCCGGAGAACGCCACGACCAGCGGGCCGGCGGCGGCCAGCTCCCGGAGCGTCCCGTCGAGCACGGCCAGCCGCCGCTCCAGCAACCACCCGTCGAACCAGGCGGGGAACGCGGTCAGGTCCGCCAGCCGCACGTCCGCCCCAGTGGGCTCGAGCGGGCCGGTGGCCACGCCCAGGGCCATGGCGCCGGCGGCCCGGGCCCCGACCACGTCGAGCGGATGGTCGCCGACCATGACGGCAGCGCCCTCGGCGGCGATCGCCGCGGCCTTGCCCTCCCCCCACAGCCCGCCGTGCACCGCGGCCACGGGGAACTCCAGCCGGGCGCAGACCGCCTCGGCGAGCTCCGGCTTCTTCGCCGACACCACCACCGGCCGGCAGCCCGCGGCCACGACGGCGGCCAGCGCCTGCGCCGCGCCGGGCAGCGCGACCGTGGCGGGGACACCCACGTCCGCGTGCGCGGCGCGGTAGCGCTCGACGACGGCGGGCACCTGCTCCGGCGGGAACCAGGCGGCGGCCTCCGCCTCGATCGGGGGGCCCAGCCGGGAGGCCGCGAGCTCGGCGTCGACCGCGACCCCGGTCTCCGCGGCCACGCGCCGCCAGGAGGCGATCACCCCGGCACGCGGATCCACCAGGGTCATGTCCAGATCGAAGGCGACCGCCGGCCGCGCGCGGGGGTCCGTCGCCACGCGTCCCACCCTACGGCGGCCACCGGCGGCGCCGGCCGGTGCGGAACCGCGGCGGCACGGACCCGGCGGAGCAGGCAAAGAGCAGGCTGTGAGGAGCCCTGATCCGGGCGCAACGGGCGGGGACGCGCCGTGCCGCCGTGTATACCGTTCCGCTCCGAGTGGCCGTCCGGCGGAGGAGACGCAGGTGCACGGACCGTGACCTCGCCGGGGCACCGGGGCGACGCCGACCCGCCGGACGGCACCCCAACCCCTGCCTACCCGCCCGTCAGCCCCCCGGCCGCCCGACGGGGGACGGGCGCCCCCGGTGGCGGCCCCCGGCCGCCTGCGGACGACGCGTGGCAGACCCCGGACAACCCCTGGCCGCCGGACGACGACGAGGCACCGGCAGGACAGCACCGCGCGGCGCCCGGCCCGGGCGGCCGCCGGGCCCTGCTCGCCGGGGGCGCGGTGGCCGTGGTGGCCGTGCTGGTGACGGCCGCGGTCCTGGCCTCCCACGTCGGGGGTCCGGCAGGTCCGTCCAGCACGCTCGACGGGGCCGCCCCCGCGCTGTTGGCGCCCCCCACCGGGCCCGCCGTGCCCAGCCTGCTGCCCACCGTGCCGCCGCCCGGCTCGGCCAGGCTCGGCGGCCCGATCCCCACCGTCCCCGCGGTCGGCGCGCCCGCCGCCGGTCCTGCCTCCCCCGCGTCCGGCACCTCGGCGCCCCGGAGCTCCCGGCGGGCGGGCGCATCCGCCACGACCCCGGTCCGGGGCGCCGTCCCACCGCCCCCCGCGCGGCCTGCGGTGCCGCCTCCGCTCGACGTGGTGGCCCGGCCCGGCCACGGCGCGATCGTCGTGACCTGGAACCCGCCGCGCGTGGCGGCGGACGCCTCCCCGATCGTGCGGTACGACCTCACGGTCGTCCGCCTCACCGACGGCGCCAGCGAGACAATCATGGTGTCGGTCGTCATGCCGGGCAACGGCATCTACCAGCCGGTGACGGGGCTGGCGGGCGGCTACGCCTACGCCGTCACCGTCACGGCGATCGACCAGGGTGGCCGCCGCAGCGCTCCCGCGAGCGGCGGAACGGTCGTCCCCAGCTAGGGCGAAGACCGGGGACGGCGTGACGGCGGGCAGCCGTCCGGCCGGTCGGACTAGATTCATCCGAATGACCACGCCTCCCCGGAGCCTGTCGGCGTGGCTGCGGGGACGGGACGACGCGCAGCTGATCCGGCTGCTCACGCTGCGGCCGGACCTCGCGACCCCGGTGCCGGCGGACATCGCCGTCCTCGCCGCTCGCGCCGCCGTCCGCGTGAGCGTGCTGCGCGCCCTGGAGCAGCTCGACGCGGGCGCTCTCGCCGCGCTGGACGCAGCCGTCCTCGCGAGCGGCGAGACCAGCCCGGCCAGGGTGGCGGAGCAGCTCGGGGTGACCGCCGCCGAGCTGACGCCCGCCCTCGACCGGCTGCGCGACCTCGCGCTGCTGTGGGGCGGCGACACGGTGCTCACCCCGGACACGCCGCTGTTCCTGCTGCGGACCGTGACCGAGGTGGTCGACCGCCCCGCCGGGCTGGGGCGCCCGGCCCTGGAGAGCTTCGCCCGGCACGGCCTGACCCAGCTCGCCCCCGTGCTGGAGGCCGCCGGGTTGCCGCCCTCCCCGGACCGCGAGGCCGCCTTCGCCCAGCTGGGCTCCCTGTTCGCCGACGCCGACCGGCTCGCCGCCCACCTCGCCACCGCCGAGCCCGACGAGCGGGCCGTCCTCGAACGGCTCGCCGCCGAGGGTCCGCTGGGCGCCACCGCCGGGGCCCTGGTCGTGGCGCGGCTCGCCACCGCCACCACCCCCATCGAGCGGCTCCTGGCCCGCGGCCTGCTGGTGGGCATCGACGCCGGGACGGTGGAGCTGCCGCGGGAGGTGGGGCTCCTGCTGCGCGGCGACCGGCCGCTGGGCGGCCCCCGCCTCACCCCGCCCGACGTCCCGGTCACCCGGCTCACCGACGACGACGTGGCCAGCTCCGGCGCCGCGCAGGCCGCGGAGATGGTCCGGCTGGTCGAGCTGCTCGGCGAGGCCTGGTCCGCCGCGCCGCCCGCGCTGCTGCGGGCCGGTGGCCTCGGCGTCCGGGAGCTGCGGGCCGTCGCCCGCACGCTCGACGTCGACGAGGCGCTTGCGGCGCTCGCCGTCGAGGTCGCGTACGCGGCGCACCTCATCGACTCGGGTCCCGGCGTGGACGCGCACTGGCTGCCGACGACCGCCTACGACACCTGGCGGGACGAGCCCACCGCCGTCCGCTGGGGCCGGCTCGTCGCCGGCTGGTACGGCAGCCCCCGCGCCGCCGGTCTCGTGGGCATGCGGGACAGCCGCGAGAAGGTCGTCGCCGCGCTCGGCCCGGACGTCGAGCGGCTCGCCGCCCGGCAGACCCGGCGCGAGGTGCTGGGCGTGCTCGCCGACGCGGGCGGCGCCGTGTCCGAGGAAGCCGTCACCGAGCTGCTCGCCTGGCGCTACCCGCGGCGGTCCGGGCGGCTGCGTGAGCTGCTGGTGCGCAGCTCGCTCACGGAGGCGGCGGCGCTCGGCGTCACCGCGCGGGGCGCGCTGACCCCCGCCGGGCGCGCGCTGCTCTCGGCGGAGGACGCCGCGGAGGGCGCGGAACGGGCCGCCGCCCTGGTCGCGCCGGCGCTGCCCGCGCCGGTGACCGAGCTGCTCATCCAGAACGACCTGACGGCGGTCGCCCCGGGGCCGCTGCCGCCGGAACTCGCGCGGGAGGTGGCGCTCGTCGCCGACGTGGAGAGCCCCGGCGCCGCGACCATGTACCGCTTCTCCGAAGGCTCCGTCCGGCGGGCGCTCGACGCCGGGCGGACCGCGCAGGAGCTGCACACGCTGCTGGCGGGGCTCAGCCGCGCCGGGGTGCCGCAGACCCTGAGCTACCTCGTCGACGACGTGGCCCGGCGGCACGGCCGGCTGCGGGTCGGGGCCGCGTCCTCGTACCTCCGCTGCGACGACCCGACCCTGCTGTCCGAGGTGCTCGCCACCAAGCGCATCGCGGCGCTCGGCACCCGACGGCTCGCGCCGACCGTCGGCGTCTGCGACGCGGGGGTCGGCCGGGTCCTGGAAGCGCTGCGCGGGGCCGGCTACGCGCCCGCCGCCGAGGGGCCGGATGGCGCGCTCGTGCTCGGCGGCCCGGAACCGCCCCGGGTGCCGGTGCGGACCCGCGTGGTGCGGTCCGAGCTCGGCGGCCTCACCGCGGGGCAGCGCATCGAGGCCGTGCGGGAGCTGCGGGAGGGCGACCAGGCGTCGCTGGCGCTGCGCAAGGCGCTCGGCGCCGACCGCCCCAACGGCGCGCTGCCCCGGGACCGGTCCCCCGCGGTGACGCTCGCCGTGCTGCAGCAGGCCCTGGACGAGGGCCGCAAGGTCTGGCTCGGCTACCTCGACGCCTCCGGGCAGTCGAGCGACCGGATCGTGACGCCGACCAGGCTCGAGGGCGGGTACCTCACGGCCTTCGACGAACGCGCGCAGCTCTCGAAGTCGTTCGCGGTGCACCGCGTGACCGGCGTCCTCGTCGTCGAGCCGGAGGACTGACGTGCCGCAGCTGGGGCTCGTGACCGTGCTCATCGACGACTACGACCGGGCGCTGGACTTCTACGTCGGCCGGGTGGGGTTCGACCTGGTCGACGACACCGAGATGGACGACGGCCGCCGGTGGGTCGTGGTGGCGCCGCCGGGGGCCACCGAGACCGGCCTGCTGCTGGCGGTGGCGACGACGCCCGCGCAGGCCGCGCGCATCGGCGACCAGGCCGGCGGGCGGGTCTGGCTGTTCCTCGAGACCGACGACCTGGCCCGCGACCGCGCCCGGATGCTCGCCGCCGGCGTGGCGTTCGAGGAGGAGCCGCGGGAGGAGCCGTACGGCATCGTGGCCGTCTGGCGGGACTGCTACGGCAACCGGTGGGACCTCGTACAGCCGGGGCTGCACGAGGGGTGAGCGATCCCGGCAGTGGCTAGTCGCCGTGTGCCCGGTCCTCCGACACCGTGCGCACGTCGGCGCTGCCGAACGCGGAGTCGGTCCGTACGCTGACCGTCCGGCCGGACAGCCCCGGGCGGGCGGGGTCGCACGCCGCGTGGCAGTCGCTGCTGCCGAAGGCGTGGGCGCCGCTGCGCCGGACGAGCACGTCGTCCGGCACGACCACCACCGAGCTGCCGAAGATCGAGGCCACCCGCACGGGATGCGTCCCGTCGGCGATCACCCGCTGCGAACCGAAGACGCTGAGCTGGTCGCCGTGCGCGACGCCCGTCACGCCGACGGCGACCGCCGCGACCACCGCGACGGGCACGACGACGCGCAGCCAGCCGCCGCGCCGGTGGCCCCGCACGGGTGC
>JAOPWU010000030.1 GCA_025965515.1 Mycobacterium sp.
TCACGATCCTGCCGTTGGGGAGCACCGTCGCGCTGTTCACCGACGGCCTGGTGGAGCGCCGTGACCGCGACCTGGAGGTCGGGCTCGAACAGCTCGCGGCCGCGCTCCAGGGGCTCGACGGCGAGCTCGACCGGGTGCCCCGCGTGCTCGTCGACGCGCTGCTCCCCGACGGGCAGGACGACGACGTCGCCGTGCTGGTCGCCCGCGTCCCCGACGGGCCGCGCGAACTCGCGTCGACGTCCCGGGAGATCGCCGCCGAGCGCTCCGCGGTGTCGGACGCGCGCGAGTTCGTCTCCGCCACCCTCGCGTCGTGGAGCGTCGCCGCGGACACCACCGACGACGTGGTGCTCATGGTCAGCGAGCTGGTCACCAACGCGGTGATCTACGGCCGGCCGCCGATCGAGCTGCGGCTGCGCCGCACCACCGAGCAGCTGGTGGTCGAGGTCTACGACGCCGGGACGTTCCTGCCGCGCCGGCTGCGCCCGACGCTGCAGGACGAGCACGGCCGGGGGCTGCAGCTGGTCTCGCTGCTGGCGGACCGCTGGGGCACCCGGCCCACCGCGACGGGCAAGAGCGTGTGGTTCCTGGTGCCGCTCAGCGGCTGACGGGGACCTGCGGGGCTGCCCCGGCGGCGTCGTCGGCCTGGTCGGCGTCCACGTCGACGTCCACGCGGCTGACCGTCAGGTACCAGACCAGCCCGACGATCATGAGCAGCGCCACCAGGCTGACGGGGCCGGTACCCCAGCCGAGCGCGCCGCCCTTGGTCGTCGCGTCGCCCATCCAGTCGGCGAACGAGGCGCCAAGCGGCCGGGTCACCATGTAGGCGGCCCAGAAGCCGGCGACGCTGGACAAGCCGAGCTTCCACGTCGCGACCGCCGGGATCGCGATGACGACGGCGAAGAGCAGGCCCGACGAGAAGAAGCCCCAGCCGAGGGTGTGTGCGGTCAGGTCGCCCAACGCCGTGCCCAACGCGAACGTGGCGAGCACCGTCGCCCAGTAGTACCGCTCGCGGTGGGCCGTGACGATGCTGTGGATCGACAGGGTTCCCTCGCTGCGGTGCCACTGCCAGAGGACGGCGGCCAGCACGAGCGCGAACGCCGGCGTCGTCACGGTGTACGGGATGCCCACGACGTGGATGGCGTCGGCGACCACGGTGCCGAAGATGCTCACCATCACGACGGCGCCCCAGTAGAGCCACGGGATGTACCGCGGGGCGCGCAGCTGCATCCGCAGGAACACCACGATGCCGACCCCGCCGACCAGCACGGCGATCGCCGGGTTGATGTTCGCCAGGAAGTCCGACGTCGTCTCCCCCATGCCGGTGGTGAGGACCTTGGTGATCCAGAACCAGACCGTGACCTCCGGGACCTTGCTGGCCCAGGCCGCGCCCGCCCCGGCCGACCGGGAGGGCAGGGGGCGACCGGTGAACGTCGCACTGTCGACCATGCGGGGCCTTTCTCGGGGAGCCTGGGCATGCGGAGAGGGGCGCCGCCCGCCGAGTGGACGGCACCCCTCCCGCAGGGACTCTCCGAGGTGTGGATGTAGGACACGTGTACCGGAGCTGGGCGACCGGGCCACCCAGGGGGCGAGGCGTGCCACCACCGCAGCGCCGGCCACGGCGATGGTGAGGGCGCTCAGGAACGCCGCGAACACCTCGTGCTTCACGAGCTCGAAGTAGCCGTCGCCCAGCGCGGTGACGCACAGCAGCAGCGCGCCACCGCCGGTCAGGTACAGGGCGACGCCCCACACCCGGCGGCGGGACCGCGCCATCTCCCACAGGCCCACCGCGGCCGCCCCCACCCAGAGCAGCGGGAACAGCGGCCAGGCGACCGGGCGCAGCAGCCAGAACGCCTTCGTCGCCGGGTCGGGGCGGCTCGTGAGCAGGGGGGTCGTCGTGGCCGGGTCGTAGTAGTTCCCCAGGTAGGGGAGGCGGGTGAGCGCGCTGGCGGAGACCGCTCGGTGGAACAGGTGTGCCGCCCGACGCGGGTGCTCCAGCAGGAAGACGGCGGTGTTCGCCTGCGTCAGCCGGGACTTGTGCCGCAGGAACGCGGGGTCGAACCAGCCGGAGCCGGCCCAGGCGGACGAGCCGGCGTAGTGCGCGAGCGCGGGGTCCATGCCGAGGTCCCGGAGGTCCTGCGCCGGGTGCGGGGAGTCCGCGAGCACCGCGCCGAACGTCAGGTCCCAGGCGTTCCCCTGCGCGAAGCCCGCCCCGCCCATCCCGGCGTAGCCCACCGTGAGGGCGACCAGGCACACCGCGAGGGCGGCCCCGGCGAGGCGCCGGCCGGGGCGCCACAGCAGCACGGGGAGCGCCAGCAGGGTCACCGTGATGAGTTGCGGCTTGTCGAGGGCGGTGAACGCCGCGGCGAGCGCCACCGCGACGCGGTGCCGGACGCCGACCCGCGGCGCGCCGGCCAGCCAGACGCCGGCGACGAGCAGGGCCAGCAGGCCGAGCAGCCCCGCCGGGTCCGACAGGGGGCTGTTGAAGTAGGCCAGGAAGCCGATGTCCAGCACGACCAGCGAGACGGCCGCGCAGACGAGGG
>JAOPWU010000091.1 GCA_025965515.1 Mycobacterium sp.
GCCTGCCGCGCCAGCTCGACCTGCCGCCGCGCCGCCTCGACGTCATCGGCCTGGGCGAGCAGCCCGTCGCGGTGGGCCAGCAGCGTGCGGCGCCGCGCCACGCGGGTCGCCCGCTCCTCCATCTCGCGCGCCTGGCGGGCCGCCTCGGCCCGGTGCGCAGCGGTGGCCTGCGCCTGGGTCCCTGCCGCGGCCAGCGCCCGCTCGAGAGCCGAGGCCTCCGCGGCGGCAGCCTCCGGGTCCAGCACCGGGGCGTCGGAGCCCAGCGCCTGCATCAACCGGCTGCCCAGCCCGTCGCGCCGCACGTCGTGGGCGGCCACGGCCTCGAACGCGTCCCGCCGCAGCCGGGCCAGGTGCTCCTCCACCGCCGCGAACCGCGAGGTGCCGAACAGATGTTCCAGCAGCTCCTTGCGGTCGTCGTCCCGGGACCGCAGGAACCGCGCGAACTCGCCCTGCGGCAGCAGCACCACCTGGAAGAACTGCTCGGCGGTCATGCCGACGAGCCGGCCCAGGAAGTCGCCGGCCTCGTCGAGCCGGTCGATCGCGGGCCGCACGCCGTCGAGGTCCTCGACCAGCACGGACGCCTGCTCCCGGGTGGTGCCCTCGCCGCGCTTCTTGGGGCGGTCCCAGGCGGGACGCCGCCGGATGCGCAGCCGGGTGCCGGAGAACGAGCACTCGAGCACGACCTCGGTCGGCACGTCGGCGTCGGCATGGTCGCTGCGCAGCCGCAGCGCCGTCCCCCGGGCGCCAGGCACCGCGCCGAACAGCGCGAAGCCGATGGCGTCGAGCACCGTGGTCTTGCCGGCGCCGGTCTGCCCGTGGAGCAGGAACGGCCCCGCGGCGCCGAGCCGGTCGAGGTCGACCGTCACCGTCCCCGCGAACGGCCCGAAGGCCGTCAGCTGCACGCTGTGGATCCGCATCAGGCGGCCTCGGCCTGGCGCACCGCCGTGAACGCGTCGCGCAGCAGCTCCACCTCGCCGGCCGTCGGCGCGCCCCCGCGGACGTGCGCCACGAAGGCCTCCGCGATCTCCACGTCGTCGCGGCCCCGGACCCGCTCGGCGTAGGTGAGGGAGGCCGACCCGGGCGCGCCCTGCGGGTCGAACTCCAGCGTCACCGCGAACGGGAACCGGTCCTGCAGCCGCCGCATCCCGTCGAGCGGGCGCTGCGCGTCGGTCAACACCGCCGCGACGAAGGCCTGCTCCGCGGCCGCGTGCCGCGGGTCGGCCAGCAGCTCCGCGAGCGGGCCCCGCAGCTGCGCCAGCGGCCGGTGCACGGGCGCCGGGACGGCGGTCACCTCGGCGACGCCGGTGGCGTCGAGCTCCACGAGCCAGCTGCCCTTGGTGTGCGCGGCCTCGCTGAAGCTGTACGGCAGCGGCGACCCGCTGTAGCGG
The DNA here is from genome assembly GCA_025965515.1 of Mycobacterium sp. Lineage (GTDB taxonomy): Bacteria > Actinomycetota > Actinomycetes > RYN-182 > RYN-182 > RYN-182. Next base: position 1,389 of record JAOPWU010000091.1, read on the forward strand.
ACGGCCGGCGCCACGGCCTGCGCGCCGTGCAGGTGCCCCAGTGCCGTGTAGCTGAAGCCGTCGAAGAGCCCGGCCGGCACGTGCGCGACGCCGCCGACGCTGATGTCCCGCTCCGACGCGCTCTCCACGCCGCCGACGACGAACGCGTGCGCCGCCACGACCGACCGGGCGCCCGGTCGGCGGGCCAGGTCCGCGCGCACGAGCGCGGTGCACGCCTGCAGCACCGCCGCGTGGCTGGGGACGCGCCGTCGCCCCGGCTCCGCCCCGTCCGGCTCGGCGGGGGCGCCGAGCAACTCCCGGTGCACGATCTCCGGTTCCAGGTAGGGGATGCCGTAGAGGGCCACGGGCCCGTGCGCGTCCGCCAGCAGCACCGGCTGTCCGGCCGCCGCAGGGCGGGTGCGCAGGTGCAGGCCGCCCGCCGCCAGCACCCGGGAGCCGAAGCCCAGCCGCGTGGCCGAGTCGTGGTTGCCCGACAGCACGAGGACCGCCGCGCCGGTGCCGACCAGCCGGGCCAGCGCGTCGTCGACGAGGTCCACGGCGTCGGTGGGCGGCAGCGCCCGGTCGTAGACGTCCCCCGCCACCACGACGGCGTCCACCCGCTCGGCGCGCACCGTCTCGACCAGGTGGTCGAGGAATGCGGCCTGCGCGGCCAGCAGGTCCGCGCGGTGGAAGCTCCGGCCGATGTGCCAGTCGGAGGTGTGCAGCAGCTTCACCTCTCGACCGTGCCATCACGGCCGGACAAATCCTGGCTCCCACGCCGGGCGGCCGGTGCCCGACCGGTGCGGCGGGACCGCTACCGTCGCCGGAGATGCTGCACGGAACCGGGAGGCGCGGATGACCGACGAGACAGCTCCGCGGCCGCAGGGCGAGCCGGCGATCGACCCCGGCGCCGACGCCGATGCGGTCGGGTTCGCCGACCTCGGTCTGCGCCCCGAGCTGCTGGCCACCCTCGCCGGGCTGGGGTACGAGGAGCCGACCCCGATCCAGCGGGAGGCGATCCCGCCGCTGATCGACGGCCGCGACGTGCTGGGGCAGGCGGCCACCGGCACGGGCAAGACGGCCGCGTACGCCCTCCCCCTGCTGCAGCACCTGGCGGCGGGCCGCCGGCAGCCGGAGCCCGCCGGGCTCGTCCTCGTGCCCACCCGTGAGCTGGCGATCCAGGTGTCCGAGGCGCTCTACCGCTACGGCAAGGAGCTCGGCGCCCGCGTCGTCCCCGTCTACGGCGGGCAGCCGATCGGCCGCCAGCTGCGCGCCCTGGACGCCGGCGTCGACCTGGTGGTCGCCACGCCCGGGCGGGCCCTGGACCACGTCCGGCGCGGCACCCTGCGCCTGGACCAGGTCGCGACCGTGGTCCTGGACGAGGCCGACGAGATGCTCGACATGGGCTTCGCCGAGGACCTCGAGGCCATCCTCGACGAGACGCCGGAGAGCCGGCAGACGGTGCTGTTCTCGGCCACGATGCCCCGCCGGCTCGACACCCTCGCGCGGCGGCACATGCGTGACGCCGTGCGGCTGCAGCTCGCCTCCCAGCGGCCGGCCGCCGGGGAGGCGCCGCGGGTGCGGCAGAGCGCCTACGTCGTCCCGCGCGCCAGCAAGGCGACCGCGCTGGGGCGGGTGCTCGACGTGGAGTCCCCCACCGCCGCGATCGTGTTCTGCCGCACCCGCGACGAGGTCGACCAGCTCACCGAGACGCTGAAGGGCCGTGGCTACCGGGCCGAGGCGCTGCACGGCGGCATGACGCAGGACCAGCGGGAACGCGTGATGGGCCGGCTGCGCGGCGGCACCGCGGAACTGCTGGTGGCGACCGACGTCGCCGCGCGCGGGCTCGACATCGACCAGCTCACGCATGTCGTCAACTACGACGTCCCCTCGGCTCCCGAGACGTACGTCCACCGCATCGGGCGCGTCGGCCGGGCGGGCCGCGAGGGCGTCGCCATCACGCTGGTGGAGCCGCGCGCGCACCGGATGCTGAAGACGATCGAGCAGGTGACCGGCTCCCCGATCTCGGTCGAGAAGCTGCCGACCGTCGCGGACCTGCGGGCCCGGCGCCTGGAGCTGACCCGCGCCGCGCTGCGGGAGAGCCTGCTGGAGGACGACCTCGAGCACTTCCGCGCCGTCGTGGAGACGCTCACCGACGAGTTCGACGTCATGGAGGTGGCGCTCGCCGCCGTGAAGCTGGCCCACGAGGCGACCGGCGGACCCGACGACGACGAGGACATCCCCGACGCGCCGGTCCGCCCGGACCGCGGCGAACCCCGGCGGGGCCCCCGCGAGGACCGCCCCGCGCGTGGGGCGAGCGGCCCGGTCGAGCGGCTGTTCGTCGGCCTGGGCCGCGACGCCCACGTCCGGCCCGCGGACCTCGTCGGGGCGATCACGGGCGAGGCCGGCCTGCGCGGCCGCGACATCGGGGCGATCGAGATCGCCCAGCGGTTCTCCATCGTGGAGGTCCCGGCGGGCTCGGCCGACGACGTGATTGCAGCGCTGCAGCAGGCGACGATCAAGGGCCGCCGGCCCGTGGTCCGCCGCGACCGGGCCTGATCAGGACGCGGCGCCCTCCGGGGTGTCCACGACGCAGCTCGCCACGACCGTGGCGGCGGAGACGGACGACGCCCCCTGGTCCATGAGCGCCCGGGCCAGCTCCGGCGCGTCCAGCCCGGGCTCGTCGGCCAGCAGCTGGGCGGCGCGCTCGGCGAGCGCCCGCGCGATGTCGGGATCCAGGGACGCGTCCCGCTGCACCGCGACGACGACGACCTGATCGATGTCCATCGGCCCACCGTACGCGGGGCGCAGGCACCGATCAGCCGCGTCTGTCGCCCTCTCCCAGCCGCATGGGGCACGATGGGGCCGCCCCGCGCCGGCGCGGGGGACGACGCGGAACGCTGCGCGGACGGACCGGAACGGGAGGTCGCGGTGACCCAGGTGTGGTCGGGGCGACCCCCGGACGACTGGTCGAGGCGCCCCTCCGACCAGCGGCCCGGCCGCCCGCCCGAGGACGAGGCCCGGGTCTACCGCGCCGAGAACTACCGCCCGCGCCCCGAGCGGGGGCTCCCTGCTGCGCTCGCCGTGGTGATCGCGCTCGCCGCGGCCCTGGCGACGCTGGTGGCCCTGGGGGTGCCGCGCACCACGCACCTCGGCGTGGCGCGGGGAGCGGCCTTCGTGATCGGCGCGCTCGTGGCGGTGCTGCTGGTCCGCGGGAGCCGGGCCTGGGCGATCGCCACCGCCGTGCCGCTCATCTACGCCGCGCTCATCCTGACGCTGTACCTGCTGGGCACCGGCCTCCGCGCGGCCTTCACGCTGGCGGTACTGGACGCCCCGCTGCTCTGGGGCACCGCAGGTGCCGTCGCCGTCGTGGCGTTCCTGCGCCACCGGGCGGCGGTACGCGGCCGCTGACCGGCCCCGCAGGGCCGGCCGCTCAGGCGACCGGGAGCCGCAGGTCCTGCCGCAGCTCACGGGGCAGCGCGAACAGCAGGTGCTCCTGCGCGGCCTCGACCTCGGTGACGTCCGCCCAGCCGCGCTCCGCGAGCCAGGCCAGCACGCCGGCCACCAGCTCCTCCGGCACCGACGCGCCGCTGGTGACGCCGACCGTCGTGACCCCCGCGAGCCAGCCTTCGTCCAGCTCGCCGGCGTCGTCGACGAGGTAGGAGGCGCGCGCGCCCGCGTCGAGGGCGACCTCGACCAGGCGGACGGAGTTCGACGAGTTCGGCGAGCCGACCACCAGGAGGAGGTCCGCCTCGGCGGCGATCTGCTTCACGGCCGTCTGCCGGTTCTGCGTCGCGTAGCAGATGTCGTCACTCGGCGGCCCCTGCAGCAGCGGGAACCGCCGGCGGAGTGCGGCGACGGTCTCCTCGGTCTCGTCCACCGACAGCGTGGTCTGGGACAGGTACGCCACCCGCGACGGGTCGCGGACCTGCACGTGCTCCGCCTGCGCGGGGCCGTCGACCAGATGGATGTGGTCGGGCGCCTCGCCGGTGGTGCCGACGACCTCCTCGTGGCCCTCGTGGCCGATGAGCAGGATGTCGACGTCCGTCTCGGCGAACCGGCGGGCCTCGTTGTGCACCTTCGTCACCAGCGGGCAGGTCGCGTCGATCGTCCGCAGTGAACGCGCCGCGGCCTCGCCGTGCACCGCCGGGGCGACCCCATGGGCCGAGAAGACGACGATCGCCCCTTCGGGCACCTCGGTCGTCTCCTCCACGAACACCGCGCCCAGGTCCTCGAGCCGGCGCACCACATGGATGTTGTGGACGATCTGCTTGCGGACGTAGATGGGGGCGCCGTACTGCGCCAGGGCCCGCTCGACGGTCTGCACCGCGCGGTCGACGCCGGCGCAGTAACCACGGGGACGAGCGAGGAGCACGCGCTTTTCGGTCACCCGCTGATGGTAGGCGTCCGCACGCGGCGCCACGAGCGGGACCGACCACGTGCGGCCGCCCGGCGTCCCCCGTCGGGCCCCGCCGTCACCCGGTCAGCGTGCCCGGATCACCCTGCTGCGCGGCGGTCAGATCCTCAGGGGCGGACGAAACGGGCCGATGAGGAACTCACGCCACGACAGGACGTCGCGGCCCGACCTGCCGCCCCGGCGGCCCGCCCCTCACGGAGGAGGGCTCCATGCTCTCAGTCGCCCCGCGACGGCTCACGTCATGATCCGCCTCACGCGCCTCAACGGCACCGAAATGTTCCTCAACGCCGACCTCATCGCCACGGTGGAGTCACGCCCCGACACCGTCATCACCCTCGTGGACGGCAAGCACTTCGTCGTCGCCGAGGAGGCCGCTGCCGTCGTCGCCCTCGTGACCCGGTACCGCGCCGAGGTCCTGGCGCTCGCCGACAAGGTCGCCGAGCAGACCGCCGAGCAGACCGACGACGCCGCGCCGCGTTCCGGCCAGCTGTACGTGCTCCCGAACGCCGCCGGCGAGTCGGGTACCGGGGGTCGCTGACATGGATCCGGCAACCCTGATCGGGATCGTCCTGGGCCTCGTCGGCCTCCTCGGCGGCATGGTCCTGGAGGGTGGCAGTCCCGCCACGCTCCTCAGCTCGCCCGCTGCGTTCCTCATCATCATCGGCGGCACGTTCGGTGCTGCCCTGGCCAGCGCCTCGATGAAGGACATGGGCGGCATCATCAAGTCCGGCGTCATCGCCCTGAAGGGCGGCAAGAAGGTGGACACGGCCGCCACCGTCGAGGAGCTCGTGGGCTACGCCGACACCGCTCGGCGCGAGGGCCTGCTGGCGCTCGAGGAGAAGGTCAAGGCCATCGAGGACCCCTTCCTCAAGCGCGGCCTCGAGCAGGTCATCGACGGCAGCGACCCGGAGTCCGTCGAGGAGGCGCTCTACGCCGACCTCGACGCGATGAAGGAGCGTCACAAGGTCGGCGCCAAGTTCTTCTCCGACCTGGGCGGGTTCGCCCCGACCATGGGCGTCATCGGCACCGTCATGGGCCTGCTGCACGTGCTGGAGAACCTGAGCGACCCGGGCAAGCTCGGGCCCCTCATCGGCTCCGCGTTCCTCGCGACCTTCTGGGGCGTGATGCTCGCGAACGTGGTCTTCCTGCCGATCAGCAACAAGCTCAAGCGGGCCAGCACCCTCGAGGTCGCCTACAAGGAGCTGGTCATCCAGGGCGTGCTGTCCATCCAGTCGGGTGCCAGCCCGCGCTCGCTGAACGAGCGGCTGCTCGCCTACCTGCCCCCCAAGGCCCGCGAGGGCGGCGGCAAGGGCAAGGCCAAGAAGGCCGCCTGACGGACGGGCCGGCCGGCGCCTGCGGGCGGCCGGCCGGCCGCACCCGCACTCCGCACGAGACAGCAGCAGCCGGACGGCACCCGCCGCCGGGACGAAGGGAGGTGAAGCATGCCGAGAAAGCACCGTGGCGGCAGCCACGAGGAAGAGCACGAGAACTCGGAGCGGTGGCTTCTCACCTACGCCGACATGATCACGCTGCTGATGTGCCTGTTCATCGTCCTGTACAGCATGTCCGTCCTGAACAAGAGCAAGTTCGAGGCGTTCCAGTCGTCGCTGAAGCAGAACAAGGCCACCGGCCAGCCCGACATCGCCAAGCCCGCGGTGAACCCGACGACCAACCCGCAGCCGGTCAGCGAGAGCAACACGCTGACGCAGCAGCAGCTGCAGCAGCTCGCGCAGAAGATCCAGACGGCGCTCACGTCGGCGGGCATGCAGAACGACGCCAGCGTCACGGTGAACAGCAACGGGCTCACCGTCGACATCGTGGCCGGCGTGCTGTTCGACACCGGCCAGGCCGAGCTGCGCCCCGACGGCCTCAAGGTGCTGGCGGCGGTCGCGCCGACCCTCGCGGACGTCGGCAACCCGATCTCCGTCGAGGGCCACACCGACAACCAGCCGATCACCGGCGTCCGGTACCCCAGCAACTGGGAGCTGTCGACGGACCGTGCCGGCACGGTCGTGCGCTGGCTGCTGCAGAACGAGCACCTGGACCCGACCCGCATGACGGCGGAGGGGTACGCCGACACCCGGCCGCTCGTCCCCAACGACAGCCCCGCCCACCAGGGCGAGAACCGGCGGGTGGCCCTGGTCGTCAAGGCTGCGGCCGCCAGTACCCCGACGGCCATCGAGCCGACCGCCACGGCCTCGGTCACGGTGGCACCGACGGCCGCCTCGAAGCACGGATAGGCCACCCAAGCCCGGACGAACCGGGACTAGTCACTCCACCCTCCCGACGGGCCACCCCCATGGCCCCGCCGGAGGGTCCTGCTCAAGCGTTCAGCGCCAACGCCGATACCCCTGCAGCGGGAGCAGGTCGGCTCCCCCAGCGGAGGGGCGTGGGCGTGGCGGACGATCTCGACGGCGGTACCCCCGACGTCGACGCGACCGCCGCTGCGGGCGTCACGCTTCCCGTTCAGCGCTCCGGCGCACCCGAGGACGCGGCGGCCGTCGCGGACGGCATGCCGTCCGACGGCGGTGCGCCGGTCACCGTCACCCGGCCGCAGCGCCCCGAGCTGGCCCGCGCCGACCTCCGGCAGCTCACCGCCGGCCTGCCCATCCCCCCGGCGGCGAACGCCCTGGCCGCCATGTGGACCGGCGCGGTCCCCCGCTGCGGCATGCTGCTCGGCCTCATCACCGGCCGGCAGCTCACCTTCACGAGTTCCGCCGCCCGCCGGCTCATGGCCGACGACCTGGAGCGCTCGACGTCCTGGAGCCGCCTCGACGGCGGCCTCGGCGTGGACGGCGCGCTGGTCGTCGACGACGCGAGCACCGTCGCCCTGGCCGACCTGCTGCTGGGCGGCCCGGGCGAGAGCGAGGAACGCCGCCCGACCCGGCTCGAGGTCACGCTCGTCCGCCGGCACCTGCAGGCGGCACTGCAGCCGATGCTCACGGCGTTGCGGCCGTTCGGCCTCACCGCCATGGCCCTGGAGGACCCGGGCCAGGCGACGCTGCCGGTGACCCTCGGTGGTGGCGAGCTCCTCGCCGTCCGCATCTCCGTCTCCCTCAACGACCGGGAGCTGGGCACGCTCACCATCGCGCTGCCGGCCCGCCCCCTGCTGGGGCCGACGGCCCTGCAGGGGCACACCCCGCTGTCGAGCGTGCTCGGTGACGTCGCCGTCGAGGTCTCGGTGCGCTTCCCCAGCGCCGCCCTGACCGCCGCCGAGGTACGCCACCTCGCCCCCGGCGACGTGCTGCGGCTCGACATGCCCTCCCCCCTGGTCGTCGGCGTCGCCGCCTCCGACCCGAAGACCGGCGCCGGCCCCGACCGCCGCCTCGTCCTGACCGGAGCCCTCGGCCGCCGCGGCCGGAACAAGGCAGTGGAGATCCACGCGATGTTGGAGGAACAGTGACCGAGCCGCTGCAGCCGTACGACGGCCCTGCCGGCAGCCCGCTCGACGGGGCCCCGTCCGGTGCGACCACCCTGGTCGAGCCGGCGGTGCTGACCGAGCTGGGCGAGGGCGCCCCTCCCCAGGCGACCCGCGACCTGGGCCTCCTCAACGACATCGTCGTGGAGGTCAGCATCGAGCTCGGACGCCTCAAGCTCCCGCTGCGCGACCTGCTGAGCGTCACGCCCGGTGCGGTGTTCGAGCTGGACCGCGCCGCCGACGCCCCCGTCGACATCCTGGTCAACGGTCGGCTCGTCGCCCGCGGCGAGGTCGTCGTGATCGACGGCGAGCTGGGCGTCCGCGTGCTCGACGTCCTGCCGACGCACGGCGCCGGGGTCTGATGAGCAGCATCCTGCTGATCGCGAAGATCGGCGTCGTCTTCGGGCTCCTGCTGCTCACGCTGAAGTACCTGCGCAACTGGGACCGCGGCAAGGCCAAGGGCGTCAAGAGCTCCGGCAAGCTGGTCGAGGTCGTGGGCCAGGCCCGGCTCACCAAGGGCGCCTCGGTGGCCGCGGTGCGCATCGGCGGTCAGACCTACGCCGTGGGCGTCACCGACACCCAGGTGCGCCTGCTCAGCGAGACCCCGGTGGAACTGCCGGAGGTCGAGGCGGACGAGGTCGTCCTCCCCGAGGTCGCCCTCAGTGGCGACGAGCGCCCCACATTTGTCGAAGCACTGCGAGCCCAGGTGGCGCTCGTGCGTGGCGGCCGGGTCACCCGGGACGTTGCGCGGCTCACGGACGGAACCGTGGCCATCCCGCCCGCACGGACGCCGGAGCACTGAGGCAACGACACGTGTCCCAGGTCCCCCTGGCCCCCCTGCCCGCCCTCAACGCACCGGCTGACCGAGCACCTTCCGCCCCCGCCGGCCTGGAACTCGGCCGCACCCGCCGCGCCCGGACCGGTGCCGCGCTCCACCGCGGCATCTCCCTGGCGGCCGTCCTCGGCGCCGTGACCGTCAGCGCGGTGCTCGGCGCGGCCGCGCACGCCACCCCGGCGTCGGCGGCCACGCTGCCGGCGACCGTTCCTGCGGCGGTGCGGCTCCTCGCGCCCGCCGTCGACCCGATCCCGATGCCCACCGTCCCGCCCATCGCCGGGACGTCCGGCATCCCGTCGGGGGTGCCCACGGTCTCCCCGAGCTCCGGCATCTCCGCCACCACGGCGCCGGGGACCGGGCTCTCCGTCAACCTGAAGGACGGCTCGGGGCTGCTGTCGAACCCGCTCAGCGTCGTCCTGCTGCTCGGGCTGGTCAGTATCGTTCCCGCACTGCTCATGATGATGACGGCGTTCACGCGGATCGTCATCGTCCTCGGGTTCACGCGGAACGCGCTGTCGACGCAGAGCATCCCCCCGAACCAGGTGATCATCGGGCTGGCGCTGTTCCTCACGATGTTCGTGATGGCGCCCACCTTCAGCAAGGCCAACCACGACGCGCTGCAGCCCTACCTGAAGGGGCAGATCACGCAGACGGAGGCCTACAACAAGGGCATCGAGCCGTTTCGCGGCTTCATGCTCAAGCAGGTCCGCCAGAAGGACCTGGCGCTGTTCGTGAAGCTGTCCGGCAAGCCGGCCCCGGCGACGCCCGACAAGACGCCGACCACCACGCTCGTCCCGGCGTACGCCATCTCCGAGCTGCGCACCTCGTTCCTCATCGGCTTCGTCATCTTCGTGCCGTTCCTCGTCATCGACCTGGTCGTCTCCGCGGCCCTGTCGAGCATGGGAATGATGATGCTGCCGCCGGCCCTCATCTCCCTGCCGTTCAAGCTGCTGCTGTTCGTCGCGGCGGACGGCTGGTACCTGGTCGTCCAGTCGCTCGTGCAGTCGTTCCACTGACCGCGTAGCGTGCCGCAACCCATCAGCGCCCGCCCTCGTCCGGAGACGCCATGACAGACACCGACATCATCCACATCGGGACCCTCGCCCTGAAGGTCACCGCCGAGCTGTCCGCCCCGCTGCTCATCGCGAGCCTCGTGGTCGGCATCGTGGTCAGCCTCTTCCAGACCATCTTCCAGATTCAGGACCAGACCCTGTCCGCGGTCCCCCGCCTGGCGGTCTGCGCCGGCGTCGTGCTGCTCGCCGGCTCCTGGATGCTGCGCACCCTCGTCGAGTTCACGCAGCAGCTCTTCGCGCAGATCCCGCAGCTGCTGTCCTGACCCGCCGCACGACCCCGACCGCTAGCACCCGAGGGAGGTGACGATGACCCAGCTGACGCTCGACCCGAGTCTGCTCACGACGTTCCTGCTCGTGCTGGCCCGCACGACCGCGTGGACCGCGAGCTCCCCGCTGACGTCGTCGAAGACCCTCCCGCCGCAGACCCGGCTGGCCATCGGCCTCGCCCTCGCCATCTTCACCACCCCGCTGGCCCGCGGGACCGCGCCGCAGGACCTCGGCTCGTTCGCGTTCGCCGCGCTGATCCAGATCGGCATCGGGCTGGGGCTCGGCTTCCTGTCGTCACTGGTGCTGACCGCCGTCGAGGCCGCCGGGCACCTCGCCGACCTGGGCGCCGGCTTCTCCATGGGGACCACGTTCGACCCGGTCACCGGGAAGGACGCCGCCACGCTCGCCCGCTTCTCCACGATGGTCATGCTCACGTTGCTGTTCGCAACGGACGGCGCGAGCACGATGGTCGCGGGCTTCGTGCGGTCCTTCGCCGCGCTGCCGCTCGATCGCCTGCCCACGCTGTCCGGGTCCGGCGTCGCCCTGCTGGGCCACGCCGCCGCACAACTGACGGCCGCGGGCGTCCAGATCGGTGCGCCGGTCATCGGCGTCTCGTTCCTCACGGACTTCGGGCTCGGCCTCATGGCGCGGTTCGTGCCGCAGGCAAGCCCGCTGCAGCTCGCCATGCCCATCAAGGCGCTGGCCGGCCTGGCCGCGTTCGGCACGATGCTGACCCTGCTGCCGATGCAGCTGGACACGCTCGTCAACGGCGGCCTCCAGCTCGGCGGGCGGGTGTTCTCATGAGCGAGGACAAGACAGAGAAGCCGACAGACAAGAAGAAGAAGGACCTCCGCAAGAAGGGCGTCGTCGCGCGCTCCCAGGAGCTCCCCACCGGCGTCGCCCTGCTGGCGGCGGCGGTCGCGCTGCCCATGGCCGCACGAGCGCTCGCCCGGGCCCTCGAGGCCGACATGCAGGCCGTGCTGGTGTCCGCCGGCAACGCCGATCTGGGGCACTCCTGGGCGATGGCCAAGCGGCTGCTGTCGGACTCGGCCACCGCCGTGGCGATGCCGATCCTGCTCATGGGCGCCGTCGGCATCATGTCCTCGGTGGCGCTCACGCGGGAACGCCCCAGCATCACGTTCCTGAAGCCGAAGAAGCAGTCGCTCTCCCCCAAGGCCGGCTTCAAGCGCGTCTTCTCCGTCCACGGCCTGCAGGACACCGCGAAGATCACGGTCAAGGTCCTCATCGTCGGCGGTATCGGCTACTACGCCTGGCAGCAGGGCGCCACCCACATCGTGGCGAGCCCCGCCTCGCTCGACGCGGCCATCGCTGCGATCGCGGCGGCCTGCACCCGGCTGATGGCCGAGGTGGGCGGCATCGCGCTGCTGGTCGGCCTCGCGGACGCGTTCCTCGCCCGCAAGCGCTTCGGCAAGCAGTCGAAGATGAGCAAGCAGGAAGTGCGCGACGAGTTCAAGCAGATGGAGGCGAACCCGCACCTCAAGCAGGCGATGCGGCAGCGCGCCATGCGGCTCTCCCGCACCCGCATGATGGCCGCCATCGCCGGTGCGGACGTCGTCCTCGCCAACCCCACGCACATCGCCATCGCGCTGCGCTACGAGCCGGGCTCGGCGGCCCCCGTGGTCGTCGCCCGCGGCGTCGACCACCTGGCGCAGCGCATCAAGGCCGAGGCGGCGAAGCACGAGGTCCCGGTCGTCGAGGACAAGCCGCTCGCCCGGGCCCTCTACAGCGCCACCCGGATCGGCGACACGATCCCGTTCGAGATGTTCCGCGCAGTTGCCGAAGTACTGGCAACCGTCTACGCCGCACGGCGGAAGCGGGGGCTGCCCGCGCACCGCCCGGCGGTCGGCATACCGAAGCAGCGCGGCCCCCGCCGCGACCGCCCGACCCGCCTCACCGCTGGCAGCACCGCACCTGGCAGCACCACCAGTGACAACCCCCGGAAGGTGTCCGCATGACGAGCCCCACCCCCGCCGTGCGCAAGCGGGCGGGCGTATCCCAGCTCGCCGTCCCGATCCTGATGATCTCCGTGGTCATCATGATGGTGGTGCCGCTGCCGCCGACGCTGCTGGACATCCTGCTGGCCGCGAACCTGGCCACCGCGCTCGTCGTGCTGCTGACCGCGATGATGGTGAAGACCCCCCTGGACTTCTCCGTCTTCCCCGCCCTGCTGCTGGTCACCACGCTGGCGCGGCTGGCACTGAACGTCAGCTCGACCCGGCTGGTGCTGCTGCACGGGTACGCCGGTCACGTCATCGAGGCGTTCGGCAAGTTCGTGGTCGGCGGCAACCTGATCGTCGGCCTCGTGATCTTCCTGATCCTCGTGGTCATCCAGTTCACGGTCATCACCGCCGGTGCCGGACGCGTCGCCGAGGTGAGCGCGCGCTTCACCCTCGACGCGATGCCCGGCAAGCAGATGGCCATCGACGCGGACCTCAATGCCGGCCTGATCTCGGACTCGGAGGCGAAGCAGCGACGCATCGAGGTCGCCCGCGAGGCCGACTTCTTCGGCGCGATGGACGGCGCCAGCAAGTTCATCAAGGGCGACGCCATGGCGTCGATCATCATCACCGCGATCAACCTGGTCGGCGGATTCCTCATCGGCGTCGTGCAGAAGCACGAGTCGATGGCCGACGCCATCAACCACTACTCGCTGCTGAGCGTCGGCGACGGCCTCGTCAGCCAGATCCCGGCCCTGCTGATCAGCGTCGCGTCCGGCATCGTCGTCACCCGTGTCCAGACCGACGACGACGGCGGCCTCGGCGCCGACGTCGTGACGCAGCTGACGCGCTCGGCCCGGACGCTGCGCATCGCAGCCTTCGCCGTGGCGGGGCTGGGCCTGCTGCCGGGGCTCCCGAAGCTGCCGTTCATCGCGATCGCGGTGCTGCTGTTCATCCTCGCCGCCCGCCGCGCCACCACCATCAAGGCCGAGGAGGAGGCCGCCGCGCTCCCCGCGGCAGCCGCAGATGAGCCCGCGTCGGACTCCCCCGAGGCGCTGCTGGAGACGCTGCGGGTGGAGCCGCTCGAGCTGGAGCTCGCCGTCGACCTGCTCGACCTGCTCGACACGGGCAGCGGCGGGTCCCTCATGGACCGGGTGCGCGCGCTGCGCAAGCGCGTCGCCGGTGAGCTCGGCGTCGTGGTGCCACCCATCCGCACCCGCGACAACGTGACCCTGCCGACCGCGACGTACGTCGTGAAGCTGCACGGCGTGGAGGTCGCACGCGGCGAGGCCCCGGCCGGCCACGCGCTGGTGCTGGGCGACGGCGCGGGCGCCGGACTCGGCATGATGGGCCGCGCGACCATCGATCCGGTGTTCGGACTCCCGGCGACGTGGATCCCCGCGCACGTCGCGGACGTGCTCGCCGCCGACGGCGCCACGGTGATCGACCGCGCGTCCGTCATCGTCACGCACGTGTCCGAGGTGGTGCGCCGGTCCGCGGCGGACCTGTTGTCGCGGCAGGACGTCGCCGTCCTGGTGGAAGCGGTGAAGCAGAACGCGCCGGCCGTCGCGGCCGAGATCGGCGGCGAGGGGCTCTCCCTCTCGGACGTGCAGCGCGTGCTGCGCGACCTGCTCGCCGAGGGAGTTCCGATTCGAGACCTTACCCGGATCCTGGAGGCCATCACCTCGGTGCCGCGGACCGGCCGCAGCGTCGAGGCCATGGTGGAGGGCGCGCGCGTCGCGCTCGGCGCCCAGGTCTGTTCGAGCGCAGCGCAGGGCGGGCGGTTGCCCGTCCTGACGTTCGACCCCATGCTGGAGCAGTCCCTCCTGGAGGCGCTGCGTCCGGGTGACAATGGTTCGTGGCTCGCCATCGACCCGGCCCGGATGGAGGCCCTGCTCGAGGGCATCGGGACCAGCGTGCTGACCGCCGAGGACTCCGGTCTGCGGCCGGCGATCGTTTGCGCCGCCCAGCTGCGTCCGGCTGTGCGGCGGCTGGTGACAACGGCGCGCCCTGACCTGAGGGTGATTAGCTATGCAGAGCTGTCGAAGTCGGTGACCGTCGATCCCGTGGGAGTTGTGAAGCTTGCCCAGCGAGCAGCCGTCTGAGCCGACCGCACCGCGACGGCCCGTACCGCCCCGGGGGACCGGTCGGCGCGCGTCCGGTCCCCCGGCCTTCGAGCCCATGCCGGACGGCACCACGGTGTTCCGTGCCGGCACCCTCGAGGAGGCCGTCGCCATGGCCACGGACGAGCTAGGCCCCGGCACGCAGATCCAGGCCGCCCGCCGGGTGCGGCAGGGGCTGCGCGGCCTGATGGGCCAGGAGTACGTCGAGGTCGTGGCGGTTCCCGCCCCGGCGGGCGAGGCCGTCTCGGCCGACTCCCCCGCCGGCGCGGAGCCCGCGCAGACGTCCGCCGAGCCCGACGCGACGTCCGGCGTCGAGGACACGCTCGCGCGGATGCTCGCCGACGTGGAGCGGCTCGAGGAGGGCTTCGACGGGCCCGGTGCGGCGCCGACGCCCCCTGCGCCGGCGCCGGCAACGCCCCCGGGCAGCACGGACTTCTCGGCGATGGTGGAGGAGGCGCTGGAGCGGCTGCCCCCGGCACCCGAACCCCCGACGGACCTGTTCACAGCCGCCACGGACGACCCGGTGGCACCCGACTCCCCGCCCGCTCCGACCCCCCCGACCGCGGCCCCCCCGACCGCGGCCCCCCAGACTTCCGCCCCCCAGACTTCGGAGACGACAGTGGACGACACCCAGACCCCGCCCGCGACGCCCGGTGACGACGTCGGCGGCGCCGACGCCTCCCTGACCCCCGCGGCCGAGCCCACCGACGCCCCCGCCACGGCGGCTCCCCCGGAGGTCCCGGCGGACGACACCGGCATCGCGGACCTCGCGACGCTCGCGGAATTGGAGGACGAGAGCGGCGCGGCCGGCGAGTCGGCGATGACCGAGGCGCTCGACCTGCGGCCCGCCCGCCCGGCCCGCCGTGCCGCTGCGCCTGCGCGTCGCCGCGCCGCTGCGCCGGAGGCCGCGGAGCCCGAGGCGGAGGCCGACTCCCTGGAGGCGCCGGCCTCCCGCCCGGCCCGCCGCGCTGCGGCCAAGCGTGCG
>JAOPWU010000130.1 GCA_025965515.1 Mycobacterium sp.
GTCGAGAAACACTGGGGCATGGCTGTGACCCGCCGCAACGGGAACACGGTCACGGCGCTGGCCGGCTGGCCGGCCCCCGTGAGATCGGTGGTGGGCGGGGTAGGGCAGGGGGCGGCACGGCACCCCGCCGCGCCGGAGGAGGTGCCGACGTGAAGCTCATGCGTGCAGGACTGCTCGGTGCGGCGATCGCCGCCGCCCGCACCCCGCAGGGACAGCAGATGATCGCGCAGGCCCGCGCGAAGTTCGACACCCCGCAGAACCGGGCGAAGGCGCAGCACGCGCTGGAGCAGCTGAAGGCCCGCGCCGCAACCCGCTGACCCCGCCCCGCCGGCGCGCAGTTCCCCGGCCGACACCCAGCTCCGCGGGCAGCGCCCGGGCGTCCGGCGGCCTAGTGTCGCCAGAATCGCCGGTCCGGCACACCGGCGGGCACGGACGGAGGGGGGCGGCATGAGCCTGGGCCCCGAGGACGACGCCGCGGCGGAGGCCAGCGCCAGCGCCTTGGCGCACGGCCACCTGCCGCCGGTCGCCGCTGCCCGGCTCGCCGACCTCGCCCGCCGTGGTACCTGGACCTCGGACCTCTCCTCCGACGCGCACACCGCGGTCCGCTCGGTCGGCTTTCACCCCGTCGGCCAGGTCATGGGCTCCACCGTGGACCAGCTGGGCTGGGCGGGGTGGGGCGGCTGCGGCTACGGGGGGTACGGCGGCTACGGCGGGGGCTGGGGCGGCCGCGGCTGGGGCGGCGCCGTGGGCGGCATCGGCGGTGGCCTGTTCGGCGGCGGCGCCTACAGCGGCCTCCCCGGCACCATGGGGGGCGGCATCGCGGGCGGCACCCGCAGCGCCGGCCGTCCCCTCCGCAGCGGCAACGTCGCCGGAACCGGCGGCAGCGCGGGGTCGTCGTGGGTGGGCTTCCCCGGGCGGGTGCAGGCGCTCTACGCGGCCCGGCGCCGCGCGATCGACCGGCTCGTGGCCGAGTGCCGGGCGCTCGGCGCGGACGGCGTGGTCGACGTGACGTTGACGGTCGCCCCGTTCCCCGGGCAGCAGAACACGCTCGAGTTCCAGGCCCTGGGCACCGCGGTCCGCTCGGCCGGGAGCGTGCACCTCGACCAGCCCTTCACCTGCGACCTGACGGGCCAGGACTTCGCCCGGTTGGTGCGCGCCGGCTGGATGCCCGCCGCGTTCGTCATGGGCGTCGCCATCGGCGTGCGCCACGACGACTGGATCACCCAGCGGTCCCGCTCCGCCTGGACGACCACCGAGATCCCCGGCTACACCGAGCTGGTGCACGCTGTCCGCGACCAGGTGCGGGACGAGATCGCCGCCGACACCGCGCGGCACGGCGGGGAGGGGCTCGTCGTCGCGGGCAGCACGCTCAACGTCTGGGAGCGGCCCTGCACCTACGGCAACGAGCAGCACGACCACGTCGCCGAGGCCGTCACCTTCGGGACGGCGATCGTCCCCTTCCGCCGCACCCGTGCGCAGCCCGGCATCGCCCCGCTGCCGATCCTGCGGCTCGACGAGGGCCACCGCGCGGTCGTCTCCCGGCGGCTCGCCGAGCGCAGCACCACCGAGCGGCACCGCTCCACCTGACCGTCCGTCCGCCGTCCCTCGCCGAGGAGAAGAACCGTGACCGTGCTCGACCCGTCGACGAGCGGCGTCCCCGACGACGCCATCCGCCGCCTGCAGGAACTCCGGCCGGGGGTACGCGGGGGTCTCTTCACGTCGGACCTCTCGGTGAGCGAATTCCTGCTGGTGAAGGAAGCGGGATTCCATCCGCTGGGGCTCGTGCTGGGGACGTCGATCTACCACGTCGGGCTGCAGGTGGGCCGCTGGTCGAAGAACCAGGAGCTCGACACCCTGTCGCAGGCCATGTACCACGCCCGCGAGCTCGCGATGAGCCGCATGGAGGCCGAGGCCGACGTGCTCGGCGCCGACGGCATCGTGGGGGTCCGCCTCGAAGTGGACTTCAAGGAGTGGGGCTCGAACATCGCGGAGTTCATCGCGGTCGGCACGGCCATCAAGGCGGAGCCGGACAACCCCGCCGGCACGCAGTGGCGCAACGCCAAGGGCCAGCCGTTCACCAGCGACCTGTCCGGTCAGGATTTCTGGACGCTGATCCGCACGGGCTACGCCCCGCTGGGGCTCGTGATGGGCACCTGCGTCTACCACATCGCCCACCGCTCGATGGGCAACGTCCTCGGCAACGTCGGGCAGAACGTCGAGCTGCCGCAGTTCACGCAGGCGCTCTACGACGCCCGCGAACTCGCGATGGCGCGGATGCAGGCGGAGGGCGAGCAGCTCGCCGCCGAGGGCATCGTCGGCGTGCAGCTGCACCAGCGGAACCACTCCTGGGGCGCGCACACCACGGAGTTCATGGCCATCGGGACGGCCGTGCGGCCGTACCGGAGTGACCACACCATCCCCGAGCCGCGGCTGGTGCTCGGGCTGGACCTGTAGCGATGGGCGGACCTGCCGAACCGGCGCCCGACGTGCTGGTGCTGGCGGCCGCGCTGCGCATGCAGCGGGCCGACCTCGACCTCTACGCAGGCTTCCTGCAGAACACGCTGGAGGTGGCGCTGCCGCCGGAGCTGGTCACCGTCGAGCGTGCCCCGTCCATGGCCGACCGGCTGCGGAAGCGGCCCGGCCCGGTGGCGCAGATCGCCGTGACGCTGGGGGACCGGCGCTACGTGCTGACGGGCGGCAGCCCGCCGCGCGCCGAGATCGTGCATCACGTGCGCGGCATCGACCTGGACCGCACGGAGCTGCCGCTGGACGCGTTCGCCACGGCGCTCGCCACCGCCATCGGGGAGCGTGCCGCGAGCGATGCGCGGGCCGCGGCGGCGCTCGCGCGGCTCACCGACCCCGCGCGGCAGCAGCTCGAGGGCTGACCGCGCCGGGGCCGCGGCTCAGTTCAGCCGCGGGCAGACGTGACCGTCGGGGCCGTCCGGGCGGCCGCACAGCAGGCACGGCCGCCGGCCGTTCGCGATGACGTCGCGGGTGCGCGCCACGAAGGCGTACGCCTGGCGGACGGTGAGCTGCACGCGCAGCACGTCGCTGACGGGCAGCGGGTCGTCCTCGTCCTCTTCCTCGCCGGGCACGTGCGGCTCGCCGGGGGGAACGGGGAGGCCCGCGGAGGCGAAGACGGCCTCCAGGTCCTCCACCAGTTCGGGATCGCGATCCGCGATCTCCTCGGCGTCGGGCGTGGTGCTGGCGCCGACCCGTTCGACCGGGCCGCGCTGCGGCACCGGGCCACCGGCCTCGTCGTCCATGTCGTCGGCGTCCATGTCGTCGGCGAACCGTTCGCGCAGCGCCTGCTCCAGCACCTCGGCGGGGGCACCGGCGGCCTCGATCACGACGAACTCGCCGTCCCAGGCCACGGTGAGGCCGGACAGCCGGAACTGTTCCTCGACCGGGCTGTCGAGCGGCGCGTGGTCGACGACGGACTGGACCTCGCGCCGGTCCGGCCGGCCGGTCGCGTCGCGCACCTCGTCGAGCAGGTGGGCCAGACCATCGGCCAGCGCCGCCGCCTCGGTCTTCTCGAGACCGACGCTCACGACCTGGCCGGCGGCACTCGCCTGCAGGAAGAACTCACGGGAACCCGGGTCGCCGACAGCGCCGACGACGAAACGCTCGGGGGCGTCGAAGGAGTGGTAGTGCACAGCCAGTGGATCCTCCTCCCGATACCGGTCCACCAGGGGCGGGCCGGGATCACCGTGCGCTGCCTGCACGGTGCAGCAGGTGCAACGCGCGAGGGGTCGTGTGCCATCCCGGGTGTGCCCCCGGCATGACGCGGAGCACCCTCCGGTCTGCTGCGAACGATCCTCAGGATATCCGTGGCAGTCTGGGACAATGGCGACGCGCTTGGGACCGCACGGGGTCCCGGAGGTGAAACCCGCCGGCGTCGCCACCACCGCGCGGGACGCGCGGGGCAGCGAGCCGCTGCCGGGCTTCCGTCGGCGACCGCTCCTGCTGTGGCAGGTGGCGCTGACCCTCCTCGTGATTTTCGGCTACGACGCGGTGAACAACCTGGCGGCGAAGCGGGCGCTGTCCGCCGTCGGCCACGGCCGGGACATCCTGCGTTTCGAGCAGGGCATCGGGCTGGACCCGGAGCGCGCGCTGAACCGGTGGCTCGCCCTGCACCGCAGCCTCGGCACCTTCGCGAACTACTTCTACGACAACGCCCACTTCGTGGTCACCTTCGGCCTGCTCGCGGCGCTGTGGTGGTGGCGCCCCGAGCGGTACCGGTACCTGCGGGACGCGCTGTTCGCCGTCAACGTGGTCGGCCTGATCGTGTTCTGGGCACTGCCGGTGGCGCCCCCGCGGCTGATCGGGCTCGGCTTCGTGGACACCGTCGACGCGTTCCGCACGGTCGGGTCCTTCCACTCGGGCGCGCTCGCCGCCGACGCGAACCAGTTCGCCGCCATGCCGAGCCTGCACCTCGGGTACGCCATCTGGTCGACCCTGGCGATCCTCGCGCTGGTGCGCGGCCGGCGGGGCTGGGCCGCGGCCGTGTGCCGGTGGGTTGCGTGGGCGTACCCGGTGCTGGTGGCGCTCACCGTGATGGCCACCGCGAACCACTACCTGGCCGACGCGGTGGCCGGCCTCGCCGCCACCGGTGTCGGCCTGGCCGTCGCCACCGCGCTGCAGCGGGTGCACACGCGTTGGCAGGCGTGGCGCATCGCGCGCGTGCTCGGCCGCACCCCCACCCGTACGGCCACCGGCTGACGGGTCCGCACTTTCTGGCGGCCTGCGGCGCTAGCCGGCGACCGGTTCGGCCGGCGCCGGGTGCGTCGCCTGCCAGGCCCGGTCGGCGCGCCCGGTGGCGATCGCGAGCAGCACCAGCCCGCCGATGGCGGCGGCCGCACCCAGCGCCTGCAGGGCCAGCGCACCCGGTGTGGTGCTCACCCGCTCCTTCAGCGCCGTGAGCCCCACGAGCACCCCGATCACGGGCTCCGCGACGGTGAGCACCGCGAGCGTCGGCCCGAGCGGGCCGGCCTGGAACGCGTTCTGCGTGAGCAGCAGCCCGGCGCCGCCGAGCGCCAGCAGCAGGTACAGCGCCGGGTGCGCCAGCACGCCGAACCCATGCTGGACGAAGAGTTCGTCGACCGTCTTGAGCAGCGCGGCGGACGACCCGAGCGCGGTGCCGGCGGCCAGCCCGACGAGCACGCCGCGCCGGGTCGTCGGCTCGGTCCCGTGGCGGCGGGCCAGCAGCAGGCAGGCGCCGATGAGCGCCGCCGACGCGACCGCCAGCACGATCGACCCGCGGCGGGGCATGAGCAGCAGCCCGACCGTGGGGCGGGCACCCGCCAGGAACCCGCCGAGCCCGGCGGTGCAGACCAGCGCGCCCAGCCACTCCAGGCGGTCGACGGGCCGGTGGTCCAGCAGTGCCCCCAGCGGGACGGCCACCAGCAGCCCGGCGGCGAGCAGCGGCTCGACGAGCACCAGGCTGCCCTGGCCGAGCGCCAGCACCTGCAGCACCAGGCCGCCGACGTCCGCGATGGAGCCCAGCAGCCACAGCCTGTTCCGGCCGAGCGACAGCAGCAGCCCCGGCGCGAGCGGCGCGGCGTAGGCGACCTGCCGACTGCTGCGGTGCTGCAGCGCCGAGCACACGCCGAAGCAGACGGCGGCGGCGAGCGCCAGCGCGCCGCCGAGCATGCCCTGGTCGGCGATCGGGTGGTGCCGCGCGGCTGCGGCGGCGTGCACCGCGGCCTGCGCCGCGGCGGTCGCCGCCGGCGTCACCGCGGGGTCCGGAGCGCGGCGGCGGGGGTGGCGGGGAGGTGGTGGTCGCGCAGCGGCCCGACCGTGAGCCCCAGCTCGGCGGACCGCCGCAGGAGCCCGGGCAACGCGCCGACCGTGGCCCGCCAGGAGCCGGGCGACGAGGTGCAGTCGGAGTCGTGCAGCAGCACCGTGACGCCGCCCCGCAGCCCGCGCTCGACGTTCGCCAGCACGGACGCGCCGTCGGCCTGCGGCTCCCAGTCCTTGCCCCAGGTCCCCCAGAGCACGGTGCGCAGCCCGGCCCGGCGGGCACCGACGACCCCGGCCGCCGACAGCACGCCGTACGGCGGCCGGTGCAGCCGTGGGGTCACGCCGGTGATCCGCTCGATGGTGTCGCGGGCGCGGGA
The DNA here is from genome assembly GCA_025965515.1 of Mycobacterium sp. Taxonomy (GTDB): domain Bacteria; phylum Actinomycetota; class Actinomycetes; order RYN-182; family RYN-182; genus RYN-182. The sequence goes on from JAOPWU010000130.1 coordinate 6,120, forward strand.
GATCCCGGCGATGGTCCGGCCGGGCGGCACGCCGAGCTGGTTGCGGTGGTCGTAGCCGTGCACCCCGATCTCGTGCCCGGCCCCGGCGACGCGACGCGCCATGTCGGGGAACCGTTCGGCCATCGCGCCGAGCAGGAAGAACGTGGCGCGCACGTCCGCCGCCGCGAGGGCCGCCAGCACCTCGGGGGTGCCCTCGGTGTCGGGCCCGTCGTCGAAGGTCAGCGCGACGTGCCCGGGGTCGCCGTCGCCCTGCAGCCGCGGGAAGTGCGCGCGGACGGGCGGGACGTCCGTCACCGCCGACGCGGTGTGGAGCAGCGAGACGAGGCCGACGCTGCCCAGGACCGTGCCCCGGGACGGCCGGCGCAGGATCATGCCCCGACGGCCCTCGTGGCGCGCGCGGCGGGGCTGGCAGTGCTGTGGTCGGCGTCCCAGGACGGGAATTCCCGGACGGTCAGGCCGGCCTCCGACAGTCGGCTCGTCACCGCGGTGATGCGCTCCGCGGCGGCGGCGTCCGAGAGGCTCGTCGCGTCCAGCACGACGACGCCGCCGCGGCGTGGCACCGCGATGGCCCCCTGGGCCGGCACGGTGGCGGCGGGCACCAGGGCGTGCTCGCGCGCGGCCCGGGCCACGGTCAGGTCGACCGCGTCGATGGAGCGTCCGGCCACCCACGCGGTCGGCTCGGCGCCCGCCGCGCGGAGCGCCGTCCGGGCCGACAACAGGTCGCGCTGCGTCTCGGTGAGCTCGTTGGTGCGCGCGCCCCAGCCGCCGTTCACGATGGGCACGCCGTCGGCCACCAACTGCCGGACCGTCCCCGGGTGCTCCAGCGCGTAGCGGCCCGACACGGCGGCGGCGGCGTGCTGGCTGCGCAGCGCGGACTCGGTGAGCGGGCCGACGCCGCCGGACAGCGTGTCCACCCGCACCACGACGGTGGCCTGCGTCGCCTGGCTCCAGCCGTAGCCGTGCGCGGTGGCCGCGGCGACGCCCGTGGTGCCGGCGAACCCACCGGCGACGAGCAGGCTGGTCAGCCCGATGGCGGCGCGGCGGGTGCGCCGGCGGGCCGGGGTGGCCGGGCGGGGCGGGCGGACGCCCACGCGCAGCCGGTGCTC
>JAOPWU010000146.1 GCA_025965515.1 Mycobacterium sp.
CCGTCCTTGGCGGAGAGCATGAGGACGGCGGTGCGGTTGCCCTCCGTGCGCAGCGTCCGGACGACGTTGTAGCCGGACATACCCGGCAACATGACGTCGAGGACGATGGCGTCGTACGGCGTTTCCCGGGCGGCCGCGAGGCCGCGCAACCCGTCGTGGGCGAGGTCGACAGTGAAGCCCTCCGCCGTGAGTCCCCGCTTCAGGGCCTGGGCAAGTCGGACTTCATCCTCAACCACGAGTACGCGCACGCTTTCAGCATGGCCTGTTCAGGGGCTTTTCGGTACGGAGGTCCACCGTCCTGGGCCGAAGATCGCCCGTTCGCTTCAACGTCGTCTCAGGTGCAACGGTGCATTGCGGGAGGATTCTGCTGGCGGCGGCGGGACCCGCGCCGACCGCTGGGCCGACCGTTGCCGTACCCGTCCGCAGGAGGGATCCCCCATGCCAGGCCTCCTGCGCCGGGCCGCCTCACGGGCGGCGTGGCTCCGGGCGGTCCGCCCCCGGGGGCTGCGCGGCGGGGCGGTGGCCGGGCTGGTCGTCCTCGCGGTGCTGGTTACCTGCGGGCTGCCCGCCTTGGGCGCGGCGGGCGCCCCGGCGGTGCCGCCCGCGTCGGCCGCGGACGTCCTGGACCGCGCCCGGACCGCTCCCGGCCGACCGGTGTCCGGGTCGGTGCACCTGCACGTCGACCTCGGCCTGCCCGACCTCACGGACGCCGTGACCCGGCGGCCCGCGGACACCGACGGGCAGGGGACCGACGCCGCCAGCCCCCTGCACCTGCTGGCGGGCGACCACGAGCTCTCCGTCTGGACGGACGGCGGCACCCAGGCGCGGGCCGAGTTCCGCCGGTGGCCCGCGGTCTACGAGCTGCTCCGCCGGGGCGACGACCTCTGGAGCTACGACTCCGGCCGGGACGTGTCGGGTCACACGGTGCTCACCGGCCCGGCGGCCCAGCCGCAGGCCATCCCGCTGGACCCGGTGCAGTTCGCCCGGCGCGTGCTCGACCTGCTCGTGGTCCACGCGACCCCGACGCTCGGCGCGCCGCTGCGGGTCGCGGGCCGGCCCTGCTACCGGCTGGTGCTGATGCCCCGGCGGTCGCAGAGCCTGATCGGCCGGATCAGCGTCGCGGTCGACGTCGCCACCGGGCTGCCGCTGGCCACGACCATCGACCCGGCGGCCGGCGGCCCGGCCGCCGTGAGCGTCGCCTTCACCCGGCTGCAGGTCGGGCCGGTGCCCCAGCGGACGTTCGCCCTGCCGCGGCAGGCGCGCGCCGCCGCTCCGTCGGCGGTCCCGCCGGCCGCCCTGGGCGCCTTCGGCGCGCTCGGCCCCGTGCTGTCGCTGCCGCAGCCGTCGGGGCAGGAGCTCCCCGTCATGGGGACCGGCTGGGAGCGGGTCGCGGTGCTGCCGGCGGGAGCGCTGCCCGCGCGGCTGGCCGACGTGCTCTCGGCGGCGGGCTCCCCGCTCGTCGTGGCCGGCATCCACGCGCGGCTGCTGGCGGGCCCGCTGCTGTCCGTGCTGGTGCTCGACGACGGTCGTTGTCTCGTCGGACTGGTCCAGCCTCAGGTACTCACCGACCAGGTGGCCGCACCATGAGTCTCGTGGCGGAACCGAGACGCGAGCCGCCGGGCGCCGAGGGCGGGCCGGGGTTCCGGGCTGGCGTGCCCCGAGACGAGCCGCCGACGCCCGGGCCGACGCCCGAGCCGGCACCCCTGGCGGCCGTCCTACCGGCCGATCCTCCCCGGCCGGCGCCCGCGGTCGAGTTGCGGCGCGTCACCAAGCGGTACGGCAGGCGCCGCGTGGTCGACGGCATCGACCTGGCGGTGCCCCGCGGCAGCGTCTTCGGGCTGTTCGGCGCCGACCGGTCGGGGCGTACCGCCACCCTGCGGCTGGTCGCCGGGCTGGTCCGGGCCTCGCGCGGCCGGGTGGAGCTGCTCGGCCACGCGCTGCCGCGGGAACGGTCAGCCGTGGCTCCGCAGGTCGGCGCCCTGGTGGGACCGCCGGGGCTGCACCCGGCGTTGCCCGCCGCAGCCAACCTTCGCCGGCTGCTACGCCTGGCTGGGCTGGCCCCCACGGAGGCCGCAGCCGAGGGACTGGTCGTCGACGCCCTCGCGCGGCTGGGCCTCGACCCCGGCGACCGCCGTCCCTACCGGCAGTTGCCGGCGGCGGACCGACAGCTGCTGGGTGTCGCCGCGGTCATCGCGGTGCCCCGCGCCCTGTACGTCCTGGACGAGCCGACGGCGGGGCTGGACGTCGAGGACGCCGACCGGGTGCGCGCGGTGGTGCGGTCCCTCGTCGACGCCGCCGACGGGGCCGCCGCCACGGTGCTGCTGGCCACCGGTTCGCTCGCCGAGATCGAGGCGGTCTGCAGCCATGTCGCCGTGCTGGACGGGGGACGGGTGGTCGGCGTGGGCAGCCTGGCGGAGCTGGCCGGTTCGGACCGCTGGATCCGCCTCGACTGCGGCGACCCCGAGGGCGTGGCGTGCGCAGCGGTGGTCGCCGCGGACCTCGGCCTGACCCGCTGGCGCCCCGTGTCGGGCGTGCCGGGGCTGCTCGACGTCGTCCCGTCGGGGCTCACGGCCGCCGAGTTGACCGCCGCGCTCGCTGCGGGCGGCTGCACGGTGCGGTCCCTGACGCCCGGGCCGCCGAGCCTGTCCGACAGCGTCCTCGCGCTCACCGGGACGGAGCGGTGACGGCCGCCGGCGCCGCGGTCGCGGAGCTGCGGGGGGCCGTCCCGTGGGGCGATGCGCGCCGGGAGGTCCGGCTGCTGCTGCGGGCCGGGCACGTCCGGTGGCTGCTGGGCCTCGCGGCGGCGCTACCGGTGGCCTACGGCGCGCTCCTGCACGCCGGTGTCGACGGGGTGCCGCTCGCGGAGCAGGTGCGGGGTTCGGGGGCCTGGCTGGGGGTCGCCGCGCTGGCCGGCTGTACCCCCCTGCCGTGGGCCGTGGCTGTCGGGGTGCTCGCCGGCCCGGCGGTGGCCGCGCGGGTCCGGGACGGCCAGGCCCGCACGCTGCTCGGCCTGGGCATGCCGCGGCGCCGCGCCGTGGGGCTCGCGTTCTGGCCCGCGCTGGCGGCGCTGCTGCTCGCGGCCCTGGTGGTGTGGGGCGTCGGCACCGTCGTCGGGCTCGCGACCTCCGGGGGGCAGGTCCCCGTCACGCTGGACGGCCGGGCGGTGGGGCTGCCGGCGTTCCTCGGGCGGGGGCTGTTGGCCGCGGGGGACCTGACGCTCGTGGGGTGCGGCTGCCTCGCGCTCGGGGTGTTCGTGTCGACCCTGGTCGACGTGCCGGTGCTGGCGGTGGTGCTGGCCGCCGCGGTGCCGCTGCTGTCGGAGGCCGTCCGGGCCGGGACCAGTGGGCGGTGGGCGGGGCTGCTGCCCACCGGCGGGTGGGACGATCCGCTCTGGCTGGCGGGGCTGTCCCGGCCGCCGTGGGGGACGCTGGTGGACCACGCCGTCGTGGCCACAGCCTGGACCGCCGGGGCGCTCGCCCTGGCAGCGTCGCGGATGGAGCACCGTGACCTCCCCGGTTGAGGGTGCCTGCCCCCGGTCGGCTGCGGTACCGTTGCCGACGAATGACAGCGGTGTCATTCGATGAACACCCAGGTCGGGCCAGGGCCCGGCGCCGACCGACAGGTCGCCGCCCGGGTCGCGCCGCAGTCGGACATCGTTCGGGAGGTCGCCGTGCCCGCCCAGCCCCTGCCCGTCGAGACCGCTGCCGAGGCGCCGCCCGGCGGGCTCACCGACCGCGAGCGGGCCGTCCTGGACTTCGAGCGGCACTGGTGGCAGTTCGCCGGCGCCAAGGAGCAGGCCGTCCGCGAGCGCTTCGACATGAGCGCCACCCGCTACTACCAGCTGCTCAACGCCCTCATCGACCGGCCCGAGGCGCTCACCGCCGACCCCATGCTGGTCAAACGCCTCCGGCGGCTGCGGTCCACCCGGCAGCGGGCGCGCGCGCAGCGCCGCCTCGGCACGGACGGCTGAGCGCGGCATGACCGAGGGGGGCGCGGAGCCGGGCCCGGATCTGCCGCCCCTCCGCCGTCCGACGGTTCCCCGGCGCCGGCGCCGGCGGCAGCGCCCGTGGCGGACCCTCGCCCCGCCCGCCATCGCGGTCGTCGTCGTCATCGGCGGGGTACTCGTGCTGGACGCCGTGTTCGGCAATCCCGGCCCCACGTCCTTCCAGCGGGGCCTCGGGCCGCTCCCACTGCCGACGCCGGACCCCTTCGCCACGAGCTCCGCGCCGCCCACGCCCGCGCCGCCCACGCCCTCCCCGACGGAGACCGGGGCGCCCGCCCCCGTGGACACCGGGCTCCCCGCCGCGCCGGAGCCGGTGGGTGCCCAGGCGGGCGGTGGCCAGGCCCCGGCCGCCGCTGCCGCCCCGGCGCCC
>JAOPWU010000176.1 GCA_025965515.1 Mycobacterium sp.
AGCTGGCCGCGCGCGGCCTGCAGCAGGCGGCGCGCTGGCCGGACGCCGAGGCCGCGGCCCGCCGCAGCGTCGAGCTGCTGGACGACCTGGTGGCGGGCCGGTGAGGCGGCCGACCGCCGCCGCCGCCCTGTTGGGGGCGCTCCTGGTGCTGCTCGCCTCCCTGGCCGCCCCGGCGGGGGCCGTCGCGCAGCCGGGCGCGCAGCCCGCTCCGCGCAGCGTGACGCTGCTGCTCGTGCCCGGGTTGCGGGACACCGACCTCGCGTCGGGGCTGCCGTCCCTCGCTGCGGCGCTGCCCGGGCTGGCCGCCGGGGACCTGTCCAGCCGCACGGCGGGCGGGAGGACCGCTACGCCGGACGCGCTGCTCACCCTCGGTGCGGGTGACCGCGTGGCGTGGCCCGGACCGGCGGGCGACCCGCAGCCGGTGGGCCCCGCGTCCGACGAGCGGGTGGCCCGCTGGCCGGAGGTGCTCGCCGCAGCCCGCCGGGGCGTCGACAAGGCGCGCCCCGGGCTGCTCGCCGACACACTGCGCGCCGCCGGCGACTGCGTCGACGCGGCCGGCGCCACGCCCGCGGACCGGCGCGTGGCGCTGCTCGCCGCCGCGGACGGGGCCGGGCAGGTGCAGGTCGACGGCTCGCGGTGCTCGGTGCACGCGATCGGCACCGCGGCGTTGGCGGCGCCCGGCGACCGGGCGGCGGCGCTGCGCAGCGTCGACGCGCTCGTCGCCGGGGCCCGCGCCGCCCAGCGCGCCGCCGGCAGCGGCGCAGTGCTGGTCATCGCGGGGCTGCCGGGACCGGTGCCGGTCGGTACGGCCGAGGCGTCGCTCCGGCCCGTCGTGGTCGCGGGCGTCGGCCCGGGCAGCCTGGTCTCCGCCAGCACCCGGCGAGCGCCCTACCTCCAGCTCATCGATCTGGCGCCCAGCGTGCTGGCCTGGCGCGGCATCGCCGTCCCCGCCGCGATGACGGGCCAGCCCGTCCGTGCCACCGGGCGGACCCCCACGGCGGCGCAGCTGGCGGACCTGGACCTGCGGGCCCACCGGGCCTACGCCCTGGCCTACCCCGTGGCCGTGCCGCTGGTCGTCCTGCTGGTGGCGGCCCTCGCGCTGCTGCTGCGGGGCCCCCGGCGCGCCCGCCGGGGGGCGGCCGTGGCCGTCGGGGTGCTCGCGCTCGCCCCCGCGGGCAGCTTCCTGGCTGGGCTCGTCCCGTGGTGGCGGGTCCCCGGGGCGGCCGGGGCCACCACCGCGTACGCAGCGGCCACGCTGGTCCTCGCGGGGCTCCTGGCGGGCGTCGCGCTGCTGGCCACCCGCGCGTACCGGACGGCGCACTCCCCGCCGCCCGACCGGTGGCCGATCGCCGCGGCTGCGCTGACCCTCGCGGTCCTCGGCGGCGACCTGCTCACGGGTGCGCGCCTGCAGCTCGACACCCTCTTCGGTTACTCGCCGCTGGTGGCCGGCCGCTTCGCCGGCATCGGCAACCTGGCGTTCGGCCTGCTGGCCACGGCGGGGCTGCTGGCCGCCGTGGGCGCGATCCGGCCCGGCGCGCCCGGCAGCCGGCGCCAGGGCCTGCTGGTGCTCCTCGTCGCGGGCGGGACCGCCGTCGTGGACGGCGCCCCGTTCTGGGGCAGCGACCTGGGCGGGCTGGTGGCGCTCGCGCCCGTGGCGCTCGGGCTCGCGCTCGTGGCGGCGGGGTACCGGCTCAGCCCCCGCCGGATGGTCGTCGTGGTGGTGGCCGCAGCAGCCGTCGTGGTGGCCGCAGCGGCGGTCGATCTGGCCCGTCCCGCCGGCAGCCGCACGCACCTGGGCCGGTTCGCGGACGACGTGCTGCACGGCCGCGGCGGCGGGCTGCTCGCGCGCAAGCTCGACGCCAACCTCGCCCTGACCGCGCACGGGCCGCTGCAGGTGGGCGTCGTGCTCGTGGCCGTCGCCGCTCTGCTGGCCGTGCGGCGCGCCGCCCGCGGCGCACCGGTCGGGGGACTGGCTGCGGTGGGCACCCGCTGGCTGCTCGGGCTGCAGGCGGTGGCGGTCGCCGCGGTCCTCGGGTTCGCCATCAACGACAGCGGGATCGCGGTCGTCGCCACCGCGCTGCTGCTCGCCGTCCCGCTGACCGGGCTCGCCGCGGCGGCGGGTCGGCGGCCCGGCGACACGCCGGGAGAGCGCCTGCGCGACCGCGCCTGGCCAGCCGCGCCGACGGGATGACATACTCGAACCCCGTGGACGCGCCGGGCCGCAGCAATGCACAGGCCCGCAGAACCCCGTCCCGGGAAGGCACACCGTGGCCTCGTCGAGTCACGTCACCAAGCATCTCTTCGTCACCGGTGGTGTGGCGTCCAGCCTCGGTAAGGGGCTGACGGCCTCGAGCCTCGGCCGCCTGCTGAAGGCCCGCGGTCTGCGGGTCACCATGCAGAAGCTGGACCCCTACCTCAACGTCGACCCCGGAACGATGAACCCGTTCCAGCACGGCGAGGTGTTCGTCACCGACGACGGGTCCGAGACGGACCTCGATGTCGGCCACTACGAGCGTTTCCTCGACACGAACCTGCACGGCTCGGCGAACGTGACGACCGGCCAGGTCTACTCGACGGTCATCGCCAAGGAGCGGCGCGGCGACTACGCGGGGGAGACCGTCCAGGTCATCCCGCACATCACCAACGAGATCAAGGACCGCATCCGGCGGATGGCCACCCTGGCCGTCGACGGCGGCCCGGTGGACGTCGTCATCACCGAGGTCGGCGGCACGGTCGGCGACATCGAGTCGCTGCCGTACCTGGAGGCGATCCGGCAGATCCGGCACGAGGTCGGCCGCGACAACGTCTTCTTCCTCCACGTGTCGCTGGTGCCGTACCTCGCCCCGTCGGGCGAGCTGAAGACCAAACCGACGCAGCACAGCGTCGCGGCGCTGCGCAACATCGGCATCCAGCCGGACGCCGTCGTCTGCCGCAGCGACCGGCCCATCCCGGACGCGCTGAAGCGGAAGATCAGCCTGATGTGCGACGTCGACGCCGAGGCGGTCGTCGCGGCCGAGGATGCGCCGTCGATCTACGACATCCCGAAGATGCTGCACACGCAGGGCCTGGACGCGTACGTCGTGCGCCGCCTCGGCCTGCCGTTCCGGGACGTCGACTGGACGGACTGGAACCTCCTGCTGCAGCGCGTGCACGCCCCCCGGCACGACGTGACCATCGCGGTCGTCGGCAAGTACGTGGACCTCCCGGACGCCTACCTGTCCGTCACGGAGGCGCTGCGCGCCGGCGGCTTCGCCAACGACACCCGCGTGCAGCTGCGGTGGATCCCCAGCGACGAGTGCCAGGGCCCGGGCAATGCGGCGCGGGCGCTCGAGGGCGTGGACGGGGTGCTGGTGCCCGGTGGCTTCGGCATCCGTGGCATCGAGGGCAAGATCGCCGCGCTGCAGCACACCCGCACGCACGGCATCCCGACGTTCGGCATCTGCCTCGGCCTGCAGTGCATGGTCATCGAGGCCGCGCGCAACCTCGCCGGGCTGCAGGACGCCAACTCGGCGGAGTTCGACCCGGAGACCGAGCACGCCGTCGTCGCAACGATGGCCGACCAGCGTGACGTGGTCTCGGGGGAGCGGGACCTCGGCGGCACGATGCGCCTGGGCCTGTACCCGACCAAGCTCGCCCCGGGGACGCTGGCCGCGGAGGCGTACGGCGAGCCGTACGTCGACGAGCGCCACCGGCACCGCTACGAGGTCGCCAACGCCTACCGGCCGCAGCTGGTCGAGGCCGGCTTCGTCTTCTCGGGGACGTCCCCCGACGGCCGGCTCGTCGAGATCGGCGAGCTGCCCCGCGAGGCGCACCCCTTCTACCTGGGCGCCCAGTTCCACCCGGAGTTCCGATCCCGCCCGACGCGGGCGCATCCGCTGTTCGCCGCTTTCGTGCAGGCCGCGCTCGAGCACCACCGGGCGAGCACCGGTGAGCTGCGGGACCTCGACCTCGAGGTCGGCGCGCCGCCGGCCACGCCCGTGCTGGACCAGCCCGAACCGGCCAGTGTCTGACGACGGACGGCTGCACCCGATGACGCCTGCCGCGCTGGCGGGGCAGCGGCCGCCCGCGGGGGAGTTCGCCGTGCGCAGCAGCGCGGTTCCGTTCACCGGCGCGGTCCTCACCGTGCGCAGCGACGTGCTGGCCATGCCGGACGGCAGGGACGCGCAGCGGGACTTCGTGGTGCACCCCGGCGCGGTCGCCGTCGTCGCCCTGCGCGGCGAGCCCGGCGCCGAGGAGGTGCTCCTGGTCCGGCAGTACCGGCACCCGGTGGGCCAGCTGCTCTGGGAGCTGCCGGCTGGGCTGCTCGACAAGCCGGGGGAGCCGGCGAGCGAGACCGCGGTCCGCGAGCTCGCGGAGGAGGCGCACCTCGCCGCCGACACCTGGGGCGTGCTGGTCGACACCCTCACGAGCCCCGGCGGCAGCGACGAGGCGGTCCGGGTGTTCCTGGCCCGCGATGTGCGGGACGCCCAGCCCGACGGCGACTTCGTCGCAGAGGGCGAGGAGTCCTCGATGACCACCGCCTGGGTGCCGTTGTCGGTGGCGGTCGATGCCGTGCTGGGCGGTGCGCTGCAGAACGCGCTGGCCTGTGTCGGGCTGCTCGCGGCGGACCGCTCCCGGGCGGGCGGCTTCTCGTCGCTGCGGCCGGTGACCTCTCCCTGGCCCGCCAGGCCGGCGCACGCGGGGTGACCGCGCCGACGGGGACAGCTCCGGCCCCGGCTGCGGCGGCCACCGGGGGCGCCGCGGCGGCGCCGGAGCCCTCGCAGGCCCTGCTCCGGGCCGTCCGCGCGTACCTCGACCACCTGGCGGTCGAGCGCGGCCTGGCGGCGAACAGCCTGTCCGCCTACCGGCGGGACCTGCGGCGCTACCTCGAGTTCCTGGCCCGTCACGGCATCGACGACCTGGACGCGGTCGGCCCGCTGCTCGTCGAGGACTTCCTGCACGCCCTGCGCAGCGGGGACGCCGGTGGCCAGGCGCTGGCCCTGTCCTCGGCCGCGCGGGCGGTGGTCGCCGTGCGCGGCCTGCACCGGTTCGCGGCCCGGGAGGGGCTCACGACCTCCGACGCCGCCTCCGAGGTGCGGCCGCCCGCGCCGGACCGCCGGCTGCCGAAGGCCATCGCGTTGGACCAGGTCGAGGCGCTGCTCGAGGCAGCCGGCCGCGCCGGCACCGCGACGGCGCTGCGCGACCGGGCCCTCCTCGAACTGCTCTACGCCACGGGCGCCCGGATCGGGGAGGCCGTGGCGCTGGACGTGGGCGACCTGCTGCCGCCCGAGCCCGGCGGCGTCGGGGAGGTCCGGCTGCACGGCAAGGGCGGCCGGGACCGCGACGTCCCGGTGGGCCACTTCGCCCAGGCCGCGGTCGAGGCGTACCTGGTGCGGGGGCGGCCGACCCTGGTCACGCCGGGCACCGGGCGCGCGCTGTTCCTCAACGCCCGGGGCGGTCGGCTGTCCCGGCAGAGTGCCTGGGCGGTGCTCCAGCGGGCGGCCCGGGACGCGAACCTGGACATCGAGGTGTCGCCGCACACGCTGCGCCACACCTGCGCGACGCACCTGCTCGACGGCGGGGCGGACGTGCGCGTCGTGCAGGACCTGCTCGGGCACGCCTCGGTGACCACCACGCAGCTGTACACGCTCGTGACCGCCGACCGGCTGCGCGAGGTCTACGCGGCGTACCACCCGAGGGCCCGGTGAGCGTCGCGTCCGGCGCCGCGGTGAGCTTCTGTGCGGGGCGGCTGGACCCGCCGCCACACGTACCTCTAGCGTGCGGTAACGCGGGTCGGCCGCGTCCGGCCGAGCCGGGGTCCGGTCGGAGCGCCCGCACGACCGCCCGCCAGCACGGCCCCGCAGCACGGAGAGGTAGCGCACCCGCATGACGAGCCCTCGGGCAGCAGCACGCGATACCGGACCGGCCGGACCGACGGACCGGCCGCGCCGCCGCGCGCCGCGCGAGGCCGCCACCGCGTTCGAGGAGGCGGTCGAGGCCGCCCCGGCGCACGCCCCGCGTAGCTCCGCGGCGAGCCGCCGGGCCGCCCAGGACCTGGACCTCACCGGGCGCCCGATGCCCGTCCTGCCCGAGCCGAAGGCGCTGCGGAAGCACGGCCCCGCGCGGGTGCTCGCCGTCTGCAATCAGAAGGGCGGCGTCGGCAAGACCACGACGACCATCAACCTCGGCGCTGCGTTGGCCGGCTACGGCCGTCGCGTGCTGCTGGTCGACGTCGACCCGCAGGGCGCGCTGTCCGTCGGCCTGGGGCACGACCCCCGCGCGCTCGACGTCACGTTGTACGACTGCCTGCTCGACGACGTGGACCCGCGCGAGGTGCTGCTCGAGACGCCGGTGCCCGACCTCGACCTGCTGCCCAGCAACATCGACTTGTCCGCGGCGGAGATCCAGCTCGTCAACGAGGTCGCCCGCGAGCAGGCCCTGGCCCGCGCGCTCGAGCCGCTGCTGCCGGACTACGACTACGTCCTCATCGACTGCCAGCCGTCGCTCGGGCTGCTGACCGTCAACAGCCTCACGGCCGCCGACGGCGTCGTCATCCCGCTCGAGTGCGAGTACTTCTCGCTGCGCGGCCTGGCGCTGCTGCAGCGGACCATCGACAAGCTCCGCCGGTCGCGGCTGAACCCGAGGCTGGAGATCGAGGGCGTGCTGGTCACCATGTACGACCAGCGCACGCTGCACAGCCGGGAGGTGATGACGCGCCTCGTCGAGGTCTTCGACGACAAGGTGTTCCACACGGTCATCAAGCGGACCGTGCGGTTCCCGGAGACGACCGTCGCCGGGCTGCCGATCACCGAGTACGCGCCCAGTTCCGAAGGCGCGGAGGCCTACCGGCAGCTCGCCCGGGAGCTCATCGCCCACGACTGACGGGCGACTGGCGGGCGCCTGGCGGGCCCTGCGCGGTGCGTCCCCGGTCCGTTCCCAGCCGCGGCACGGCAGGATGGGGGCGTGCTCCCCCATATCGCGCATCCGTCGGTGCTGCTCGGCATCCTCCTCGCGGCGCTCGGCCTCGTGCTCCACGACGTCGCCCAGGTGGTGGCGCTGCGCGCGCTCGGCCTGCCGGGTCCGCTGCGGCAGGGCCGGCTGCGCCCCGAGGCCCAGCGCTGGTTCGACGTGTACGGCCTGGTCGGGCTGCTGCTGACGGGCCTCGGTTGGCTGAAGCCGGTGGAGGTGAACGTCTTCCGCCCCAGCCAGCGGCGTCGCGCGGCCCTCGGGCTCGCCGCCGGGCCCGTGGTGCTGCTGGTGATGGCCGTCGTGTGGACGGCGCTCGCGCACGTGCTGCCCGCCAGCTCCGGCGGCTTCTCCCGCACGCTGCTGATCAGCGCCGGGTTCTACTCGACGGCGTTGTTCGTGCTGTCCTGCATCCCGGTGCCGCCGCTGCTCGACGGCGGGCGGATCCTGTTCCTGCTGGCGCCGCGCAGCAACGGCTGGATGCAGGCGGAGTACACGCTCGTCGAGCGCAACGTCGGGACGGTGATCGCGATGGTGCTGGTTCTCGCCCCGCTGGTGATCCCGCCGCTGGACGTCGTGGAGCACCTCGCCGTGCCGCTGTTCAACGCGCTCTTCAACGGCCTCGGCACCAGCGCGCCGACGCTCACCGTCACCTGAGGAAGTCCCCGCCCATGCCCGACGCGCCCCGGCGTACCGACGCGCTGGTCGCCGATGCGCTCGTCGTGGACCCCGAGGCCGTGCAGCCGGTCGGGGACGGGTTCAGCGTCCGCCTCGACGTCTTCGAGGGGCCGTTCGATGTGCTGCTGCACCTGGTCGCGCGCCGCAAGCTGGATCTGACCACGGTCGCGTTGGCGCAGGTCACCGACGAGTTCCTGGCCTGGCTGCGGGCCCGCAGCCCCGAGCTGGACCTGGGTGAGGCCACCGGCTTCCTCGTGATCGCGGCGACGCTGCTGGACCTGAAGACGGCCCGGCTGCTGCCGCGCCAGGACACCGACGACGAGGAGGACCTGGCCCTGCTCGAGGCCGGGGACCTGCTCTTCGCGCGGCTGCTGCAGTACCGGGCGTACAAGCAGGTGTCGCAGCAGCTCGCGGCGCTGCTGGAGGAGAACGCCCGCCTGCTCCCGCGCAGCGTCACCCTCGAGGAGCGGTTCGCGGCCGCGCTCCCGGACCTGGTCCTGGGGCTCGGGCCGGAGCAGTTCGCCGCGCTGGCCGCGGAGGCGATGGCCCCCCGCCGGCCCCCCGAGGTGGCCGTCGACCACGTGCACCTCGCGCGCGTCAACGTGTGGGAGCACGCAGCGATCCTGGCCGAGCGGCTGCAGGTCGTCGGCTCGGCCAGCTTCCGCGCCCTGTGCGCGGACTGCCGTGAGACCCTGGAGGTGGTGGCGCGCTTCCTCGCGCTGCTGGAGCTGTTCCGGGAGGGCCGCGTGGCCTTCGCGCAGTCCGAGCCGCTGGCCGACCTCCGGGTGACGTGGCGTCCCACCGGGCGGCCGGACGACGCCGCCCGTGCGCAGCCGGCCGAGGCCCCACCCGACGACGCTTCGCCGACCGACGCCCCCGCGCCGGACGGCCCCACCGCACCGACCCCAGGACGGACATGACGACGGCCACCGACTCCGCCGCCCCGGCTGCCGCCGCGGCGCCGCCGCTGCGTACCCAGCTGGAGGCGCTGCTGCTCGTGGTCGACGAGCCCGCGCCCGTCGCGGTGCTGGCGACGGCCGTGCAGCGGCCCACCGCCGAGGTGGAGGAGGTGCTCGCCGAACTGGCGGCCGCGTGGGAGGCCGAGGACCGGGGCTTCCGGCTCCGCCAGGTCGCGGGCGGCTGGCGGCTCTACACGGCCACCGCGTGCGCCGAGGTCGTCGAACGGTTCGTGCTGCAGGGCCAGACCGCGCGGCTGTCCCAGGCGGCGCTGGAAACGCTGGCCGTCGTCGCGTACGCGCAGCCGGTGACCCGCGCGAAGGTCGCCTCCATCCGCGGCGTCAACAGCGATGGCGTGCTGCGCACCCTGGTCACGCGGCGCATGGTCCAGGAGGCCGGGGTCGAGCCCGGGTCTCCGGCCACGCTGTTCGTCACGACGCCGTTGTTCCTGGAGAAGCTGGGCATCAACGACCTGGCGGAGCTGCCGCCGCTGGCGCCGCTGCTGCCGGACCTCGAGGCGGTGCTCGGCTCGGATGCCCCGGAGGACGCCCGCTGGGCGGGCGTGCTGGCGGGGACCATGGGCCGGACGGCGCAGCCGACGGCAGAGGCACGTACGACAGACGCGATGACGGCAGATGCACGTGACGAACAGGGGACAGACGATGAGTGACGCCACGGGCCGCCCGCGCCGGGCCGCGGACCCGGGTACGGCGAAGCGGGCACGGCTGGAACGCCAGGCCGAGCGCCAGCGGCGCAGCAGCGGCGAGTCGGGCGACCCGGCCGGTGGGGCCAAGCCCGAGCGCGCCGCGGGGACGTCGGAGGATCGCGCTCGGCGAGCCGCCCCCGCAGGCCGGTCCGGTGCTACCGGTCGCACGGGTGCGGGTGCGGGTGCGCGGTCCGGTGCTGCCGGCCGGACGGGTGCGGGTACGCGGTCCGGTGCGGCCGGCCGGACGGGTGCCGCAGCCCGGTCCGGTAGCGCAAGTCGCGCGGGGGCGGGAGCCCGTGCCGGGCAGGCACGCAGTGCGGCGGACCGCCGCGGGAGCGACCAGCGCGGTGCCGCCGGCCGTCCCGCGGCCGCGGGCGGCCGCAAGGCCGCCCCCCGCAGCGCGACCAGGACGACCCGCACCACGGCCGAATCCACGGCCGAATCCACGGCCACCAGCGGGCCGGGCGTCGGCGCCACGCCCGAGCTGTCCCCCGAGGCGCTGGCCGAGGCCCGCGCCCTCGCGGCGACGCTGGCCGACCTGGCGGAGCCGTCCGATCTGGAGCCGGGGACGGAGCCGGACGACGACGACGGGGGAGTGGCCGCCTTCGCGGCGGAGGACCGCGAGCTGCGCGGCCGTCGGGCCCCGGCCGCCGGGGGCGACGGCGAGGGCATCCGGCTGCAGCGCGTGCTGGCCGCCGCCGGCGTCGCCAGCCGGCGGGCCAGCGAGGAGCTCATCGAGGCCGGCCGCGTTGCCGTGAACGGCCGCACCGTGAGCCGCCAGGGCATGCGGGTGGACCCGGAGCGCGACGCGGTGACCGTGGACGGCCAGCGCATCGTCGTCCGGTCCGACCTGATCCACGTGATCCTCAACAAGCCTGTCGGCGTGCTGTCGGCCATGAGCGACGCGGAGGGCCGTCCCACGGTCGGCGAGTACGTCCAGAACCACGCCACGCGGCTGTTCCACGTCGGGCGGCTCGACGCCGACAGCGAGGGGCTCCTGCTGCTCACCAACGACGGCGAGCTGGGCCACCGGCTCACCCACCCGTCGCACGGGGTGCAGAAGACCTACCTGGTCGAGGTCCGCGGTCCCCTGCAGCGCGGCGTGACGGCGCGACTGCGGAAGGGCGTGGAGCTCGAGGACGGGCCCGTCGTCGTGGACAACGTCCACCCGGTCGGCGCGGTCGCGGACCGCATCCTGCTCGAGGTGGTCCTGCACGAGGGCCGCAACCACGTCGTGCGGCGGCTGTTCGCCGAGGTGGGGCACCCGGTGCTGCGGCTGGTCCGCACGGCGATCGGCCCGATCCAGCTGGGGAACCTGAAGCCCGGGCGGACCCGCCACCTGACCCGTCACGAGGTCTCCGCCCTGTACCGGGCCGCCGGGCTCTGACCCCCGTGCGCCCGCCCGCGGCGCACCCGGGCAGGATGATCCCGGCAGGACGCCGAGGCAGCGGTCGACACAGAGGAGACGGACAGGCATGGCGGTGCGCGCGCTACGGGCGGCCATCCAGATCGACGCGGACGACCGGGACGAGCTGCTCGCGGCGACCCGGGAGATGCTCGAGGAGCTCCTGCGGCGCAACGAGCTGACCTCGGCGGACCTGATCTCGCTCTGGTTCACGGCCACCCCGGACCTGACGAGCGAGTTCCCCGCCCACGCCGCCCGCGACCTGGGTCTCGTCGACGTTCCACTGCTGTGCGCCGTCGAGATCGCCGTGCAGGGGGCGATGCCACGGGTGATCCGCGTGCTGGCGCACCTCGAGACCGACAAGCCACGCGCGGAGCTGAAGCACGTCTACCTGCGCGGCGCGGTCAATCTGCGGCGCGACCTCTCGACGTGACCGGCGCGGCGCCCGCAGCGCCGGGTTCCCTCGCCGGTGGCGTGCTCGTGGTCGGGACCGGGCTCATCGGCACGAGCATCGCGCTGGCGCTGTCCCGCGCCGGCGTCCCCACATGGCTCGACGACCCGGATGCGGCGGCCGTTGCGCTGGCCGCCGCCCGGGGAGCCGGGCGGCGCTGGGACGGTCGCGCGGTCGCGCACGCGGTCGTGGCCGCCCCGCCGTCGGCGACCGTCGACGTGCTCCTGGCCCTGCAGGGGGCGGACGCCGCGGCGAGCTACAGCGACGTCGCCAGCGTCAAGAGCCAGCTGGTCACCGAGGCCGAGCAGCGCGGCGTGCGGCTCGCGACCTGGTGCCCTGCGCACCCGGTCGCGGGCCGCGAGCGCGGCGGCGCGGGGGCCGCGCAGGCGGACCTGTTCCTCGACCGGTCGTGGGTGCTGTGCCCCCTGCCGGGAACCGACGAGGCCGCCGTGGCCGCCACGCAGGCCGTGGCGGAGGTCTGCGGCGCGCGGCCGGTCCGCCTCGACGCCGCGCGGCACGACGCGGTGCTCGCGTCCCTCAGTCATGTCCCGCAGCTCGTGGCGAGCGCGCTGGCAGTGGCGGCGGACGCGCTGGGGCCGGCGGAGCTCGAGCTGGCCGGCGGCGGATTCCGGGACGGGACGCGGGTGGCGGCCAGCGACGCGGCCCTCTGGCAGGAGATCATCGCGGGCAACCGCGGCCCCGTGGCGGCCGCACTGGACCGGGTGCTGACGGAGCTGACCCGCGTGCGCGACGCGCTGGGGACGGCCGCGCCCCAGGACGCCCCCGTCGGCGAGGTCGTGGGTGACCTCGTGTCCCGCGGCTCGGTGGTGCGCCGGGGACTTCCCGACAAGCCCGGCGCCGGCCGTTCGCTGGGGCGGCTCGTGGTGGTCGTCGACGACCGGCCCGGCGCGCTCGCGGGTGTCTTCGACGCCGCCGCGCGGCGCGGGGTGAACGTCGAGGACGTCCGGGTGGAGCACGCCGTCGGCGGCCGCCGGGGCCAGGCGGAGCTGCTCGTCCCTGCGAGCGGCGTGGATGACCTGGGCGCCGGGCTGACCGACGCCGGCTACACCTGGTGGCCGGTCGACGCCGGCTGAGGGCCGGAGCTCCGCGCGGCGCATGGGAAGCTGGTGACATGACCGTCCCGCCGGCCGAACAGCCCCCCCGTGCCCCCGTCGTCGTCGCCCTGGACGGCCCCGGCGGCTCGGGGAAGAGCAGCGTCGCCCGCCGACTCGCCGCTGCGCTGGGCGCCGGGTACCTCGACACCGGAGCGATGTACCGGGCCGTCACCTGGGCCGTCCTGCAGGCCGGCATCGACCCGCAGGACGCCGCCGCGGTGACCGCGCGCGTCCTCACGGCCGAGCTGCGGAGCGGCACCGACCCCACGGCCCCGACCATCACGCTCGACGGCGCCGATGTCTCGACGGAGATCCGCAGCGAGCCGGTGACCCTGGCGGTCAGCGCGGTCAGCGCCGTCCCGGAGGTGCGCGCCCACCTGGTCGCGGCGCAGCGTGCGGCCATCGCGGGCGCCGGGACCCCCGTCGTGGTGGTCGAGGGACGCGACATCGCCTCGGTCGTCTGCCCGGCCGCCGCCGTCAAGATCTTCCTGACGGCGTCCCCGGAGGTGCGGGCCGCGCGGCGGGCCGGGCAGACCGGACAGTCGGCGCCGGAGCAGGTCGACGCCACGCTCGCCGACCTGCACCGCCGGGACACG
>JAOPWU010000188.1 GCA_025965515.1 Mycobacterium sp.
CATGTGGTCGAAGTCGGGCAGGGGCAGCTCGTCGTGAGTCAGCGCCGCCCCGCCGGCGGCGGCCGGGGTAGCCGGAGCCCGCGTGGCCGCGGTAGCAGCCGGTGCCGGAGGGGCGGCGGGAGCCGGGCGCGCCGCCGCAGCCGGGGCGGCGGGCTTCGGCGTGGCGGTGGGCACGGGCGGCAGGGTGGTGGCCGCGGGAGCCGGCGCGGGCGTCGGGGTCCCCTGCGGCGCCTCGGCCTCGGGTGGCGTGCTCTTCACGGCAGCCTTGGAGCGCGGCGGCGCCGTCTTCGCGGGCACCTTCGTAGCCGGCGCCTTCTTCGCCGCCGGACGTTTCGCCGGGGCCTTCTTCGCGGGCGTCTTGGCGGCCGGAGCTGCCGCCGCCCCACGCTGGGCGACCGTGTCGGCGGCGCGCTCCACGGCCTCGGCGCCGGCCTCGGCGGCCTGCGCGGTGGCGTCGGCAGCGCGGCCCGTCGCGGACCGGGCGGCGCGCGTGCTGCGCGTCACCGCCTTGCCGGCTTCGCGCGTGAGGTCCGTCGCGACCGTGCGGGCGTCGCGCGCCGCCTGGCGCGCCACCGTGGCGGAATCGCGGGCGCTGGTCTGCGCACCGGCCAGCGTGGCCTCGACCTTGGCGAGGGCCTCCGTGGCCGTCTCGCCCGCGGCGCGCCGGGAGCGCTCACTGCCGTGGGCCACGGTGGTCGTCGCGGCGCTGATCGCCGACTGGGCGAAGCCGCCGCCGTGCTCCGCGACGACCGCGGCCAGCCGCTGGCGCACCTGCTCCCCGGCGACGAGCGCGCGGGTCAAGACGACGGACGGCAGGCTGCCGAGGTGATCGGCCACGTCGTGCACGGTGTGCGCTGCGGCGCCGGCGAGCGGCTCGACGACGGACTGGGCGATGCCGAGCGCTGCCGACAGTCGACCGGTTAGGGAAGGGCGCACGTTTCTCCTCGCACGGGAGGACCACGTCGGTGCCGTGCGGGGCACGGCGGCCGGGCGGTCTTGGACACGGTGACCGATGTCTACCGTGCCCACCCGGTTGGAAGCCATTCCTCGCCGTCCCGAGTGCATCCGGCGACCCCGGGAACGCGGCAGCCCCGCGGGCCGCGGGGCGGCCGACGGGGCTGTCGGGTGCGGGACCAGGCCCGCCGGGGTCAGCGCTTGAGGTTGATGAGGGACTGCAGCAGCTCGTCGCTCGTCGAGATGATCTTCGAGTTGGCCTCGAAGCCGCGCTGGGCGATGATCAGGTTGGTGAACTCCTGGGAGAGGTCCACGTTGGACATCTCCAGCGAGCCGGCCGCCAGGCCGCCGGTGCCGTTGCCACCCGGGGTGGCGACCAGGGCGTTGCCGGAGGCGCCGTTCGCTCGCAGGTGGCCGTTGCCGGCCTTCGTCAGGCTGCTGGGGTCCTTGAACGTCGCGAGGGCGACCTGACCCAGCACGCGCTGCTGGCCGTTGCTGAAGACGCCGGAGATCGTGCCGTCGTTGCCGATGCTGAACGAGCTCAGGAAGCCGGCCTGCGAACCGTCCTGCTGCAGCGCGACGGCCGTCGAGGTGCCACCGAACTGCGTGAAGGCGTCGGAGCCGGTGACCGGCATGACCATGTTGACCGTGGTGGCCGCGCTACCCGGCGGGGCGAGCGTGAACTGCAGGGGGCTCGGCGTGGTCGACTGCAGCTTGCCGTCGTTGCCGAACGTGACGGTGCCGACCGTCGCCGCGCCGACCGACCCGTCGGCGCTGTCGACGTTGACCGTCCAGTTGTTCGTCGCGGTCTTCGTCATGGTGACGCCGATCTTGTGGGTGGCGCCCTGCGAGTCGACCGCGTTGATGCTGGTCTTCACCACGTCCGGGGTGGTCGGGCTGTTCACCGGGTCGTCCGCCGACAGGTTGCCGGACAGGGTGACGTTCTTCGTCGGCGTGGGCGGGAGGGCCTGGCCGAGCGGGAGGGTGAGGTCCGCGGTGGGCCCGTTCTTGGTGACCGTGCCGGCGGCGTCGGCGACCCAGCCCTGCACGATCGCGCCGGTCGGGTCGACCAGGCTGCCCTGCTGGTCGAAGGTGAACGCCCCGGCCCGCGTGTAGAGGGTCTCGGCACCCTGGCGCACGCCGAAGTAGCCGGTGCCCTGGATGGCGAGGTCGGTGGCGCGGCCCGTGTTCTGGAGGGCGCCCTGCGTCATGACCTGCTGCACGCCGCCGACGTGGACGCCGAGGCCCACCTGCTCCGGGGGGATGGCGCCGTTGGCCGCGCTGGGGGCGGAGTCGCCGCGCAGCACCTGGCTGAGCGTGTCCTCGAACTGCACGCGGCTGGCCTTGAAGCCGGTCGTGTTGACGTTGGCGATGTTGTCACCGACGGTGTCGAGCATCAGCTGGTGGGCCTGGAGGCCGGACACGCCGGCGAACATCGAACGCATCATGGTGGTGGAGGAACCTCTCGGGAGGATGTCCCGGCCGTCCTGGCCACATGGGGTCGCCGTCCTGGCGAGGTGCGCCGCGTTCGATGTCCGGTGGCTCGTGCCTGCGGCCGAGCCTCCGGGTGCGGTGCACCGGATGGTGTCTGTCGTCTGTCTGTCGGGAGCCCCGTGCGGGGGCAGAATCGCCCAGCGGGGTGACGGTCAGGCGGTCTTCTTGGCCGCCACGTTGGTGACGTCGTCGATCGACATGGTCGCGCCGGACGCCAGCTTCAAGGTCGGGCCGGCGGTGCCGAGGGTCACGCCCACAACGGAGTCGGTCAGGGTCGCCCCGGTCGACGTGGTGCCCGTGACGGCGGCGCCGAGCATGCTCTGTGCCGACACCGTCTTGTTCCAGGTGAGCGCCTCGGCCTGCGCCTTGTCGATCTCCGTCAGCTTCTGCACCTGGGTGAACTGCGCCATCTGCGCGAGGTACTGCGCGCCGTCCGTCGGCGAGTTCGGGTTCTGGTACTTCAGCTGGGCGACCAGCAGCTTGAGGAAGTCGACCTGACCGGACCCGTCGGAGAGGGTCGCGGTCTTGCCGGTCGACGGCACGCTGCTGGTCGTACCCGCCGGCAGCGTGCCCACGATGTTCTGGCCGAGACCGTTCACAGGGGTGGTCATGAGGTCCTCCAGGAGAGGTGGGGAAGGCGTTGGGGCACGCGTCGGGGGGCGGCGCTCAGAGCCACGTGTTCCCCTCGGCCGCGGTGTCGGTGGTGCGCGGGGAGCGTGGGGTGCCCGTGCTCCGGGCGGCCGCGGTGCCGCGGGTGGGCGTGGCCGGCTCGGCCGCGCGGGGCTGGTCCGGCGTGCGGTCGCGCCCCTCGCCCCCGGATCCGGCGCCCGTGGTCCCGGCCCCGAAGCCGGCGTCGACGTCGAAGCTGCCGAGGGCCAGCCCGTGGTCCGCGAGCGCGGCGCGGACCAGGCCGGTCTGCGCCTGCAGCGCCGCCGTGGCGGCGGGGGTCGCGGCGGCCAGCGCCACGTCGACGATCCCGTGGGACGTCGTGAACCGGACGGAGACCTCACCGAGGTCGGGCAGCGAGAGCCGCACGGTCATGCGGGTCACGGTGTCGGGCCGGCGCAGCGCCTCTGCGGCGACATCGCGGACGGCCGGGGTGAGCGCGGTGCCGAGCGTGCCGCCGGCCGCGGTCGACGGGCCCCCCGACGTGCCTACGAGACCGACGAACGGCTGCGCGGAGGCGGTCTGGCCGTCGCCCGACGAACCGTGCGAGCCGCCGGACCCGGCGTCCGCGGCGGATCCGCCCGGCGGCGCCGTCGCCGCAGCAGCGGCGGCGACGGCGAGGCCGGTCGCGCCGGTGGCCGGAGTGGCCGTGGGGAGGGGGGCGGTGGGCGCGGCGGTGATGGTCGCCGCGAGTGCGGCGGTGACGGCCGCCGTGGGGGCAGGGGTGGCGGCTGCGGTGCTCGTGGCGGTTGCAGCGGCGGCCTGCGGGGCCGCAGGCTGCGGCGTGGCGGCCGGGGTGGGCGCCGGGGTGGCGGCGGCCCGGGCGTCCGCGGCCGGGTTGCCGGGTGTGGTCGCGGTCCCGAGCAGACCGAGCCGGTCGGCGGTCGCCTGGCCGATGGCCTGCCCCGCAGCCGACGTGACGACGGACGTGGGGACAGCGGCTGGGGGCTGCGTGGTCGGTACGACGCTGACCGTCACCGCGGTGACGCCGGGCAGCTGCAGGGCAGCTGCACCTGCAGCCACGCCGGATGCGGGGTTCGGCGCCAGGAGGGGATCAGTGGCGGGCGCCGGGGCGGTCCCGGTCATGGCGGTGGTCGCGGTGGGGGTCGTGGCGGCCGCCGGGGCTGTCGCCCCGAGGGCGGGCATCGACGGCGACGCGTCGGGCCGGCCGGCGGTGGGGGCG
>JAOPWU010000200.1 GCA_025965515.1 Mycobacterium sp.
CGGCGCCGCCGTCGCCGCCGCGGTCCTGCGGGGCGGCGACGCGGGGTCCGTCGGCCGCGCCTTCGCCCGCGGGGCGGGACTGCCACTGGCGGCGCTGCTCGCAGTGCCGATGGGCGGGGGCACGGTCCGCAACCTGTGGACGGGTCTCGGCAGCTACTACGGCGCGATGTGCGGCGCGGTCGACGAAGGGCCGCATCAGGACGACGCCTCCCTTCTGCTCGCGTTGTTCGGCGGCGCGCTCTGCGACGAGCTCGACCTCGACGTCCTGATGGGCGTGCACGACCCATGGCGGCTGCGCAGCAGCTATCTCAAGCCCTACGCGTGCGCCCGCTGGATCCACCCCGCCTGCGACGCGCTGCGGGCCGTGCTGGCGGAGCGACCGCATCGGCGGGTGGCTGCGATCGAGGTCTCCACCTTCGCGTTCGCGGCTTCGCTGCGGGGAACGGCGCCGGCCAGCGACATGGCCGCCCGGTTCTCCCTGCCCTACAGCCTGGCCACGCTGGTGTACGACGGCAGGCTCGCGGCGCCGGAGTTCCTGCCCGATCGGCTGCACCGCCCGGAGGTCGTCGCGCTCGCCGAGCGGGTAGCGGTTCGGGAGGAGCCGGCGTTCACCGCGATGTTGCCGGTCGCCCGGCCGGCCCGGGTGCGCGTCACCTTCACCGACGGGTCCACCGGAGAGGCCACGGTGTCCCATGCGCGCGGCAACCCCGACGACCCGCTCCCGGCCCAGGAGGTCGAGGCCAAGCTCCGGGCCAACGTCGGGGACCTGCTGCCGGCGCGCCAGATCGACGAACTGAGCGGCTGGTTCGGCGCGGACCCCGCGTCCGGTCACCTCCTCGGCGAGGTCACCGACGTCCTGCTGCGGCGCCTGCGGTGACCGGGGAGTCTCCCGCGATGACCGCACACCGGCTGCTCGTCTCGAGCGCCGCGGGCACCGACTGGGCCCGGGCGCCCCAGCCGGTCCGCCGCCGGGTCGTGGACCTGGTGGCCGACGTGGTGGCGGTGGCCGGGCTCGCCTCCACCCGTCCCGAGCTGCTCGCGCTCGCCGCCACGGTCGGTCGCGACGTGCCGGTCGGGCCGGCCACCGTGGTCGGTTCGGAGCGCGGCTGGCCGGCCACGACGGCGGCCTTTCTCAACGGCTGCGCGGTCGCCGCCGACCAGCTGCAGGACGGGCACCGGCCGGCCCGCGGCCACCCCGCGGCACACGTGGTCGTCGCGGCGTTGGCGTACGCCGAGTCGTGGGACGCCTCGGACACCGAGTTCCTCAGCGCGGTGCTCGCGGGCTACGAGGTGGGCACGCGGATCGGCCGGATGATGGGCGGCACGCCGCCCGGCGTGCATGACATCGGCACTTGGGGACAGGTTGCCGCGTCGGCCGCGCTGGCGCGGTTGCTGGCGCCGGGGGACATCGATGTCATGTCGCGGGCGCTCGACCTCTCCGCGGCGGCAGTGCTCCTCACCGACGCCCGCACGGTCTTCGCCGGACGCACCGGCTCGCACCTGTTCCTCGGGTCCTCGGTGCAACAGGGGGTGTCGGCTGCCCTCGCCGCGGTCGCCGGCCTGGTGCCGGAGCCCGGGGCGGTGCGCCGGCACCTCGCCGCCGTGGCCGCGGCGCAGTGGTCGGAGCTGGAGGTGGGGTGCGACCCGTCCGGGTGGACGCGCTACGAGGTACTCGACGGGTACGTCAAGGTGCACCCCACCTGTGCGCACCTGCACGGTGTCAACGATGCGATCGACGAGCTGCTCGCGGATGGGATCGACGCGGACGCCGTCACGGAGGTCGAGGTTCGCGTGTTCGCCGGCGCTGCCCAGTTCGCCGAGGTGGCACAGAACGAGCTGGCAGCGCGCTTCAGCGTGCCGACCTCGGTCGCGATCGCGCTGGCCACAGGTCGCCTCGACGAGTCCACGGTTACCGACGAGGTCGTGACGTCCGCCCGGGTGCGCGCGCTTGCCGACCGGGTGCGGGTGGTGCACGACCCGCAGTTGGACGCCGGGTATCCGGCCGGCCGGCCGGCGCGGGTGTCGGTGACCCTCACGGACGGCAGCGTCCGCACCCGGGCGACGGGCCGGCCGCGGTGGGACGCCGACCGGGCACCGGACCCGGCGGAACTCGCTGCCAAGAGCGAACGGCTGTTGCGGCACCGGTTCGGTGGGGGTGCCGCGGCGGTCCTGGAGGCGGTGCACCGGCTCGGCGACGGGGGTAGCGTGCGGCAGCTCGGTCGGCTCCTGCGCGCCGGCGCCGGGTCGGCAACGGGCGGCGTGGCCAACCAGTGACCTCGTCCGGTCGCCCTGCGCACCCGTGCGTGGCCCTGCGCGCAACGCCTCCACACCACTCGGCAGCGGCGGCGCACGCGTAGACCAGCGCGACGCTGACCGCCGGGTCCAGTCCGACCGCGCCGTCGCTAGCGGCCACCGTCCAGGCGGGCGGCCGCGGTCACCGCGGCGGGCACGTCGTCGTTGACCAGCGGGTCCATGCCGACGACCTCCAGCACCCGCCGGCTGGCCGTCCCCGGCGGCGCCACCACCCGGAAACCGGCGCCGGCGCCGCGGGCGACACGCGCCAGCCGGTCGACCAGCCGCACCCCC
>JAOPWU010000232.1 GCA_025965515.1 Mycobacterium sp.
CGGCGCCCTCCCCGCGGGCGCGGCGCTCACCGTGACGCGGCCCGGCGCCGACCTGGTGCGCGCGGACGTCAGCGTCCGGGTGCGGGCGGCCGGGCCGGTCCCGCTGGACCTGCCGCTGACCGCGAGCTCCGTCGCGCTCGTCGAACCGGGTGTGCCGTGACACGCCGGGCGCCGCCGCCGTCGTCGGAGCGAGGCGTGGCCACCGTCTGGGCCGCCGCCGTGCTGGCGCTCGCCGGCACCGCGACGGTCGCCGGCGGCACGGTCGCCCGGGCCACCGCGGTGCGGCACCGGGTCGCCGGTGCTGCCGACGCCACCGCGCTGGCGGCTGCCGTCGCGCTGTTCTCCGGGCAGCCGGAACCCACTCCGCCGGACACGCCCCTGGACGTGCCGGCTCCACCCGGGGACAGCTGCCCCGTCGCCGCCAGGGCGGTGGCGGCCCGGGTCGCCGCGGCGAACGGCACGCGGCTCGCCGAGTGCCGGCTGCGGCTCGCCACCGACCCCGCGGGGCCGTCGGTGCGGGTGGCGGTGCAGGCCACGGTCACAGGCCCGGCGGGCCTCGCGCTGCCGGTGGTCGGCCGGGCGGCGGCCGGCCCAGTGATCGTGGGCCAACCGGGGGTTATCAGCCGCCGCACGTAACCTGGCGCCCGCGGGAGTCGTTCGAACAGGGTCCTGCGGCCGCGCGGGAAGGGCGGCCGAGGGGCGGGGGGGTGCAGTGCAGGGGTCCTACGTACCGACGCCGGCGGGCAGGCGACCGGCCCGCCTGGGCACGCTCCTGCGCGCAGCGCTCGTGCGTCGCGGCAGCCAGCGGTCGCTCAACGTGGTCGTGGTCGCGCTCGTGCTCGCCGGGGTGAGCATCTTCGCCTACCCCTTCGGCACGGATCTGTGGCAGAGCCACCTCCAGTCCCGGCTGCACCAGTCCATCAGCGGCAAGCAGTACGCCGACGACTACGCCGCCAACCAGATCGCGGAGGGCGAGGGGCTCACCCGGCTGCGCGCCCCCAAGATCGCGCTGGACGTCGTGGTGGTGCAGGGCACCGGCCCGACGGCGCTGCAGGCCGGGGCGGGGCACTACGCCGAGACGCCGCTGCCGGGGCAGGTCGGCAACGTCGGCATCGCCGGGCACCGCACGACCTACGGCCGGCCCTTCAACCGGCTCAACGAGCTCGGCCCGGGCGACCACGTGTACCTCGACACCCCGTTCCAGGAGTTCGACTACGTGGCCACCCCGACCTTCGACGGTGGGGCGAATCCACACCCCGTCAGCCCGCAGGACATCGGGGTCATCTCGCAGTCCGAGGCGGGCGCGGGGGAGCATCTGCTGACCCTCACGACATGTCACCCGAAGGGCAGCGACAAGCAGCGTCTGGTACTCCGTCTGGCGCTTGCGGGATCGGGGCCGCTGCCATCAAAGTGAGGCTGGAGCATGTCAGATCGGCGCGTGCGCCGTGGAGATTGAGACCTGAACGGGTGGTGAGATGACGCGGCAGACGACTGCTCCGGGACGTGCCCGGGCGGGGCGCCGGTTCGGCCCGCGCCGCCGCCTGCTGGTCCTCGGCGGCGCCGTCGCGCTCATCGGCGTGACGGCCGGCCCCGCCCTCGCGCACCAGTCGACGAGCACGGTGACCATCTCGCCGAACCAGGCGTCCTTCACCACCGCCCAGACGGTCTCCCTGTCGGGCACGGCCACCACCCATACGACGCCGCTGCAGGGCCACGGCCCGATCCAGGCCGAGCTCAAGGGCCCCGGCGGCTTCGACAAGGTCTTCCAGGTGCAGAACCCGCCCACGGTGGGGCACACGCTGCAGTTCGGGCCCTACTCGTTCAGCACCGCCTGCGGGCTGGACACGACCTGCCCCGCTCCGACGACTGCCAACGGCGCCTACACGTTCAGCATCGTGGGCGACGACGCCGGGGGCTCGCAGAGCTTCACGGTGGCCCTCCCGCCCGCGACGCCGGCGATCCTCGCCCCCAAGGACGGCACGCAGGTCGCCGCCGGCAAGCTCACCGTCACCTGGTCCAAGAACACCGAGCCCGACCTGCAGGGCTACAACATCCTGGCCAACGAGAAGATCGTCGCCCAGTCGCTCTCGCCGGCCGTCGTCTGCCAGGCGACGTGCAGCAGCAGCATCACCGCACCGGCGGGCACCACCAAGATCACGGTCGCCGCGGTGCGGACCGGTGGCGACCCGAGCACCCAGCTGGCCTCGGAGTCGACCGGCGCCACGGTCCACACGCCCGGCGCGCCGGCCACCATCCCGACGACCGCCTCCGGTTCGGGCAGCGGCGCAGCCGGGGCGGCGGGCACGTCCTACGCCGTCAGCACGGGCATCGCGCTGCAGCTCAAGGACCTGCAGTCGATCCCCAACGTCGTCAAGCTGCCGCCCCAGGTCGGCGTCGAGGCCCCGCAGATCGCCGGGTCCGACGGCGCCGCGGGCAGCAACGACACCTTCAGCCCCGAGCTGTCCTACAACAACCAGCTCGCCTCGCCGACCCCGGCGCCCCGCAAGGGCACGACGCTCAGCGCCTCGGACAGCGGGACCAGCAGCACCACCGCCAGCATCTGGGAGTCGGTGGCCGCGTCCCTGTGCCTGCTCGTGGCCGCGGGCCACATCCGCCGGTGGATGGCCGCCCAGCGGCGCGCCGCCGAGCGCCAGCCCGTCTGACCCGGGGGCCGGACCCCCCGGGTCGTCGCGCCGTCAGCGGCGCAGCAGCCCCCGCAGCCCGCCCCCGTGCGGCTGGTGCGTCGCCGCGTTCGGGGCAGCCGGACCGGCAGCCGCCGGCGCCTCCGGCAGCGCGATCTCCTCGCCCTGCGGGGCAGCGCCGCCGGCCGTCAGCGGCAGGCCGCCGCCCGCGTCGGCCGCAGACCCCGTGGCGCTCGCCGCGAGCAGCTGGTCCCGTTCCTCGACGGCCCGGTCCCGCTCGGCCGCCAGCGTGTCGCGCTGGACCGCGAGCTCGTCCCGCTCGGCCGCGAGGCTCTGCGTCGCGTCGGCGTCGCGCCGCAGCCGCTTGCGCTCGCCGCGTCGCCGGGCGAGCCGGGTCAGCGCCCCGACGGTCAGGAAAACGCCCGCGGTGAGCACCACCCCGGCGACGATGCCGAGGAAGAAGACGCGCCCCGAGGAGATGTGCACGTCCGCGCCGAAGATCTGGAACCCCTGCACGAGGTTGTCGCTGCCGGCGTTCGACAGGGCCACGACCAGCGCGAAGACGCCGCCGACAATGATGAGTACGAGGCCGAGAATGGCCATCGAGAGTCCTTCCCGTGCTGGTTGCCGCCGTGAGCGGCCGTCGGGAGGCTGATACCCGGCGCCCGGATCGTCACCCGTTGATGATCGGCGGAGCCTCAGGCCGCCGCGACCGTGAGCCGCACCTGCGCCAGGACGGCGTCGAGCAGCGAGACGGCCCCCGCCTTGTCCAGCGGCTCGTTGCCGTTGCCGCACTTCGGCGACTGGACGCACGACGGGCAGCCGGTGGCGCACTCGCACCCGATGATCGCCTCGCGGGTGGCCGCCAGCCAGGCGGCGGCCCGCACGTACCCCTGCTCGGCGAAGCCGGCCCCGCCGGGGTGCCCGTCGTAGACGAACACCGTCGCGACCCCGGTGTCCGCGTGCCGCGCGGTCGACACCCCGCCGATGTCCCACCGGTCGCACGTGGCGAACAGCGGCAGCAACCCGATCGCCGCGTGCTCCGCCGCGTGCGCGGCGCCCGGCACCGCCAGTTCGTCCAGGCCGGCGCCCTCGAGCAGCGCGTCGCTCAGCGTGTACCAGACCGCCCGCGTCACGAGGTGCTGCGGCGGGAGGTCCAGCGGCTCGGTGTCGAGGATCTGCCCGGACCCCACCCGCCGCCGCTGGAACGACGTGACCTGGTTGGTGACCTGCACCGTGCCGAAGTTCAGCGTCACGCCGTCCAGCGCGATCGACCGCAGCGTCTCGACGATGCGGATGTCGGTCACGTCGCGCGCGGAGGTGAACCACGGGGGGTCCGCGGCCGTGACCAGCGCGGCCCCGTTCTCCAGGTCGAGCTCTTCGACGATGAAGGTCGCGCCCAGGTGGACGTACACGGCGCCCGTGTGGACCTGCGCCGGCGCGGACCCGGCGTCGACCGTCCCCAGGAGCCGCCCCGTGGCCGCCTCGACGACCTTCACCGGCTCGCCGCCGGAGCCCCGCAGGTCGGCGTCGGGTCGCTCCCGCTGGGTCCAGTACCAGCCGGTGGGCCGCGACCGCAGCCGGCCGCGGCGCACCAGGTCGGCCAGCAGCGCCCGCGCCGTCGGGCCGAACAGCGGCAGGTCCAGCTCGGTCAGCGGCAGCTCCGCGGCGGCGCACTCCAGATGCGGCCCCAGCACGTACGGGTTGTCCGGGTCGAGCACGGTGGCCTCCACCGGGCGGCCGAAGACCGCCTCCGGGTGGTGCACCAGGTAGGTGTCCAGCGGGTCGTCGCGGGCCACGAACACGGCCGCCGCGTCCTGCCCGGCCCGGCCGGCGCGGCCCGCCTGCTGCCAGAGCGACGCGACGGTCCCCGGCCAGCCCGCGAGCAGCACCGCGTCGAGACCGCTGACGTCGAGCCCGAGCTCCAGTGCGTTCGTGGCCGCCACCCCCAGCAGCCGGCCCGACTGCAGGTCGGCCTCGAGCGCCCGGCGCTCCTCGGGCAGGTACCCGGCCCGGTAGGCCGACACCCGGGACGCGAGCCGCGCACCGCCGTCGGGCACGTCCGCGAGGGCCCGGCGGGCGTTGGCCGCCACGGTTTCCGCACCCCGGCGCGAGCGGACGAACGCGAGCGTCCGGACGCCCGACGCCACGAAGTCCGCGAGCAGGTCGCCGGTCTCCGCGGTGACGCTGCGGCGCACCGGAGCACCGTTCTCGCCGGTGACCGGCTCGCCGGCCCCCGGGTCCCCGGTTTCCGGGTCCGCCGCGTCCGGGTCACCAGCGGCGGGGTCCGCCGGCGCCCGCGGAACGAGCAGCGGCGGCTCGTACAGCGCGAAAGAGAGCGAACCGCGCGGCGAGGCGTCGGTCGTCACCTCCTCCACCGGCAGCCCGACCAGCCGCGACGCCGCGACGGCGGGGGACGCGACCGTCGCGGAGGCCAGCACGAAGGTCGGCGATGCGCCGTACCGCTGACAGATGCGCCACAGCCGGCGGAGCACCTGCGCCACGTGGCTGCCGAACACGCCCCGGTACCCGTGGCACTCGTCGACCACCACGTACCGCAACCCCCGCAGGAACGGTGCCCACCGCACGTGCTGGGGGAGCAGCCCGCGGTGCAGCATGTCCGGGTTGGTGAGCACGTAGGTGCCGTAGCGGCGGACCCAGTCCCGCTCGGCCGGGGGCGTGTCGCCGTCGTACGTCGCGGCGCGGACCTTCATGAGGTTCAGCGCGCGGACCGAGCGCAGCTGGTCGGCGGCGAGCGCCTTCGTGGGCGACAGGTACAGCACCCGCGCCCTGTCGTCCGCCAGCAGCGTGGTGAGCCCCGGCAGCAGGTAGGCCAGCGACTTGCCCGAGGCGGTACCCGTCGCGACGACAGCGTGCCGCCCGGCCCAGGCGAGCTCGGCGGCCGCCACCTGGTGCTCCCAGGGCTCGGGCACGCCGGCGGCCTGCAGCCGGGCCACCAGCAGCGGGTCGGCCCACTCGGGCCACGGCGCGCGGCGGCCCTCCCGCGGGGGCACGTGCTGGATGTGGGTGACGTGCCGGGCGCGCCGCGGGTCGCGCAGCAGCGTGCCGAGCACCCGGCCGGCCGGGGCGGTGGAGCCCTGCGGCGCGGCCGGCGCCGCCGGGGTCGCCCCGCCCGGGGCCGCCTGCTGGGGGAACCACGGAGGAACGGTCATCGCGCTGCTGAGTCTAGGGCGACGGGGTCGCGGGTTAGACCGGCGAGCGGACGGGGAGGAGCGTTCGCGAGGCAGGGGGATCATGCTGTCGCCGCACCTGCTCGCGCAGGCGGCTTCACAGCCTGGCATCATCGTGCCCCACGAGCGTCCGACCAGCAGGAGGATCAAAGCGTGGACCTGTCCCTGTCGACCCGGACCGAAGGCGACTGCACGATCGTCGTCGTCGGCGGTGAGATCGACGTCTACACCGCGCCGAAGCTGCGGGAGCAGCTGATCGACCTGGTGTCCGGCGGCTCCTACCAGTTGATCGTCGACATGGAGGGCGTCGATTTCCTCGACTCCACCGGCCTCGGCGTCCTCGTGGGCGGCCTCAAGCGTGTGCGGGCCCACGACGGCTCGCTGCGGCTCGTGTGCACGCAGGAACGAATCCTCAAGATCTTCCGCATCACGGGCCTGACCAAGGTGTTCCCGATCCACTCCTCCGTCGACGAGGCCATCGCAGCTGCCGAGTGACGGGCCCGCCGCCGCGGGCGGCGTCCCCCTCCCGGTCGCTGGTCCCGTTTCAGGAGTTCTCGTGGCAACTGTGATGCTCCGCTTCAGTCCCTTCCCGGCGCACACCCGGACCGCCCGCCTGCTCGCGGCGAGCCTGGGCCGGCGGCTCGGGCTGGACGAGGTGCTCCTGGACGAGGTGAAGCTCGCGGTCGGTGAGGCCTGCGCCCGCGCCGTCGGGCTGCACCGCGACCACCGCGTCGACGAGCTGGTCGAGGTCTGCCTGTCCGACGACGACGGCGTCTACGCCATCACCGTCTCGGACCGCGGGCCCGCCGACGCGGACCTCCCGGGCCTGTCCGACGCCGGGCAGCCGCGCACCGACGAGGTGGAGCCGGAGGTCACCCGCGCCGTCGAGGCGGGCCCCTCCGGCGACCCCGACGACGAGGCCCTGGACACCGAACTGGTGCCGGGCCTGGGGCTCGCGCTGGTCGCGAGCCTCGTCGAGGACGTCACCGTGACCCCCCGGGAGGCCGGGGGCAGCGACGTCCGCATGTCCTGGCCGCTGCCCGTCAAGGTCTGATCGCCCGGCGCCCTGTGGGAGGCGTCTCGTGAGGTTCGGGGGCGTCCCCTGGGCAACGGGGCCGGGGAGAGGCTTACTGTCGCCACGTTGCCCCCGGTGCAGGAACGCCCGGGCGGCCCCCGCAGCGATCCCCAGGAGTTCATCGTGAGTACCGACACCGACGCCCTCGCCCCGGCCGGGCTCGGCGACGGTGACGACGACGCGACCGCCACCGGCGGGCGGGGCCACGGCAAGCGGCTGGTCATCGTCGAGTCGCCGTCCAAGGCCAAGACCATCGGGGGCTACCTGGGCAGCGACTACCTCGTCGAGAGCTCCATCGGCCACATCCGCGACCTGCCGCGCAGCGCCGCGGACGTCCCGGCCGCGCAGAAGGGCGAGCCGTGGGCCCGCCTCGGCGTCGACGTGGACCACGGCTTCGCGCCGCTGTACATCGTCACGCCGGACAAGAAGGCGCAGGTCGCGAAGCTGCGCTCGCTGGCGAAGAACGCGAGCGAGGTCTACCTCGCGACAGACGAGGACCGCGAGGGCGAGGCCATCGCGTGGCACCTCCTCGAGGTGCTGCGCAGCAGCATCAAGCGCTCCACGCCCGTGCACCGGATGGTGTTCCACGAGATCACCCCGGCCGCGATCCGGGCCGCGGCCGCGTCGCCGCGCGAGATCGACCGCGCGCTCGTCGATGCGCAGGAGACCCGTCGCATCCTCGACCGGCTCTACGGCTACGAGGTCAGCCCCGTGCTGTGGAAGAAGGTCATGCCGAAGCTCTCGGCGGGCCGGGTGCAGTCGGTGGCGACGCGGATCCTGGTGGAGCGCGAGCGGGCCCGCATGCGGTTCGTCCCGGCGGGCTACTGGGACGCCTCCGGGCTGTTCGCCACCGACCGGCCGCAGGCCCCCGGCGCCCCCGACACGCTGCCCGCGACGCTCGTCGCGGTCGGCGGGCGGCGGCTCGCCACGGGTCGCGACTTCGGCCCCGACGGGCAGCTCACGGACGCTGCCGGCGGCCGGGACGTCCTGGTGCTGGACGAGGCGGGCGCCCGCGGGCTGGCGGCCCGGCTCGCGGACACCGCGTTCGCCGTCACCGACGTCGACTCCAAGCCGTACACCCGCCGGCCCTACGCGCCGTTCATGACCTCCACACTGCAGCAGGAGGCGGGCCGCAAGCTGCGCTTCTCCAGCCAGCGCACCATGCAGGTCGCGCAGCGGCTCTACGAGCGCGGCTACATCACCTACATGCGGACCGACTCGACGAACCTGTCGGAGACGGCGCTGTCGGCGGCCCGCGAGCAGGCGCGCCAGCTCTACGGCCCGGAGTACGTGCCGGAGAAGCCGCGCACGTACACCAAGAAGGTGAAGAACGCGCAGGAGGCGCACGAGGCGATCCGCCCGTCCGGCGATCACTTCCGCACGCCCGGCGAGGTCGCCCGCGAGCTGGACACCGACGGCCGCCGGCTCTACGAGCTGATCTGGCAGCGCACCGTGGCGAGCCAGATGGCCGACGCGCGGGGCACCTCCGCGAGCATCCGGCTGGGCGGCACCGCCGCCGACGGCCAGGCCGTGGAGTTCGCCGCCACCGGGAAGGTCATCACGTTCCCCGGCTTCCTGCGGGCCTACGTCGAGGGTGCGGACGACCCGGACGCCGAGCTGGAGACCACCGAGCGCCGGCTGCCGGTCGTGGCGGTCGGCGACCCGCTCACCGCCCGCGAGATCACGGTGGACGGGCACGTCACGTCCGCGCCGCCGCGCTACACCGAGGCCAGCCTGGTGAAGCAGCTCGAGGACATCGGCATCGGCCGGCCGTCGACGTACGCGTCGATCATCGGCACCATCCAGGACCGTGGGTACGCGTGGAAGAAGGGGTCGGCGCTCGTGCCGACCTTCACCGGGTTCGCCGTGGTGCAGCTGATGGAGCAGCACTTCGGCCGGCTCGTCGACTACGCGTTCACCGCGTCGATGGAGGACGACCTCGACGGCATCGCCGCCGGGCAGGGCAGCTCCACGGAATGGCTCACCCGGTTCTACTTCGGCTCGAGCGAGGGGCAGGCCGGCGGGGTCGCCGCGGCGGGCGGCCTGAAGCACCTGGTCGCCGACCGGCTCGGCGAGATCGACGCCCGCGAGGTGAACTCCATCCCGATCGGCCTGACGGAGGACGGCCGGACGGTCGTCGTTCGCGTCGGCCGCTACGGCCCGTACGTGCAGATCGGCGAGGGGACGGGCGAGGGCGAGCGGGCCTCGCTGCCCGACGAGCTGGCCCCCGACGAGCTGACGGTCGAGCGGGCGGTGGAGCTCGCGAGTGCGCCGAGCGGCGACCGGGAGCTCGGGATCGACCCCGACAGCGGCTTCCCGGTGGTGGCGAAGAACGGCCGCTACGGCCCGTACGTCACCACGGTGCCGCCGGAGGGCTCGAAGGTGCCGCCCCGCACGTCCTCGCTGTTCAAGTCCATGGCCGTCGAGAGCGTCACGCTCGAGCAGGCGCTGGAGCTGCTGCGGCTGCCCCGCGTGCTGGGGGTCCTCGAGGGCGAGGAGGTGACCGCGCAGAACGGCCGGTACGGGCCGTACGTGAAGCGCGGCACCGAGTCGCGGTCGCTCGACGCCGAGGAGCAGCTGCTCACGGTGACGCTGGACGAGGCGCAGGCGCTGCTGGCGCAGCCGAAGCGCGGCCGGGCGCAGCGCGCCGCGGCGACGCCGCTGCGCGAGCTGCCGGCGGACCCGGTCAGCGGCGAGGTCGTCACCGTCCGGGAGGGCCGGTTCGGCCCCTACGTCACGGACGGCACCACCAACGCCAGCCTGCGCAAGGGCGACACCATCGAGAACATCACGGGCGAGCGGGCCGCGGAGCTGCTGGCGGACCGGCGGCTGCGCGGCGACAGCCCCCGCAAGGTCACCAAGCGGGTCGCGAAGAAGGCCGCCCCCGCGAAGAAGGCGACCGCCAAGGCTGCGCCCGCGAAGGGGACGGCGAAGAAGGCCGCCGCCGCGAAGACCACGGCGAAGAAGACCACGGCGAAGAAGACCGCGGCGAAGGCCGCCGCCCCGGCGCCGGCCGCGCCGGAGCCCGCCCCGGGCGCCCCCGTCACCGCCTGACGGGGGCGCCGTGGCCGACTCGACGCCCACCACACCGGGCGTCCCGCACCCGACCCCGTCGCCGGGGCCCCGCCCCGGGGCGACGGTCCCGCCGCGCCACCACCGCACGCGGCGCCACCACGACGACGACCTGCTCGGCGTGCTGCGCATCCGCGACTTCCGGCGGCTCTGGATCGCGCTCGGCGTCTCCAGCCTCGGCGACTGGCTGGGCCTGCTCGCGACCACCGACTTCGCCAGCACGCTCGCCCACGGGCTGTCGGGCAAGGGCTTCGCGATCACCGGCGTGTACATCGTCCGGTTCCTGCCGACGCTCGTCTTCGGGGCGCTCGCTGGCGTCTTCGCGGACCGGTTCGACCGCCGCACGGTGATGATCGTGGCGGACTGCCTGCGGTTCGCCGTCTACCTGACGATCCCGATCGTCGGCCGGCTCGACTACCTGTACGTCGCGAGCTTCTGCGTCGAGTCGCTGAGCCTCTTCTGGATGCCCGCCAAGGAGGCGAGCGTCCCCAACCTGGTGCAGCCCCGCCAGCTGGAGGCCGCCAACCGCATCAGCCTGCTGAGCACGTACGGCTCCGCGCCCATCGCCGCGCTCGTCTACGCGCTGCTCGCCGGGCTGGGCCGGGCGCTGGGCGCCGGGGTCCACTACTTCTCGGCGAACCCGGTCGACCTCGCCCTGTACTTCAACGCCTGCACGTACCTCATCAGCGCGGCGACGATCGCCAGCCTGCGCACGCTGAAGGGCCGGGGCGCAGCGCTGCGACGGGACACCGCCGACGGCACGAAGGGTCCCGGGTTCGCCGCCTCCCTGGTGGAGGGCTGGCGGTTCGTCGGCGGGAACCCGCTCACCCGGGGGCTGGTGATCGGCATGCTCGGCGGGTTCACCGCCGGCGGCTGCGTGGTGGCGCTGGGCCGGCTGTTCGTCAGCGCCCTGGCCGGCGGCAGCGCCGCGTACGGCCTGCTGTTCGGCGGCGTCTTCGTGGGGCTCGCGGGCGGCATGGCGCTCGGCCCGCGGCTGCTGCGCGGCTTCTCCCGGCGGCGGCTGTTCGGCCTGGCCGTGACCACCGCCGGTACGGCCCTCGCCGTGCTCGCCATCCTGCCGAACCTCGCGCTCGCGACCATCGCGGTGCTGGTGGTCGGCGCGAGCGCGGGCATCGCCTGGGTCACCGGTTACACGCTCATCGGGCTCGAGGTCGCCGACGAGGTCCGCGGCCGCACGTTCTCGTTCATCTACGCCCTGGTGCAGCTCGACCTGCTCGCCACCCTGGCGGCGGCGCCGACGGCGGCCAGCCTCATCGGCCCCCACGCCATCCGGCTGCCCAACGACGCGTCGATCCGGCTGGACGGCGTCACGCTCACGCTGTTCGCAGCGGGGCTGGTCGCCGCCGCCGTCGGCGTCGTCTCGTACCGCACGATGGACGACCGGCGCGGCGTGCCGCTCCGGCGGGACCTGTGGGCGGCCTTCCGCCGCGGCCGCCACGGTGCCCCGCCCTACCCCGGGGTGTTCGTCGTCCTGGAGGGCGGCGAGGGATCCGGCAAGTCGAGCCAGCTGACGGCGCTCGCCGCCTGGCTGCGCGAGCAGGGCCACGGGGTCGTCACGACCCGCGAGCCGGGCGGCACTCCGGTCGGCGCCTCGCTCCGGTCCCTGTTGCTGGACCCGGCGACCGGTGCGTTGGACCCGCACACGGAGGCGCTGCTGTACGCGGCGGACCGCGCGGAGCACGTCGCTCGGGTGGTCCGCCCGGCGCTGGAGCGCGGGGACTGGGTGCTGTCCGACCGGTTCGTGGACAGCTCGCTCGCCTACCAGGCCGCCGGGCGGGAACTCGCCCTCGACGACGTCCGCCGGCTCAACGCGTGGGGGACCCGCAGCCTGGTGCCGGACCTCACCGTGCTGCTCGACCTGCCGCCGGAGGTGGGGCTCGCGCGGGCCGCCCGGCGGGGGGAGGCGGACCGGCTGGAGGGTGAGACGCTGGCGTTCCACGAGCGGGTCCGTGCCGGGTTCCGTGGCCTCGCGATGGCCGAGCCGTCGCGGTACGCGATCGTGGACGCGACGGGATCCCGGGAGGAGGTGCAGCGGGCGGTGCAGGAAGCCGTGGCCGAGCGCCTCGTGCCCGCAGCCGCCGCCCCGGGTCCGGCGGTCGCGGGGGGTGCGGCGTGAGCGTCTTCGACGCGCTCGTCGGCCAGCAGCACGTCGTGTCGGCGCTGCGCGACGCGGCGCGGGACGCGGCCCGGTTCGTGGCGGCCGAGCAGGAGGGGCGCGAGGCGCCCCGCGGGGCCATGACGCACGCCTGGCTGTTCACCGGCCCGCCCGGGTCCGGCCGGTCCGTCGCCGCGTGGGCGCTGGCCGCCGCGCTGTTGTGCGACACCGCGGCCGCCGGTGGCGTGCCCGGCTGCGGGGCCTGCCCGGCCTGCGAGCGGGTGCGGCACCACAGCCACGAGGACGTGTGGGCGCTGGCCACCGAGGGGCTGTCCATCAGCGTCGACACGGTCCGCAGCGAGCTGGTGCCCCGCGCGGTGACCACGCCGGTGTCCGGCCGCTGGCGGATCCTCGTCGTCGAGGACGCCGACCGGCTCATCTCCACGTCGGAGTCCGCCGCCAACGCCCTGCTGAAGACGCTCGAGGAGCCGGCGCCGCGGACCGTGATCATGCTCTGCTGCCCGTCGCCCGAGGACCTGCTGCCGACGCTGGTCAGCCGCTGCCGCCGGGTGGGGCTGCGGCAGCCGCCGACCGCGGACGTGGCCGCCGTGCTGCAGGCAGAGGGCGTCGACGCGGCGCAGGCATTCTGGGCCGCGCGCGCCGCGCAGGGGCACGTCGGGCGGGCGCGCCGGCTGGCCACCGACCCCGACGCCCGCAGCCGCCGCGCAGAGGTGCTCTCCCTGCCCACGCAGTTGCAGACGCTGGCCCACGCGGTGGCGGCCGCCGGCGTCCTGGCGGGCGCGGCGAAGGAGGAGGCCGAGCGGCTGTCCGCCGGCCGCGACGAGCAGGAGACGGCCGAGCTCAAGGCGGCCCTGGGGGTCACCGGCGGCCGGGGCGGCGCCCCGCGCGGCACGGCGGGGATGCTGGCCGAGCTGGGGGCCGAGCAGAAGCGGCGGTCCACGCGGGTGCAGCGCGACGAGCTGGACCGCGCCCTGGTCGACCTGGCGGCGCTGTACCGGGACGTGCTCGCACTGCAGTTCGGGGTCCCCGGCACGCTCGCGATCCACGGCGACCTCACGGCGACCACGGCGAAGCTGGCCCGCGGCACCACCCCGGAGCGGACGCTGCAGCGCATCGAGGCCGTGCTGGCCGCCCGGGAGGCGGTCGCCGCCAACAGCAACCCGCAGATCGTGCTGGAGGCCCTGGCGCTGTCCCTGCGGTGAGCATCCGCTGGCCCTGCCGGTAGCCCGGGCCGCAAGCCCCCCGTCACCCGTCCGCGGCGGGCGTGTGTCAAGATGTCCGACGGCGGAAGTGCTCGCGCGACCTCCCGCCGCCTTAGCTCAGTCGGCAGAGCGGCTCACTCGTAATGAGCAGGTCATCGGTTCGATTCCGATAGGCGGCTCCACTCCCGGCGCCCGTGATTTCCCGGGGCCCCCCCGGGCGGCCCGTAAACGCGCTCGTTACGCCGATCACGATGACTTGCGCGTCGCCCCGCGTTTACCTACCGTCCTGTTCGCCGCAATACATGCGGTGGTCGGAGGTGCTCGCCGAGTCCTGCCCCGCCCCGACCGTCCAGATCCGCCGGGCAGGAGCGGGGGACCCGAGAAATCGGACCCGCACAGGTCCTGGGGTGAAGCCGCCTAGTCGCGGCCGGATGTCTCCCATCCGAACCCGACAGCTAACCTCGCAGGTGGGCACGGGAGAAAACCCATGTCCAACACCACCCTCACCACCGGTGTGCCCGCCAAGCGCCGACGGCGGACCCTCGCCGCCGGTTTTGCGTCCGTCGCAGCCGCGGCGGCCGTCACGGCGGGTACCGCCGGCACTGCCTCCGCCGCCGTCTCCGGGGACCCGTTCCCCGCGCTGCGGCAGTGCGAGTCGGGCGGCAACTACGCCGCCAACACCGGCAACGGTTTCTACGGCGCCTACCAGTTCACGCAGGCGACGTGGAAGGGCCTCGGGTACTCCGGGCTGCCGTCCAACGCCGCTCCCGCCACGCAGGACGCCGCCGCGCGCACCCTGCAGGCGCGGGCGGGCTGGGGCCAGTGGCCGGCGTGTTCGGCCAAGCTGGGTCTCCGGGGCACCGGCGGTGCCACCAGCGCCGCCGTACCGGTGGCGACCGCAGCGGCGCACGTCGGCACGCGTGCCGTCGCCGCCACGCCCGTCAGCACGGCGCCCTCCGCACGCCCGGTCCTGAGCCTCGCGCTCGCGGACCACTACGTGCAGGCGGTGCACGACTGGCAGGTCCTCATGAACGCCCACGGGGCGACCCTCACGGTCGACGGCGGCTACGGCCCGCAGTCCGCGGCCGCGGCCCGGGCGTTCGAACTGGCGCACGGCCTGACCGTGGACTCCGGCATCGCCGGCCCGCAGGTCTGGGGCGCGCTGACCGGCGACGCCAGCTGACGTCGGTTCCGCACCAGCGGCAAGGGGTCGTCCTTCGGGGCGGCCCCTTCGCCGTGTCCGGGGCATTCAGGTGATCTTCAGGCGCGGGGCGGCGGGCACCCGGGTGATCACCGGGCCACGAATGGGCTAACGATCAGCGCGGCGCGGCCGATGGAGAATACGAGTCGCTGTGCGTCAGTTCGTACCGTTTTGGAGTGTCGTGAATCTCGCCGCAACCCCCCAGTCCCTGAAGCGCGCGCTCGTCGCTGTCGTCGCTGTCGTCGCCGTCGTCGCGGGCGCTGCCCTCGGCTTTCCCGCGCAGCCCGCCGCCGCCGACGTGACGACCATCGGGGTCGACAACCTCCGCACCTCGTGGGACCGGGCCGAGCCCGCGCTCACGCCCTCCGCGGTGAGCTCGTCGACGTTCGGCAAGCTGTTCTCGACGGCGGTCGACGGACAGGTCTACGCGCAGCCGCTCGTCATCGGAGACACCGTCATCGCGGCCACGGAGAACAACCGCGTGTACGGCATGAACGCCGTCACGGGCGCGATCACCTGGTCGGCGAACCTGGGGACGCCGTGGCCCTCGTCGGCGCTGGGCTGCGGCGACCTGGCGCCCAACGTCGGCGTCACCAGCACGCCCGTGTACGACCCGGCGACGAACAGCGTCGTGCTGCTGTCCAAGACCGTCCCGGTGGGCGGCACCGCACAGAGCCCCGAGTGGTACGCCCACGCGCTCGACCCCGCGACCGGCCGCGACCGGCCCGGCTACCCCGTCCGGATCGCGGGCTCCCCGACGAACGACCCGAGCCGGCCCTTCCTCCCCCTGACGGCCTCGCAGCGCCCCGGCCTGCTGCTGCTGGGCGGCGTGGTCTACGCCGGCTTCGCCAGCTACTGCGACCAGGGCCCCTTCGTCGGCTACGTCGTCGGCATCGGCACCGTGAGCAGCACCGGCAAGCCCGGCGTGACGACCATGTGGGCCACCGAGCACGGCATCTCGAACGGCGAGGCCGGCATCTGGCAGTCCGGCGGCGGGCTCGTCGCGGACGCCAACGGCGACATCCTCCTGACCACGGGCAACGGCATCAGCCCGCAGCCCGGCCCCGGCTCCTCGCCCCCCGCCACCCTGGGCGAGTCCGTGGTGCGGCTGGAGGTCACGAGCACCGGCGCCCTGACGCCCGTGGACTTCTTCAGCCCGGCGAACAACGCGAAGCTCGACCTCAACGACGCCGACCTCGGGTCCGCGGCGCCGCTCGCCCTGCCGGCCGGGTACGGCACGGCTGCCGTCCCGCACCTCGTCGTGCAGCTCGGCAAGGACGGCCGCGGCTACCTGCTCAACGGCGACAACCTGGGCGGCATGGGCCAGGGCCCCGGCGGCGGGGACGCCGTGCTGCAGACGTTCGGGCCGTACAGCGGCGTCTGGGGCAAGCCCGCGTTCTTCGGCGGCGACGGCGGCTACGTCTACACGGTCGAGAGCACCGGCTACCTGCGCGCCTTCAAGCTGCAGCAGACCGGCGGCGTGCCGAACCTCGCCCCGATCGCCACCAGCGCGGGCACCCTCGGCTACACCTCCGGCTCGCCCGTCGTGACGTCGACGGGAAGCGATCCGTCGAGCGCGCTGGTCTGGGTCGTGAACGTGGCGAACGCGACCGGGGCCGGTGCGCAGCTCCAGGCCTACAACGCGGTCCCGACGAACGGCGTCCTGACGCTCCGCTACAGCTACGCGCTGGGCGTGGGCGCGAAGTTCTCCTCCGTCGCGACGAACGGCGGCCGGGTGTACGTGGGGACCCGCGACGGCAACGTCTGGGCCTTCGGCGACCCGACCACGGCGTCGCTCACGAGCCCCCCGACCGAGTTCGGCTCCGTCCCGGTCGGCGCGCAGCAGAGCGCGACCGTGACGCTCACCGCGGCCCGCGCCGTCACGGTCTCCTCGGTGGCGGCGTCCGCACCGTTCAGTGCGCCCAGCGGCGGCTTCACCGTCGCGCAGGGGGCGACGGTCACCGTGCCGGTGAGCTTCTCGACCGGCACCCCCGGCTCGGTGAGCGGGTCCCTGACGCTCACCACCAGCACCGGTGAGGCGATCGTGCTGCCGCTGCACGCCGTCGCCACCCGGACCGGCGTGGCGGCCATGCCGACGGCCCTCACCTTCACGGACGTCCCGGTCGGGACGGCCGCGGAGCGGGCGTTCTCCGTCACCAACACGGGCACGGCGCCGGTCAGGGTCACGACGGCCGCGATCACCGGCGCAGGCCTGACCGCCACCGGGTTGCCCGCGGCCGGCGCGGCACTCGACCCGCAGCAGTCCGTCACCGTCAACGTCCACTTCGAGCCCGGCGCCGTCGGCTCCTCGACGGGCAGCGTCACGGTGGGCACGGACGCGGGGGGCTCCTACGCGTCGGTCAGCGTGCCGGTCACGGCAACGGCCATCACCGGGGCCGCCGAGATGATCGTCCCGGACGTCGT
Organism: Mycobacterium sp.; assembly: GCA_025965515.1. Classification (GTDB taxonomy): domain Bacteria; phylum Actinomycetota; class Actinomycetes; order RYN-182; family RYN-182; genus RYN-182. The sequence continues at coordinate 16,945 of JAOPWU010000232.1, forward strand.
CGACGCCGGCACGGTCGCCGTCGGCACCTCCCGGATCGCGACGTTCGCCATCACCAACGACGGCAACATCCCGATGACCATCACGAAGGCGAAGGCGCCGAACGGCGCGTTCACCTCCGCGACGCCGCTGTCCGAGGGCCTCGTGATCCCGCCGGACAGCAGCATCCAGCAGAGCGTCAC
>JAOPWU010000159.1 GCA_025965515.1 Mycobacterium sp.
CTGCGGGTCGAGCCGTCGCCGCTGCGGCCCGCCGCCCCGCCGAAGGCCCGGGAGCCGGAGCCGGTCGGCTGACCGCGCCCGGGCCGCCTACCAGGCGGCCGGGGCGTAGTCCTTCAGGAAGCAGCCGTAGACGTCCTCGCCGGCCTCGCCCCGCACGATCGGGTCGTACACCCGCGCCGCCCCGTCGACGAGGTCCAGCGGGGCGTGGAAGCCCTCCTCCGCCAGCCGCGCCTTCGTCACGTGCGGCCGCTCGTCGGTGATCCAGCCCGTGTCCACGCTGGTCATGAGGATGCCCTCCGCGAACATGTCCCCTGCGCTGGTGCGCGTGAGCATGTTCACGGCTGCCTTCGCCATGTTGGTGTGGGGGTGGCCGGCGCCCTTGTAGCCGCGACCGAACTGCCCCTCCATCGCCGAGACGTTGACGATGTAGGTGCGCGGGAACGGCGACGCCGCCAGGTGCGGCCGCAGCCGGCTGATCAGCAGGAACGGCGCGGTCTCGTTGCAGAGCTGCACCTCCAGCAGCTCCATCGGGTCGATCTCGTGGACCCGGCGCGACCAGCTGTTCGCCGCGTCGAGGTCGGGCACGAGGCCGCCCGCGTCGATGGCGGTGCCCGCCGCGATGCGGGGGAACGACGCCGAGCCGCTGGTCAGCGCCAGCGCGGTCAGGGCGTCGGGGGTGAGCTCCTGCCGCTGGCTGGGCGCGGCGGCCAGGGCCAGCGGCCCCGCGGTCGTGGGGTGACCGAGCACGAGCAGGTCCACCGGGCTGCCGGCGGGCAGCGCGGCGGTCTCGCCGTCGACGAGGTGGCTGTAGGAGCCCGGGCTGCGCCGCACCGTCTGCGCGGCGTTGTTGATGAGGATGTCGAGCGGGCCGCCCTCGGCCATCCGGTCGGTGAGCGCCAGCGCCTGCGCCGGGTCGCGCAGGTCGATGCCCACGACGTGCAGCCGGTGCAGCCAGTCGGCGCTGTCGGGCATCGCGGTGAACCGCCGCACCGCGTCCCGGGGGAAGCGCGTCGTGATCGTCGTGTCGGCGCCGTCGCGCAGCAGCCGCAGCGCGATGTACATGCCGATCTTCGCCCGGCCCCCGGTGAGCAGCGCCCGGCGGCCCGTGAGGTCGGTGCGGGCGTCGCGGCGGCTGCGGTTCAGCGCCGCGCAGTCCGGACAGAGCTGGTGGTAGAACGCGTCGACCGCCACGTACCGCTGCTTGCAGACGTAGCAGGACCGGGGGCGCAGCAGCGTCCCGACGATCGCCGTCTCGGACGTCGCCGCCAGTGGGATGCCCTGGGTCTCGTCGTCGAGCCGGTCCGGGGCGCCGGTCGCCGTCAGCGAGGTCACCGCGGCGTCGGCCGCCGTGATGGACGCCCGCTTCTCGCTGCGCCGGCGGAGCTTGACGCTCTTGTACAGCCGGGCGGTCGCGCGCCGGACGGCCACCGCGTCGGGGTGGTCGACGGGCAGCTCGTCGAGCTCGGCGAAGACGTCCAGCGCGGTGGCCAGCTTCGCGGGGTCGATGCCGGGGACGTCCGCTCCGGCGGTCCCGCCGTCCGTCCCCGTGCGTTCCCCGACCGTCATGCCTGCTGCCACTGCGTTCCCGTTCTACCCGTGGTACCGGCGCGGCGGTGCGCCGGCTCGGTACTTCCAGGGTACGGGCGGCTCAGCCGACGGGGGTCACGACCGCGACGATGCCCCTCGGGGCGGCGCCGCGTGCGCTGTCGGGCTCGTCGGGCTGTGTGTCGGGCTCGCGCCGCAGGGGTAGCACCCGGCCCATGGAACGAGGCAGCGACAAGCACGGCTCCCGCATGGACGACGCCCTCAGCGCCGAGGTCGAGGACCTGACCCGCTCGGGCCGGGAGACCCGGTCCGACGAATCGCGCTCCCACGAGCCGTCCGGCGAGGACCAGCCCGACATCGACCGCGCCCCCGACACCACGCTCACCGGCGGGGTGCCGGAGGGGATGACCGACGAGGACGTCGAGGGCCGCTCCGAGCTGGCGGCGAGCCTCGGCAAGGAGGTCTGGCCGGCGAACGCGCAGATCCTCCTGGACAAGGCCGAGGAGATGAACGCCCCCGACCGCGTCCTCCAGCTGCTGCGCCGGCTGCCCCAGGGCCGGGAGTACGCCAGCGCCGGCGAGGTCTGGGCGACGCTCACGGGCGCCCACGAGCAGCGGCGGTTCTAGGACGCCGCCGCTGCGGGCCCCGGGGCCGGTCGCGGCTAGGCGAAGCCCACCACCGGGTGCGGCACGTACGGCTCCTCCAGCCGGCGGAGCTCGTCGGCGGTGAGCGTGATCGACAGGGCGTCCACGGCGTCCTCCAGGTGGTGCGGCTTCGTGGCGCCCACGATGGGGGCGGTCACCGCGGGCTTGCTCGCGAGCCACGCCAGCGCGATCTGCGCCCGGGGCACGCCGCGGGCCTCGGCGATCTCGCCGACCCGCTCGACGATCGTCCGGTCGCTGTCGTGCGTGTAGAGGGAGCTCCCGAACGCGTCGGAGTTCGAGCGCTCGGTCGCCGTGTCCCACGGCCGGGCGAGCCGGCCGCGGGCCAGCGGGCTCCACGGGATGACGGCGATGCCCTCGGCGGCGCAGAGCGGCAGCATCTCCCGCTCCTCCTCGCGGTTGAGCAGGTTGTAGTGGTTCTGCATCGACACGAACCGGGTCCAGCCGTGCGTCTCGGCGACGTGCAGCGCCTTGCTGAACTGCCAGGCCCACATGGAGGAGGCCCCGAGGTAGCGGACCTTCCCCGCCTTCACGATGTCGTGGAGCGCCTCGAGGGTTTCCTCGATCGGCGTGTTCGGGTCCCAGCGGTGGATCTGGTACAGGTCGACGTAGTCGGTACCGAGCCGGCGGAGGCTGTTGTCGATCTCCGCCAGGATCGCCTTGCGGGACAGGCCCTGGCCGTTCGGCCCGGCGTGCATCCGCCCGTGCACCTTCGTCGCGAGGACGATCTCGTCGCGCCGCGCGTAGTCGTTCAGCGCCCGGCCGACGATCTCCTCGCTGGTGCCGTCCGAGTAGACGTTCGCAGTGTCGAAGAAGTTGATGCCGAGCTCCACGGCCCGGCGGATGAACGGGCGCGCGCTCTCCTCGTCGAGCGACCACGGGTGGGGCCCCCGGTCCGGCACGCCGTAGCTCATGCAGCCCAGGCACACCGGGGACACCTCGAGGCCGGTGCGGCCCAGGCGGACGTACGTCATCTCTGTCATGCCCCGGCCCTACCCGCACCACGGGGCGACGCACCCCGCCTCCCCTCGCGCACGACGGGCAGGGTCGGGCGCATCAGCAGCACGCGGGGTCCAGCACGCGGGCGAGTGCGCCGAGCGCCTCCCGGACCGGCCGGTAGTAGACCCAGGTGCCGCGGCGCTCGCCCACGATGAGGCCGGCCTCCCGCAGCGCCTTGAGGTGGTGGCTCACCGTGGCGTCGGACAGCCCGACGATCGCGGCCATGTCGCAGTTGCAGGCCTCGCCACCCGCTGCGGTGAGGATCAGCGAGAACAGCTGCACGCGCACGGGGTCGGCCAGCGCCTTGAGCCGCAGCGCGATGTGCAGGGCCGTGTCGGCGTCGACCGGGTCGCTCACGAGGGGGGCGCAGCGCAGCGGGGCGGAGACGTCGAGGACGGGCAGGGCCTTCGGCATGAAGTCATCGTCCGTTCTGCCTTGACGTACGTCAAGGCATGCGGCAGGGTCGGGACGTAGCCGAGACGAACGTCTCGGTAGCCACCCGATAGGAGCCGGCCATGTCCCGTGTGCAGCTCGCCCTCAACGTCAGCGACGTCGACGCCGCCGTCGACTTCTACAGCCGCCTCTTCGGCGTCGAGCCGGCCAAGCGCCGCCCGGGGTACGCCAACTTCGCCATCGCCGAGCCGCCCCTGAAGCTCGTGCTGCTGCAGAGCGACGACGCCCGCGGCGGCGGCGTCGCCGGCGCCCTGAACCACCTGGGCGTGGAGGTCGACAGCGCCGACGAGGTCGCCGCCGCCACCGGCCGGCTCACCGCCGAGGGGCTCGCCACCGAGGTGCAGGACGCCACGACCTGCTGCTACGCCGTGCAGGACAAGGTCTGGGTCCACGACCCCGACGGCGCGCCCTGGGAGGTCTACACCGTGCTGGCCGACGCCCCGCTG
>JAOPWU010000247.1 GCA_025965515.1 Mycobacterium sp.
GACCGGAGCGCCGCGCTGGCCGGCGCGGCCCTCCGCGGCGGCGGCCGGGTGCCCCGTCGGCGGCGCGTCGGAGCCGTGGGTCAGCAGGGCGGTGACGCCCCCCGCCCCGGCGACGAGCACGCCGGCGCCTGTGGCGAGCAGGCGGTGGCGCCACGACAGCGTCGGTCGGACCATGGTGCTGTTGTCGGCACGACCGTCCGATTCCCTGAGCACGGGGTGCTCCCCGATCCCGAGGTGGCACACGTGAGCGCAGCACCCGACGCGTCCCCCGTCCCGGACGGGGTCGAGCCCCGCGATCCCGTCGCCGACCTGCGGGAGATCGCCTACCTCCTGGAGCGGGCCGCGGAGCCGAGCTACCGCGTCAAGGCGTTCCGTGGCGCCGCCACCCTGCTGGCGGGACTCGAGCCGGCGGAGGTCCGCGCGCGGGCCCAGGCGGGCACCCTGCGGGAGCTGGCCGGGGTCGGTGAGGTGACGGCCCGGTGCATCACCGAGTCGCTGGCCGGGGAACCGCCGGTGTACCTGCGGCGGGTGCGGGCGACGGAGTCGCTGGAGCTGCCGGCGGAGGCCGGAGCGCTGCTGGAGCGGCTGCAGGGCGACTGCCACACGCACACCGACGCCTCCGACGGTGGCTCGCCGGCGCGGGAGATGGCGGCCGCCGCCATCGGCCTGGGGCACGCCTGGATGGTGATCAGCGACCACTCGCCCCACCTGCGGGTCGCGCGCGGGCTGTCCGCCGAGCGGCTGGAGAGCCAGCTGGACGAGCTCGACCGGCTGAACGCCGACCTGGCGCCGTTCCGGCTGCTGTCCGGCATCGAGGTGGACATCATGCCCGACGGCACGCTGGACCAGCGGCCGGATCTGCTCGACCGGTTGGACGTCGTCGTGGGCAGCGTGCACTCCGAGCTCCGGATGCCCAGCGGGCCGATGACGGAGCGGCTGGTCCGGGCGCTCGCCAGCGGCCGGGTGGACGTGCTCGGGCACTGCACGGGTCGCAAGGTGACGGGCAAGGGCCGACCGGAGTCGGAGTTCGAGGTCGAAGTGGTCTTCGAAGCGTGCCGGCAGTTCGACGTCGCGGTGGAGGTGAACAGCCGCCCGGAACGGCTCGACCCGCCCAAGCGACTGCTGCGCCGGGCCATCGAGGCCGGCTGCTACCTCGCCATCGACACGGACGCCCACGCGCCCGGGCAGCTCGAATGGCAGGGCACCGGCTGCGAGCGTGTGGTGCGCTGCGGGCTGTCGGCGGACGAGGCGGCGACGCGCACGCTCACCGCCTGGTCCGCCGACGAGGTCACTGCGTGGACGCGCGCTCGCCGCCGGAAGGGGCGCTGACCGAACCGGGCTTCGTCAGCTCATCGGGGACCGCCGACTCGGGGGCGTCCGCGCTGCCGGCCCCGGTCATCTCCGTGACGCCCTGGGTGCGGTCGTCCGGGATGAGGCCGGCCCCGACGTCGGCCGCGTGCCCGGCCGCGTCCTCGGGGGAGTCACGGGCCTCGCCCTGCTCGGCGGTGTCGGCGGAGGTGGGTGCGTCCGGTGAGGTCATGGGGGTGGGCTACCCGCGCGGTCGGCGCCGACACGGGCCCCGCAGCCGGGACCGTGGGGTGCAAAGTTAGACAAGTCACACTCGGCGGCTAGGTCCCGCCCCGGGTGGCGGGAACCGGCGCCGGGTACCTGCCAGCCGTGACCGCGGAGCGGACCCCCGCCGATTACCGCGCCGTCGGCGTCCGGAGCGTCGCGCTGCCCCGCGGCGCGACGCCGGTGCGGGCGGGGAGCCTGGCCGAGCAGGGGCGCGGGGCCCGGCAGGCCGGGCTCTGGTCCGCGCTGTCCACCGCGCTGCCCCTGCTGCTGCTGATGGGCGGGCTGCTGGCGCAGCCGGTCACCGCCGCAGCGGCGAGCCGCACCGTGGTCAGCGACCCCGCGGTCCCGACCAGCCCCGCCACGGGCTTCGTGTTCGTCGTGGCGACGCTGCTCGTCCTCGGCTGCGCGGCGGCGTGGAGCGTCGCCCTGCGGCAGCAGCGTTCCACGGGCCGGGCCCCCCGCCCGGCCCGCTGACCGCCCACCGGGACGGCCGTCCGCGCTCAGTCGCTGACCGGGCGGGCGTCCTCCTCGATCGCCGAGCCGGTGTCCACGACCCGGTCGTCGTCCAGCCGGAACCGGGCCACGGCCTTCGCGAACACCGCATGGTCGACGGCCCCCTCGGCGGCCAGCGACTCCAGCGTCGCGCACACGATCGAGGGCGCGTCGACGTGGAAGTGCCGGCGCAGGGCGGCGCGGGTGTCGGAGCGGCCGAAGCCGTCCGTGCCCAGCGAGGCCCAGCGGGGTCCGACCCACTGGGCGATCTGGTCCGGCACGCCCCGCATGAAGTCGCTGACCGCGACGACCGGCCCGGGCGCGTCGGCGAGCGCCCGCGCGACGAACGGGACGGCCGGCTGGGCGTCGGGGTGCAGCAGCGTTTCCCGCTCGCAGCGCAGCGCCTCCCGGCGCAGCTCGTTCCACGAGGTGACGGACCAGACGTCGGCGTCGACGCCGTACTCCTCGGCCAGCAGCTCCTGTGCCCGCAGCGTCGCCAGCATGCCCGCCCCGGACGCCAGCAGCTGGGCCTGCGGCCGGCTGCCCTCGTCGTTCCCGCCGGGCGCCGCACGGTAGCGGTACATGCCCGCGAGCAGGGCCTGGATGTCCAGGTCCTCGGGGGCCGGCGGCTGGGGGAACGGCTCGTTGTAGACGGTCAGGTAGTAGAAGACGTTCTGGTCCCGGCCGTCCGCCCCGTCGCCGTACATCCGCACGAGCGCGTCCTGCGTGATGACCGACACCTCGTACGCGAAGGCCGGGTCGTAGGCGACGCACGCCGGGTTGGTGGCGGCCAGCAGCGGCGAGTGGCCGTCCTGGTGCTGCAGACCCTCGCCGTTGAGGGTCGTGCGGCCCGCCGTCGCGCCCAGCAGGAAGCCACGGCCCAGCTGGTCGGCGAACGCCCACATCTGGTCGCCGGTGCGCTGGAAGCCGAACATCGAGTAGAAGACGTAGACGGGGACCATGTGCAGGCCGTGCGTCGCGTAGGCCGTGCCCGCCGCGATGACGCTGGCCATGGAGCCGGCTTCGCTGATGCCCTCGTGGAGGATCTGGCCGTCCGTCGCCTCCTTGTACGACAGCAGCAGCTCCCGGTCGACGGCGTCGTAGAGCTGTCCGTGCGGCGAGTAGATCTTCGCGGTCGGGAACATCGCGTCGATGCCGAACGTGCGCGCCTCGTCCGGGACGATCGGCACGAAGCGCGCGCCGATCGTCTTGTCCTTCGCCAGCTCCTTGAGGAGCCGGACGAACGCCATGGTCGTGGCCACGGGCTGCTTGCCCGAGCCCTTCATGAGGTCGGTGTAGCCCCGCACGTCCGGCAGATCCAGCGGCTTCGCGACGACGCGGCGCCTCGGCAGCGAGCCGCCGAGCGCGGCCCGCCGCTCCTTGAGGTAGGCGATCTCGTCGCTGTCCTCCCCCGGGTGGAAGTAGGGGGGCAGGTCGCCGTCCAGCTGCTCGTCGGAGATCGGCAGGTAGAGCCGGTCGCGGAACTCCTTCAGCTCGGCCTTGGTCAGCTTCTTCATCTGGTGGGTGGCGTTGCGGGCCTCGAAGTCCTTGCCCAGCGTCCAGCCCTTGACGGTGTGCGCCAGGATCACGGTCGGCTGGCCGGTGTGCTCCCGCGCAGCCTTGAAGGCCGCGTAGACCTTGCGGTAGTCGTGCCCGCCGCGCGACAGCTTGGTGAGCGCCGGGTCGTCCAGGTGCTCGACCATCTTGCGGAGCCGCTGGTCGCGCCCGAAGAAGTCCTCCCGGATGAACGCGCCGTCGCTGACCGAGTAGGTCTGGAACTGGCCGTCCGGGGTGCTGTTCATGGCGTTGACCAGGACGCCGTCGCGGTCCCGGGCGAGCAGATCGTCCCACTCCCGGCCCCAGACGACCTTGATGACGTTCCACCCGGCGCCCAGGAAGTACGACTCGAGCTCCTGCATGATCTTGCCGTTGCCGCGGACCGGCCCGTCGAGCCGTTGCAGGTTGCAGTTGATGACGAAGGTGAGGTTGTCCAGCTCCTCGCGCGCCGCGACGCCGATGGCGCCCAGCGACTCGGGCTCGTCCATCTCGCCGTCACCGAGGAAGCACCAGACGTGGCTGGTGGAGGTGTCGCGCAGTCGGCGGTTCAGCAGGTAGCGGTTGAACCGCGCCTGGTAGATCGCGTCCAGCGGGCCGAGGCCCATGCTGACGGTCGGGAACTCCCAGAAGTCCGGCATCAGCCGCGGGTGCGGATAGCTCGACAGCCCGCCCGGCTCGCTCTCGCGGCGGAACGCGTCGAGCTGCTGCTCGGTGAGGCGCCCCTCGAGGAACGCGCGGGCGTAGATGCCCGGTGAGGCGTGGCCCTGGATGAAGACCTGGTCGCCGGAGTCGCCGGCGGGCAGGTGGTCCTTGCCGCGGAAGAAGTGGTTGAAGCCGACCTCGTAGAGGCTGGCGGAGCTGGCGTAGGTGGCGATGTGGCCGCCCACGCCGTACTCGGGCCGATTGGCGCGGCTGACCATGACGGCCGCGTTCCAGCGGATGTACGCGCGGATGCGGCGCTCGATGTCCTCGTCGCCGGGGAACCACGGTTCCGCCTCGGCGGGGATGGAGTTCACGTAGTCGGTGCTGCGCAGCGCCGGGACGCCGACATTGCGGCTGCGCGCCCGCTCGAGCAGCCGGAGCATGAGGTACCGGGCCCGCGAGGGGCCGGCCTCGGCGACGACCGCGTCGAACGACTCGAGCCACTCAGCGGTCTCGGTGGGATCCACGTCCGGGATCTGACTGGGCAGGCCGTCGGTGATGATGTTCCGCCCCGAACGGCCGGGCACGCTGGTAACCACGCTGTCTCCCTCCTGGCGTCGACCCCGGTGGTGCCGCGCCGCGGTTCCCGACGGGATCGCCGGCGGGTTCCTCATCGTGCCTCGGAATCGAGGCGTCCATCACAGTCAACGCCCTGCCGCGCCGTGATCGTCGCCCGGGTGGGTGACGGCGGCCGTGGCCGCCCCGCCGGGCGGCGTGGGGGGCGGATCGCGGGGAAGACCGGGCCCGTGGACACCACCGTGGAGCAGGTGCGGACGGGTGGCGAGGAGATCGTGCGCGACCTCACGCCGCAGGCGGCGGCCTTCGTGCGCGGGCGCGGGGACGGGCTGTTGCACGTCTTCGTGCCGCACGCGACGGCGGGGCTCGCCGTGCTGGAGCTCGGCGCGGGCAGCGACACGGACCTGCTCGCCGCGCTGCGCGACCTGCTCCCGGCGGACGACCGCTGGCGCCACGCGCACGGCAGCCGCGGCCACGGGCGGTCGCACGTCGCGCCCGCGCTGGTGCCGCCGTACGCGACCATCCCCGTGTTCGGGGGGCAGCTGGCGCTGGGCACGTGGCAGTCGCTCGCCCTGGTCGATCTCAATGTGGACAACGCCGTGCGCGATGTCCGGTTCTCCTTCCTGCGGGGCTGAACAGGTCTGACAGCCCGTCAGAACGGTGGGCCTGCGGACGCGCGCCGGGCGGGCGGGGCGTCGGTACTTGCGTCCTGTCGCCACCTCTAGTGCACTGGTGCCAGCGCACCCGCCGGGCCGCGCAGTGTCTTGGCGGTTCGGCCGCCCCGTATGAAGGAGTGTCGAGGAGTGAGTCCGACCGCGGCGAACGCGGAGGGTCAGCGGGGGCTGGCCGAGCGTCTGGGTGTTTCTGAAGGCGCTCTCGTGCAGAGCCTGGGGTCCACCGATGGTGTGGACACCGACCTGCTGACGGATGTGGTGGCTCGCTCCGGCAACGAGCTGGTGCCCGAGGACTCCGACGATGTCGTCGACATGGTGCTGCTCTGGTGGCGGGAGGACGACGGCGACCTCGTCGACGCCCTGGTGGACGCACGACGCCAGCTGGGGGAGTCAGGCGTGCTGTGGCTGCTGACGCCCAAGGCCGGCCGTGAGGGGCACGTCGAGCCGAGTGACGTGCGCGAGGCCGTGCCGATCGCCGGGCTGGCGCAGACGTCCTCGATCGCTGCCGCCCCGGAGTGGTCGGGGCTGCGCCTCGCCGCCCCGAAGAGCCAGCGCAAGGGCCGCTAGCCGCGGCCGAACGCGCCGAACACCCGCCCGACCGCCCCGCCGACGCCGGCGACGCCCTTCGCGGCCAGCCGTAGCGCCGGGCCGCCCGGCAGGTTCGGGGCGGCGTCCAGCAGGGGCGTGAAGGCCAGCAGCCCGGCCAGGTCGTGCACCCGCACCCGGCGGGTGGCGAACAGGTGCAGCGCGTTGGTCCGACCCGCCGCCGCGTCGAGCAGCGTTGTCGGCTCGCCGTCGACGACCACGCCGTCGGGCGCTGGGCCGGTGACCGGACCGGCGGTCCAGCCCTCGCCGGGGCGTGTCGCCGTCCACCAGCCGCCCTCCGGCGTGCGCAGCGCCAGCCTCCCGCGCACGCCGGTCCGGGCCGCGAGACAGCCGGTGACGTCCACCAAAGCGGCGAGACCGGCGTCGAGCAGCTCCGGGCCCGGCGGTCGGGCGCCACAGGTCGCGAGGTCGAGCCCGTGGACCGCCAGCTCGAAGGTTCCGGCGTGCGCGATGGTCAGCGCCGGCATGGGCCCGAGGATCGACGAGCCGGGCAGCCGCGCCTCGCGGGCGAAGTCCGGCGAGTCGAGCCAGCGGGCCAGTGAGTCGCGTGACGCCTCCAGCGCGCCCAGCACCGTGGCGTCGTCGGCGCCCCGGTGGGCGGCGAGCACGGCCGCGTTGTGCCGGTCCGGCGGCTGCGACGTGCCGGGCGCGCCGGCCCGCGCCGAGGCGAGGATGTCGGCGAGCGGCTGCTGGTCGGGCCACAGCCCCAGGTGGATGCAGATGTCGCGGCCCGTCCAGCCGGGCAGGCGCGACGGCCGGTCGAGACCGTCCTCGCCGGCAAGGCCCTTCGCCGCGTCGAGCGTGTCCGCCCAGGCGACCAGCACCGTCCGCGCGACAGCGGCGGGGTCGGTGTCCGTGAGGCCCAGGGTCATGCGGCGATCCTCCCCGGCTGGTGATCGCCCCACCCGTCCGGCCGGGCCGGGCGCGTCCACCTGCGCTGTGGCGTCGGGGGCAGGGTGTGTGAGGCTAAGGGCAGGCATCCAACGAACTTGAGGAGCACAGCGTGGCTGTTGAGGTCGGCGACATCGCCCCGGACTTCACCCTGAAGGACCAGAACGGGCAGGACGTCACCCTGTCGTCGTTCCGCGGGTCGAAGAACGTCGTCATCGTGTTCTACCCGCTGGCGTTCACGGGGGTGTGCACCGGCGAGCTCTGCGCCGTGCGCGACGACCTGGCGTCGTTCCAGAGCGAGACCGAGCAGGTCCTGACCATCAGCGTCGATTCGGTGTTCAGCCACAAGGTCTTCGCCGAGCAGCAGGGCTACGAGTTCCCGCTGCTGTCGGACTTCTGGCCGCACGGCGAGGTGGCGCAGCGGTACGGCGTCTTCAACGACGAGCGCGGCATCGCCGTGCGTGGCACCTTCATCGTCGACAAGGACGGCAAGGTGGCCTGGAAGGTCGTCAACAACATCCCCGACGCCCGCGACCAGGGCGAGTACAAGCAGGCGCTGGCGTCCCTCGCCTAGCGGCTGCGGCCGGCCGGGAACCCCGGCCGGTCCCCGGACCCTTAGCTCAGCGGTAGAGCGCCTGCCTTACAAGCAGGATGTCGCTGGTTCGAACCCAGCAGGGTCCACCCACGCCCGTGGCGAGCGGCTCCGGGTGCTCCTGCACGACGACGGCGCCGTGTCGCAACACGCAGCACACAGCGCCGCAACACGGGCATGTCCCTAATCGGTACATGCCCGTGCGCCTGCCCGATCCGTCGGCGGAGAGCAGCCGGGCGCTGCCCAGCCCCCGTGCCGGATTCCGGCACCCGGCCGCCAGGAGTCGCCGCGTGGACCTGCACACCGTCGAGGAGATCCGGGGTGCCGTCGACAGCCGGGACATCCGCGCCTGGCAGCGCGATGTGGGCCCCGGCGACGTGCTGCTGGCCGGGGGCAGCTGGCTGTTCTCCGAGCCGCAGGCGGGGGCCCGCCGGCTGTTCGACCTGACGACGGCAGGGTGGCCGCCCCTCACCGAGACCGGAGAGGGCCTGGAGATCGCCGCGACCGCCACGATCGCCCAGCTGGCCGCGTACCGCCCCGCCGACCTGGCCCTGTCCCTGTCGGTGCGGCGGCTCGTCGGGCAGTGCTGCGAGGCGCTGCTCGGCTCCTTCAAGGTCTGGAATGTGGCGACGGTCGGTGGCAACCTCTGCCTCGCGCTGCCGGCCGGCCCGATGACCGCCCTCGCGGCCGCCCTCGACGGCACCTGCACCGTCTGGACGCGGGACGGCGGCGTCCGGCAGGTGGCGGCGCTCGACGTCGTGACCGGCGACCGCGTCACCGCGCTGGGCCCCGGCGAGGTGCTGCGGGCGGTGACGTTGCCGGCGGCGGCGCTGGCCGCCCGCGTCGCGTTCCGGCGCGCGTCGCTGAGCGAGCACGGCCGGTCGGCGGCGCTGGTGATCGGCCGGCGCCGGGCGGACGGCGGCGTGGCGCTCACGGTCACCGCCGCGACGTCGCGCCCCGTGCGGCTGGAGCTGGCGCCGGGGCTGTCCGCTGCGGCTGCTGCGGCGGCCGTCGACGCGGCCGTGCCGCCCGGCGGGTGGTTCGACGACGTGCACGGAGCGCCGGCCTGGCGGCGGCACGTCACCCGGTTGTTCGCGGGGCAGCTGGTGGCCGAGCTCGCCGAGCCCGCCGGTCCCTCGGCATGACCGACCACGTGGTCGTCAACGGCCGCCCGGCCGATCGCAAGCCGCTGCCGGGGCAGTGCCTGCGGACCCACCTGCGCGACCTGGGCTGGTTCGGGGTGAAGAAGGGGTGCGACGCGGGGGACTGCGGCGCGTGCACCGTGCACGTCGACGGCGTCCCGGTGCACGCGTGCATCTACCCGGCCGTGCGCGCGGCCGGCCGGGAGGTCACGACGGTCGAGGGCCTCGCCGGCCCCGACGGCGCGCTGCAACCGGTGCAGGAGGCGTTCGTGGCGGCGCAGGGGTTCCAGTGCGGCTTCTGCACCGCCGGGATGCTCATGACCGCGGCCGCGCTGCAGGAGGACGAGCGGGACGACCTGCGAGCGGACCTGCCGCGGGCGTTCAAGGGCAACCTCTGCCGGTGCACGGGATACCGGGCGATCGAGGACGCCGTCCGAGGCGCCGCTCCGGCAGCCGCGACCGGGTCGTCCCCCGTCGGGAGCGGCGTCCCCGCGCCCGCCAGCCGCGAGGTCGTCACCGGGGCCGCCCGCTACACGCTCGACGAGGCCGTCCCGGGGCTGCTGCACCTCGGGGTGGTGCGCTCGCCGCACGCCGCCGCCCGCGTCCTGGAGGTCGACACCGCCGCCGCCCTGGCGCTGCCCGGCGTCGTCGCCGTGCTCACGGCCGCGGACAGTCCGCAGCGGCATTTCTCGACGGCCCGGCACGAGGAGTGGACCGACGACCCGGAGGACACCCTCGTGCTCGACGAGGTGGTGCGCTTCGTCGGCCAACGCGTCGCGGCGGTGGTCGCCGAGTCCCCGGCCGCGGTGCAGGCGGGCGTGTGCGCGGTGCGCGTGCGGTACGAGGTGCTGCCCGCCGTGCTCGACCCGGAGGACGCGATGGCGCCCGGCGCACCGCAGCTGCACGCCAAGGAGGTGGCCGTCTCCCGCATCGCCGACCCCACCCGGAACCTCGCGGCTGAGGTGCACGGCCACCTCGGCGACGTCGACGCGGGCTTTGCCGAGGCCGACGTGGTCCACGAGGCCACGTACGCCACGCAGCGCACCCAGCACGTGGCGCTGGAGACCCACGCGGCGACCGGATGGCTCGACGAGACCGGGCGGCTGACGCTGCGGACCTCGAGCCAGGTGCCGTTCCTGACCCGGGCCGCGCTGTGCCACGTCTTCGGCCTGCCGCCCGACCGGGTGCGCGTCCTCACGGGCCGCGTCGGGGGCGGCTTCGGCGGCAAGCAGGAGATGCTCGTCGAGGACCTGGTGGCCCTGGCGGTCCTGCGGACCGGGCGGCCGGTCCGGTGGGAGCTGACGCGCGAGGAGCAGTTCACCGCCACCACGACCCGCCACCCCGCGCGTATCGCGGTCAAGGTCGGCGCCCGCCGCGACGGCACGCTCACGGCCCTGCAGCTGCGGGTGGTCACGAACACCGGCGCCTACGGCAACCACGCGCCGGGCGTGCTGTGGCACGGGTGCGGCGAGTCGATCGCGGTCTACCGCTGCCCCAACAAGAAGGTCGACGGCTACGCGGTCTACACGAACACGCTGCCGGCGGGCGCCTTCCGGGGCTACGGACTCAGCCAGACGATCTTCGCGATCGAGTCGGCGATGGACGAGCTGGCCCGCGGCCTGCAGCTGGACCCCATCGAGTTCCGCCGCCGGAACGTCGTCCGGCCCGGTGACCCGATGGAGTCGACCACCACGGAGCTCGACGACGTGACCTACGGCAGCTACGGGCTCGACCAGTGCCTCGACCTCGTCGCCGCGGCGCTGCGGGACGGGACCGACGCCCGTGAGGCGCCGCCCGGCTGGGCCGTCGGCACCGGTGTGGCCCTGTCGATGATCGACACGGTGCCGCCCCGGGGCCACCGCGGCGAGGCCCGCATCCGACTCGCCGCCGGCGGCCGGTACGAGCTCGCGGTGGGAACTGTGGAGTTCGGCAACGGGACCACCACCGTGCACGGCCAGCTCGCGGCGACCGCCCTCGGCACCACGCCGCAGCGGATCGCCATCCGGCAGGCCGACACCGACCTGCTGGCGCACGACACCGGCGCCTACGGCTCGTCGGGAACCATGGTGGCCGGGATGGCGACGCTCCGGGCCGCCGAGGCGCTGCGCGACCTCCTGCTGGAGCGGGGTGCGCGCCGGCTCGGCGTGGCACCCGCGGCCTGCCGGCTCGAGGCGGAGGCCCTGCGCTGCGGCGACGCCCGGGTGGCTCTCGACGACCTGCTCGCCGACGCCGGGGCGGCGGGTGCGGAGCTGGTGGGGGCGGGCAGCTGGGACGGCACGCCGCGGTCGGTCGCCTTCAACGTGCAGGCGTTCCGCGTGGCGGTCGACCCGGACACCGGGGCCATCGCCATCCTGCGCAGCATCCAGGCGGCCGACGCCGGCACCGTCATCAACCCGGTGCAGCTGCGCGGGCAGGTCGAGGGCGGCATCGCCCAGGCACTCGGCGCCGCCCTGCACGAGGAGGTGCGGCTCGACGAGCAGGGCGCGGTGGTGACCCGGGCGCTGCGGAGCTACCACATCCCCACGTGGGCGGACGTGCCCCGCTCGGAGGTGCTCTTCGCCGACACGTCGGACGCAATTGGCCCGCTGGGCGCGAAGTCGATGAGCGAGAGCCCGTTCAACCCCGTGGCCCCGGCGCTGGCCAACGCGGTGCGCGACGCCACCGGGGTGCGGTTCACCGCAACGCCCCTCACGCGGGACCGCGTCTGCCTGGGGTGGCTCGAGCACCGGGCGGGGGAGTAGCGGCGGCTCAGCCGGTGGGGCCGAACCGCTCCACACGGATGGTCGGCGCGGGCACGCCCACGTCCAGCAGCAGCTGGCTGACCGCCTCGGCGAACAACGAGGAGCCGCACACGAAGCATGGCGCCCCGGGCGGCGGCAACAGCGGTGCCAGGTCCGCGGCGGTGAGCCGCCCGCGCGGCCGGGAACCCTCGCCGTCGGCGCGGGTGAGGGCGACCAGCGCTCCGGCGGCCACCAGCTCGTCGGCGTACGGCAGGTCCGCGCGGGTGCGGGCGGAGACGGCCAGCCGCAGCAGGTCCGGCCGGCCCAGGTGGCGTGCGTGCCGCAGCATCGCCACGAACGGCACGACGCCGGAGCCGCCCGCTACCCCCAGCGCGGGCACGTCACCCCGCCAGACGAACCAGCCGCCGACGGGGCCGCGGACGTCGAGCACGTCGCCGGGCTGCACCACCTCGGCGAGGTAGGACGACACCTCCCCGTCGTCGAGCCGCTCCACGAACAGCTCCAGGAGGGGGTCGGCCGGTGCCGACGCGACCGAGTACGACCGCTGGGCGACGTAGCCGTCGTCGGCGGTGAGCCGGACGACGTAGTGCTGGCCGGGCCAGTGGTCGACCCGGTCGGGCACCGTGAGACGCAGGCGCACGCCCCGCGGCGTGGGGTGGTCCACCGCCGCGACGGTCGCCCGCCGCCAGCCGCCCGCCGGGGCCCGGTCACCGGCGGGCGGGTCAGTCACCCGCGTACCGCTGCTCGAGCCAGGGGTCGCCGAGCTCGTGGTAGCCGTTCTGCTCCCAGAAGCCCGGCTCGTCGTGGTCGAGCAGCGTGAGCCGCCGGATCCACTTCGCCGACTTCCAGAAATACAGGTGCGGCACGAGCAACCGCACCGGGCCGCCGTGGTCGTCGGGCAGCGGGGCGCCCTCGTGCGACCAGGCGAGCCAGGCCTTGCCGCCGCGCAGGTGCTCCAGCGGCAGGTTGGTCGTGTAGCCGGTGGTGGAGGTCGCGTACACGTGCGTCGCCGTGGGCAGCGGCCCGGCCGCGTCCAGCAGCACGTCGACGCTGACGCCGCCGAAGCGCGTGGCGAGCTTCGACCAGGTGGTGACGCAGTGGATGTCGCCGCTGTACTCCGACGGCGGCAGGGCGTGCAGCTCGCCCCAGGTCCAGGTCCGCGGGTGCGCCACCAGGCCGTCGACGGTCATCGTCCAGGCCTCCGGCACGAGGTGCGGGGTGACCTCCGCGGTGAGGACGGGGAAGTCGCTGCCCACGTCGTACTGCCCCGGGGGCAACCGGGGGTCCCGCTCGCGGTGGCGCCGTCCCGTGAACCCTCGGCTGGGTGTGGTCACGTGGGTTCCTCCTGGGCGCGATGGGCGGCCGGCGCATGCCCGCGGCCGGTCGTGCGGTGCCGCGGGGCGAGTATCCGCCGTCGCCAGCGGAGGTGGCGGCGGGCTGTGGCGGCCGTCACGGCACCTTCCGCCGATGACCACCCGGTCATAGACTCGGGCCACGATCCCGCGTGCGCCGGTGCCGTCGGCCGCCCGCAGCCTTCCCCTGGAGGACCCGTGACACAGCTGTCCGACGCCCCGGCCATCAGCACGAGCACGGCCGGCTCGCCCGTCAACCCGGTCACCCCGGCGGGGACGCGGACCACCGTCGACCCGCGACTGGTCGCCACGCTGGCGTCCCGCGTGGCGGTCAAGGGGCAGGGCGGGGAGACCGTGACGATCACGTCGCCGCTGACCGGTGCGGTCGTCGGCACGCTGCCCATCTGCACGGCGGACGACATCGCGGGCGTCTTCGCCCGGGCCCGCGAGGCGCAGGTCGGCTGGGCGGCGCTGTCGTTCAAGCAGCGCGCCGCGGTGCTGCTGCGGTTCCACGACCTGCTGCTGCGGCGGCAGTCCGAGGGCCTCGACCTCATCCAGCTGGAGAGCGGGAAGGTCCGCAAGCACGCGTTCGAGGAGATCCTCGATGCCGCGATCGTCGCCCGGTACTACGCCCGCGCGGCCAAGAGCCACCTGAAGTCCCACCGCCGGCTGGGCGCCCTCCCGGGCCTGACCTCGGCGACCGAGCTGCACCACCCCCGTGGCGTGGTGGCGGTCATCGCGCCGTGGAACTACCCGCTGTCCATGGCGATCACCGACGCGCTCGCGGCGCTCATGGCCGGCAACGCCGTCGTGATCAAGCCGGACAGCTCCACCCCGTTCACCGCGCTCTGGTCCGCGCAGTTGCTGGCCGAGGCGGGCATGCCCGACGGGGTCGTCCAGATCGTCAACGGGCCCGGCCGCGCCCTCGGCACGCCGATGATCGAGCAGGCCGACTACATCTGCTTCACCGGGTCCACGAAGACGGGCCGCACCATCGCGAAGCAGGCGGGGGAGAACCTCATCGGCTGCTCGCTGGAGCTCGGCGGCAAGAACCCGATGCTCGTGCTCCCGGACGCCGACCTCGACAAGACCGTCGACGGCGCACTGCGGGCCTGCTTCTCGAGCGCCGGCCAGCTCTGCATCTCCATCGAGCGGCTCTACGTCGCGGACGCGATCTGGGACGCTTTCGTGCCGAGGTTCGTCGAGCGGGTCCGCCAGCTGAAGCTCTCCACCGCGCTCGACTACAGCGGCGAGATGGGCTCGCTGGTCAGCCGGCAGCAGTTCGACACGGTCGTCGACCACGTCGAGCAGGCGAAGGCCGCGGGCGCGACCGTCCTCGCCGGCGGCCGGGCGCGGCCGGACCTCGGCCCGTACTTCTACGAGCCGACCGTCCTCACCGACGTCACGCCCGACATGACGCTGTGTACGCAGGAGACGTTCGGCCCGGTGGTGTCGCTCTACCGGTTCACCGACGTCGAGGAGGCCGTCGCGCTCGCCAACGCCAGCGAGTACGGGCTCAACTGCAGCATCTGGAGCCGCGACGTCCGCGCCGCGCGGGCGATCGGCGCCCGGATCAAGACCGGCACCGTGAACATCAACGAGGCCTACGCCGCAGCGTGGGCCTCGGTCGACGCGCCCATGGGCGGCATGAAGGCGTCCGGGCTCGCCCGGCGTCACGGCCGTGAGGGCATCGTGAAGTACACGGAGGCCCAGACCATCGCCGCGCAGCGGTTCCTGCCCATCGACACCCCGCCGGGCATGCGGGTCGAGACCTACACCAAGGTCATGGGCGGCGCGCTGTCGCTGCTCCGGCGCATCCCGGGCGCCCGCTGACCCTGCGCCACTAGCCGCCGACGGGGAGCCCGGCAGGGCTCCCCGTCCGGCGTCGCGCCACCCGCAGCAGCAGCGGCGCCCCCACCAGCGCGGCGGCGTCGAACCAGCAGTAGCCGCCCGAGATGCCGCTCGGCGGGTTCCCCTGCGGCACCAGGTGCCCGGGCGACCAGGCCTGCCACGTCCACACGCCCAGGCCCGTGCCGACCAGCTCCAGCAGGGTCACGACCACGAACGCGCCGCAGTAGACGCCGGGGTCGCCGCCGCGGAGCAGGAACACCGCGAGGCACAGGGCCCAGAAGGCGCCGAGGGCGTCGGGCCGGCTCCCCGCGAGCAGCGGCACCACGAGGCCGCCGATCCCGGCCACGACCACCGTGACCAGCGTGGCCCGCCGCCAGACCGCCAGCACCCGCGGCGCGGCGGCCCGCCCCAGGGTCAGGGCACCGAGGTAGACCAGGCCGTGCCCCGGCGGCACGAACCAGGGAACCGGGTCCGCGCCCGGCACCCCGTGCAGCCGGTACAGGTAGGTGTCGAGGCCCGCGGAGAACACGTACTCCACCGCGGTCGCAAAGGCGATGACGATCGCCACCTGGGCGCGGGTGCGCGCGTCCTGCCGCGCGAGCAGGGCGACGAGGAGCACGACCGTGGCGACCCCCAGCGCGCGCTGCAGCCCGATGGAGGCCCCGCCCACCAGCCGTAGCCCGGGCAGCCCCGCGGCGTCGAGGACGAGGGCCAGCGGCACCCACCCCAGCACCGCCGTCGCCGTCAGCAGGTCGCTGCGCCGGGACCGGGCCGCGGCCGGCGCACTCGCACCCGGGCGCGGCGGGGCGCCC
>JAOPWU010000163.1 GCA_025965515.1 Mycobacterium sp.
ACAAGGACCTGTACGAGCTCGCGCCCGAGGAGGCCGCGAACGTCGCCCAGGTGCCGGGTTCGCTCGAGGCCGTGCTGAACGCGCTCGAGGACGACAACTCCTACCTCAGTGAGGGCGGCGTGTTCACGACCGACCTCATCGAGACCTGGATCGACTACAAGCGGACCAACGAGATCGACCCGATCCGCCTGCGGCCGCACCCGTACGAGTTCCAGCTGTACTACGACATCTGAGTACTGACCGCCTCTGACCTGGGTCCTCTGGTCAGAGGGCTTCCGGGGCCACATCTGGGCCACCCAGCGGGTCGTCAGCGCCGTTTGCGAGCCTCTCGAAACGGCGCTGACGGCCCGCTTCGCCTTGTCCTGGGACTGCGGCACGCAGATTGGTATAGGTCCGCGGGGTGAAGCCGCGGTCAGCGTGGCCGAGGTACTCAGCGAGTGCCCGCTGCGCAGAGCAGGGCATCGAACAGCCGCCCACCCGTCACGTCCGGGAGCGCGTTCACACAGTCATCCGGCGGCACAACCCTGCTCGACGGGGGAGGACGAGCACGCGATGCGTTGGCTCGACTTCGACATCGGGACGGAGACGGCGTAGGGCGGCCACAGCCCTCCTCGTCGTGAGCGAGCTCGTCGGCCACGCCTTGGCGCCACAGCTTCGTGCTCGCCCTCGAGCTCCACGAAGCCGTGCTCGTGGTCGCCGTGGAGGACGGCAGCGCCGTGCTCCCCGACAGCCGCCCCGGACGCCGAGAGCGGGCCGGGTCCCCGAGCATCGACGCGCTGCGCCTGCGGCGGGGCGTGGCCGACCACCACGGCGGCCAGCGGGCGCGGGCGGAGCTGGCGCTGCCGGCAGATCAGCGGTAGGTCGTCGTGACGCGGCCGGTGGCGTAGCTGTAGGTGAGGCTGCCGCCGGTGAGGTCGTTGCGGCGACCGCCAGGGGCGGCGTACTCGTCGGTGGTGGGGTAGCCCAGGGGGCCGGTCTCCCAGCCCAGCGCCGCCCAGGCGGCGCGGATGGCGCCGTGGATCGACCAGGCGCCGGTGGCGGGGGTCCAGTAGATGCTGGCGCCGGTGCGGTCGTTGCCGGTGAAGTGGTTGAACCGGCCGGCACCGTCGGGGGTGCCGAGTTCGTCGATGGTGGGGTAGCCCAGCGGGCCGGTCTCCCAGCCCAGCGCCGCCCAGTGGGCGCGGATGGCGCCGCGCACCGACCAGGCGCCGGTGGCGGGGGTCCAGTAGACGCTGGCGCCGGCGCCGTTGCCGGTGAAGTGGTTGAACCGGCCGACGCCGTCGGGGGTGCCGAGCTCGTCGGTGGTGGGGAAGCCGAGCACCCCGGTGGGGCCGCCGAGGGCGGTGTAGTGGGCCAGGATGGCGCCGCGCACGGACTGCGCGCCGGTGGCGAGGGTCCAGTACACGGCGGCGCCGGCGCCGCGGCCGGTGAAGTGGCTGACCCGGCCGGGACCTGTGGGCTGCTCATCGGTGGTGGGGAACCCGAGGACGCCGGAGGGGCCGCCGAGGGCCTGGTAGCGGGCGAGGATCGCGCCCTTCACTGCATGTGCGCCCGTGGCGGCAGACCAGTAGATTGCCCCGCCCGCGTAGGCCTGCATCTGCCCACCGGCCAGCGTGGCGGCAGCCCCGACGGGCGCCCCGAGGTAGGAGGCCGCGCCGCCCATCTGCCGGTAGTAGGCCCCGACCGGGTCGCGCGCGGGGTCCACCACCGACGCGGTCGCCACCGCCTGCTCGCCGGCGACACCGACGGAGCCGCCGACCGTGGCGGTGACGGTCAGGGCCCCGGTCAGCTGGCCCGTGACGGCCGCCGGCGCGTGCCCGGCCGCATCGGTCGCTACCGGGGCGATGCCCCGGCTTCCTGACCCGTCCGTCAACGACAGCGCGACCGAGACGCCCTGCACGGGCTGCCCGTTGTCGTCGGTGACGTCCACGCCGAGGGTCGCGCCCAGGAGGCGTTGCAGGACTCCCGGCAGCGTCAGGCGCAGATGCAGATGCGTCACAGGGGCGACGTCGTAGGCCGTGACGCTCTGGTAGTCGAAACGCCACGCGCGGGTGCCGTCGCGCGAGAGCAGCCACTGCCGCGCGGCGTTGTAGTCCCGCATGTCCGCCAGGGATTCGCCGGTCCGCGGGTCGAGCACGGATTCGGCAGGGTGGCCGTACATGTCGTCGCCGTACGGCACCCGGGCGAGCAGGCGGCTGCCGTCATCGCTGGCATCCGCCACCGGTCCTTGGAGGGATAGCAGGGGACGCAGGTCGTCATCGCAGACCCCCAGCCCGCCCTCGTAGGGTGCCGAGCACGCCATCAGGCCGGTGGCCAGCGCGCGGTCGCTGGTGGGCGACACGTAGTCGCCGACCAACGTGGTGCTCAGCGCCCGACTGCTGGGGCGCCCGTCCGTCAGCTCGATCACATGGTCGAGGTCCGGAGGCGTCCCGTATTCGCGATGGACGGCCAGCAGCAGGTGATTCGGGTCGGAGGGGGCCACCGTGAGCGCCACGTCGTCTCCAGGGGAGACGTCCGGAAGCACGCCGGGCCACACCACCGGTGGTGCGGTGCCCTCCAGATCGACCGAGTCCAGCGTTGCAGGCGGGCGGTCGCCACCGCTGGGGTCGAAACAGCCGGAGAGAAACCAAGCGGTCGCGCCCGTGATCGCGAAGGTCGTCGGGCAGGCGGCCCCCGGCAGCGTCTTGAGGACCGCCACGCCTGCCAGGACGTCGACGTCAAGGTACGTCGGATCGGCTGTACGCCGTGCTTGGACGTACACATGCCGCCCGTCGGCGGAGACGCTGACGACTTCGCCGCCGGGCAGCGTCGGAAACTGCCGCTGCAGGTTCCCTTCCTCGTCGAGCTGATCCAGCTGGGCGGTGGCTGCACTGAGATCCACGCCGAACAGCAGGTGCAGGGGTGCGTCCTCCACGACGTTGTCGACGTCGTGCGCGACGGCGGGCATCGTCTCCGGAACGTAGGACGCCGTGGCGTAGGCGTTCTGCGGGGCGTAGTGGGCGTCGCCGACGTAGTGGAAGGTGTATGCGTAACGGCCCCGGGTCACGAGACGATCGGCCACGCAAACGTTGGGGCCGCCGTTCACCGCCGTGTCGGAAAGGCGTCGAATGCCATCGGGACCGTTGCGGGTCACCTGCACGAGGCCGCCGGGCGGGAGGCCGGAGCCGGTCTCCAACGAGACCTGGAACGAGTCCGCCTGCCCCGGCCCCTCGGGAGGGGTAGCGCCGCAAGGGAAGTCGCCCACCGCCATCGTGATCACCACCGGAGGGGTTCCGTCCTCGACGGCCAGGGACCCGTCGGCGCGGTCGACGACCAGCTGGTCGTGCAGGAATTCGACCGCGCCGTCGGGCACGTACGGCAGCGGATGGGGGGTGGCCACGAGCGTCGAGGTGTCCAGCACGTAGGACGTCCCAGTAGCGAAGCCGTAATCGAGCACCAGTCGCGTTCCGGACTCGTTGATGGCGCCGACGCCGATCTGCGCCGTCTCACCCGGGATGGATGTCGTGCGCAGCACGGCCAAGTCGGGGACGCGCAGCACCTCAACGCCGCCGCGGGTCCCGGTGTACAGCCGAGTCCCGTCGGGGCTCGCCGCCAGACCCTGGTTCACCGCGACGACGGGTGCGGTACCGGCCGTGCGGGCGGAACCATCTGCGGTGGTGTCGACCACGTACGTGGCGACCCCGGTGAGGAGCAGCCGCGGGACAGTCCCGGGTAACGCGGCCAGGCCGGTCAGGTGCTGCTCCGGAGCCGGAGTGGTCACGACCGTGCCGGTAGCCGGATCCACCGAACCGAGCAGGGTCTGCGCAAAGTCATTTCCGGAGCAGTGCTCGTAGAACCACACGCGGCCGGCCAACGGCGCCAATTCTCCGCACGCCGTCACCGGAAGGTCGATGGTCCTCAGGAGTGCGAAGGAGGTCAGGTCCCGCACATCCAGCCGGGAATCTAGGCGCCGGACGTAGGCGCGGTTCGCCTTGAGGTCGAGAAAGGCCCCGGCAAGGGTCGACGAGGTCTCGTCCCACAGGACCGCGCCCTGCCTGTCGGAAACGCTGAGCCGGGTGCCCGCCTTCGACCAGAACCGGTCGTGCGTCCCGTCGTAGCCCTGCAGCTGGCCACGGTCCGGGAGAAGGATCACCGCGTCGGCGCGGGCAGACGACGCTCCAGCGATGGTCGCTAGACCGGCCACCCCCAGGGCCAGGAGCAGCACCGTCAGGAACGACCCGTACCTGTACCCCGCCGCGCTGCGTCGCCGCACCGATCCCCCCTCGGCCGGTCACGCGGCCGGCGACCCGAAGCATAGGGACGCGGCGCTCTCACGCGCCCGCTTTCGCCCGTGTTCGCCCTGTCGGGCGAGACCCCCGCGCACTGCAGCCGGTTGGCCGCGGCAGCAGCAGGTCGCTCTCTGGGGCAGCCCCAGCGTCGCCCGGATCTCTTCGCTACTACGTCGCTTCCCCCTCCCCCCCCGAACAGACCGGGCCCGCAGCGTTCCGGGAGTGCAGGCCCGGTGTCGTTCGCGGGTTGGGAACGCCACAAGCACGGACTTGCCGCGCGTGTGCCGCTCCGCCAGCTCGGCGAACGCGCCCCGGACGTGGTCCAGCGCGTCCGTGTACCGCCGCCCCGTGCGCCTGCGTCTGCTGCAACCGCCAGCGGCCGCTCCCCTTCCGGTGATCGGAAACAAGTGTGGCGCACGTCTCATCCCCGATGGGAGCGTCGCGCCATGTCACTCCTCTCCGACACCACCTGGCAGGGCTCCCTCTTCGACGGCGCCTGGCACCCGGCCCCGTCCCACCGCGCGGCCGTCGAGCCCGCCACCGGGGCGACGCTCGCCGACGTCGGCGTCGCGACCCCCGCGGACGTGACCGAGGTGGCGGCCACCGCCGCCGCGGTGCAGCGCTCGTGGGCGGCGCTGCCGTACACCGAGCGAGCCGCCGTGCTGCGCCGGGCCGGCGACCTGT
>JAOPWU010000274.1 GCA_025965515.1 Mycobacterium sp.
GCACCGACGTGGAGCGCGGGGCGCTGCTGCTGTGGGGGCTGTGGACGCTGGTCACCGCGGCCGTGTTCTCGTTCATGAGCGGGACGATCCACCAGTACTACACGGTGGCGCTGGCGCCGGGGATCGCGGCGACGACGGCGGTCGGGGGGCGGCTGCTGTGGCACCAGCGGCGGACGCTGTTCGGGGCGCTGGCGCTGGCGGCGATGGTCGCGGTGACGGGCGCGTGGGGCGTGGTGCTGCTGCGGCGGGTGCCGGGGTGGCAGCCGTGGCTGCAGTGGGTCGTCGCGATCGGCGCGGTCGTGGGCGTGCTGGGGCTGCTGGCTGGGCCTCTGGCGGCCCGTGTTTCGCGGCGGGCCCGCGTGGGGCTCGGGGTGGCGACGGCGGTCGGGTCGCTGCTGGCGGTGGCCGGCGGAAGCGTCGGGTATGCGGTGCAGACGGTGGCGACGCCGCACAGCGGGCCGATTCCGCTGGCGGGGCCGAGCAGCGGGGTCGGCGACGGAGGGCCCGGCGGAGCGGGGGGCCGGCTTGGCGGCTTCGGCGGGGGTGACGGTGCGTTCGGCGGCGGGACGCTGCCGGCTGCGGAGGTGGCGGCGCTGCGGGCGACGACGGCGCGGTGGGCGCTGGCAGTGGTGGGCGCCCCGGGGGCTTCTGCTGCCGAGCTGGCGAGTGGCCAGGCCGTGATGGCGATCGGCGGGTTCATGGGGAGCGACCCGTCGCCCACGCTGGCGCAGTTCCAGGGGTACGTGGCGAAGGGCGACGTGCGGTACTTCTCGGCCGCGGGGCGGGGCGGGATGCGGAGCGGCGGCGGATCGGGGGAGAGCGCGGCCATCACGCAGTGGGTGGAACACAACTTCCGCACCGTGGATGTGGGCGGGGTGACGCTGTACGACCTGATGCAGCCGAGGGGGGCGTGAGGCACGTCGCGAGATGCAGCGTCCGGTAGCGGCAGCAGCGGTTCACGTCGATACCCCGACGATGCGTCAGCGCCAGACGTCGGGAGTAGCTCATGACCCTGGCCCGGGTCGCCACGTCCCGACACCCTGGCGTGATCTCTCAGCGGCGCCGGGCTAGTTCGTCACAGCGATGGCATTGCTCTTGGCGACGGAGGTCCCGTCGGCGTTCGTCACGGTGATCGACCGGTTCCCCGTGCTGGCGTAGCTCGGAACGCTGACCTGCACGGTCAGCTGCGTCGCGCTGACAACCGTGACCGACGTGACCGTGACGGGGAAGGTGCCGCTGAACGCGACTGTCGCGCCCGCCCGGAAGTTCGTGCCGGCCACCGTCAGGGTGTAGCTGCTGCGGCGCGAGACGGAGTTCGGAGAGACGGAGCTGACGGTCGGCGCCGGACCGACAGTGTTCGTCAGCGAGAACGTCGCCCCGGCCGCAGAACCAGTGCCAGCGGTGACGCTGTAGCTGCCAGCCGTTGTGTTGGCCGTGAACGTAGCTGCGGTGGCCTGCCCGCTGGCGTCCGTGACAGCGGTGGTCGTGCCAGTTCCGTTCGCGAATACGCCCGACGCACCGGACGACGGCGCCTTGAAGGTGACCGTGGCCCCTGCCACCGCATTGCCGTAGGTGTCGAAGACCCGCGCGACCAGGGCAGTGCCGAAAGCCGCACCGACCGTGGCGCCCTGAGCAGAACCAGCGGCCGCCGCAACCGTCGCCGCGGCGCCGGCCGCGACCGTCTCGGTCTGTCCGGCGGACGTGAGAGACGCCGCTGAAGCGATGATGGTCGGACTGCCGGACTTGGTGTCGCCGTAGTAGAAGGTGGCGCTCGTGCCCCCCGCGGGGATCGTCACCGTGGTGATCGCCGCGCCACCCGGCGTGGCGGCGAAGACGCCGCCGGCGCTGGTGGACGCGAGGGTCACGGTCGTCGCAGCCGCCGCGGCGGCAGCCCCACCGGACGAGTTCTGGAGCCTGACCGTCACCGGCCCGAGCGAGGCGTTCGACGACGCGGTCCCCGACAGGGCAGCGCTCGTGAAGGCCAGCCGGGTAGCCGCGCTGACCATGACGGCGCTGCTGCTGCCGCTGGTCGCCGTCCAGGAATTGAAGACGGCGACGACCCGGTAGCTGTAGGTGCCGGAGCCGGGCGCGCTGTCGACGCAGGACGTGGCTGCGATGGGGGCGCTCGCCGAGCCGCAGGTGCCCCCGGCCGTCGTGGTGGTCCCACCGGCGGTGCGCGTCAGGTAGTACCGGAAGGTGCCTCCGCCGCCCGGAGCGACGGGGGCGATCCAGCTGACGGGAACGTTCGTTCCCGACATGGCGGGGACCGTCAGACTGGTCGCCGCCGCGACGGTGCCCGTGACGGCCTTACCCGTACCGACTCCCGTGACCAGCCAGTGGGCGAAGGCCGGGTCGGCGGTCACCGCCAGGAGACCGAAGCCCGTAGAGGCCACCAACACCGCACCGCGTGTCTTCTTCATGTCCTAGTTCCCCTGCGCCGAGCCGGCGAATGCGAGCGAGAGCACGGCGCCCTTGCAGGCGTCCTGATTGGTGGGAAGGTCGAGCATGGTGATGGACGGCCATTGAACGACCGTCAGGCCAGGGACCGCGTCCAGGGTCACCGTTGCCCCGGCCGGCAGCGAGAGTGGGTACCGGCCAGTGAACGGGGTGACGCGGTAGTTGTCCGTGCTGCACCCCGGCGCCCCCGTGCCCGTGATGGTCACCGTCAGGTTGGCGACGGACAGGTCCTTGCCCGTCGGGTTGTTCATTGCCAGGTCGACCGGCTGCGTGACCCCGGGCGAGAGAGCTCCGACGGGCCGGGCGGGGGTGATGGTGAATGTCTTCGGGCGTTCGACAGTGGTCAACGCGACGGGAGCCGCGGCGATCTGCCCACCGCCCGCGGCGACCACGTAGATCGTCAGAGCCGTGGGGCTGACCCGGTCCGCGACCGTGACGCGCAGCGTCGCCGTCGTGGCGTTCGGGAGCAGGATGACCGGTGAGACGGTGGCCGTCACGCCCGCGGGCAGGGCTCCGTAGACGCCGAGAGCGACGGGGCCGACCGTCCGAGCCCGGGTGACGGTGATCGTCGAGCTGCTGGACGTACCCGTGGTCACCGTGAGCGCACCGGGCGCCATTCCGACGGACAACAAGGGGGAGGGCGCCGGCGTCACAGTGAGGCCGGTGGTCGCCGTGTGCTGCAGCCTGCCGCTGACGGCAACCACCATCAGGACCGAGGAGCCCAGCGAAGTGGCCGCGCCCGTCGGCGCGACAAGGTTCGCGCGCCCCGACGCCTCGGACGTCACCCGCACCGACGAGGGCGACAGGGAGGTGCCGACCGGGCCGCCGAAGCGGGCGAGAGAAACCGTCCCCGCGAAGCCGTGGAGCGAGGTGACGGTGACGGCGTAGGTCGCCGTCTGACCCTGCGGCACCGACTGGCCCACCGGGGAGACCGTCACGGTGATATCCGCCGGCGTCTGCGCTGCGTAGACCGCACCACCGAATCCGACGAGGGCGACTACCGCCACGAGCGCAGCGAGGAACAGGCGGAGCCTGTGCACGTTGCCCATTGCATCTCCTCGTCAGGAAAACATCAGGAAAGACCGGTGCGGCGGCGGGGGGTATTGCTCCCCCCACCGCCGCCGAACGGGCTAGGAAGCGTGGTAGGCGAGATTGACGGTGGCGCCCTTGCAGCCATCCTGGTTCGAGCCGGACTTGTTGTTGAACTGGATGCTCGCCCCGCTGAAGCTCTCGCTATTGCCGGCCGCGATGTCCTTCCCGACGGTCATCTCGGGGGTGGTGAGCGCGTAGTCGCTCGCGTCGCAGGTCCCCGTCGCGCCAGCCGCCTGCGTCACGCTGCTGACGCTCACGACGACCTTCTGGACGAAGGCGGAGTTCGCTGCATTGTTGGTGACGGAGCCGGCGATCGACTGCGGCGCGTCGCCCGGGTACATGTTGCTGATCGTGCTGGTCTGCAGGACTGCCAGGTTGGCCGCGCCCGAGGAAGTGGTGGCCGTGCCGGTCCCGCTGCCCGTGGTGGACCAGTAGGCGAACGCCACGCCGCCGCTGCTGGCGACGACGATGGCCGCACCGGAGACGAGGGCAGCAACCTTCTTGGAGAGACGCATCTTCACGACCCCTTTCAGGGGACTCGAGATAAGCGCCGGTTTCGCCACTAGCTCCCCGCCGGACCTAGCTGGCGACCAAGGACGCCCGGCGGATCGTTGCTTCGCTGAGGCCCCGTCGCGGGGCCGTACAACGAGAGTGTCGGTTGTTACAGGACAGAAATATCCGTCCTTCGGTCAACTTGAGCCCGCATTCGGCGTAATCGCCTGGGTCCATATGGACCCGCGTCCCCTGGCAGAAGGGGCGCGCGGCCGCCCACAGAAAAGACGGGCCCTCGCGGAGGACCCGTCCATAAAGCGATGGTGCGCCCGAAGGGACTCGAACCCCTAACCTTCTGATCCGTAGTCAGATGCTCTATCCGTTGAGCTACGGGCGCATGGCACCGCTCTCACGGTGCTGAACCAGTGTAGCGGGTGGCCCACCGGCCCCCGCAGGGTCCCTCCGGCGGCCCATCCGGGCTGCGACGGCTTGGCCTCGCGCTGCCCCTCCGAGCCGGGCGCGGCCGGCCGGCCGGCCGACGACCACCCACCGAGCGACGCGACGGCGACCACTAGCAGTAACGAATCGCTGAAGAGAAACGAGCAACGTTGCCCGTCAAACGTCTTAGCCTGTTCGTCGCCTGCCTCGTCACCCTGGCTGCCGCCGCCGGCCTGGCCCTGCCATCCGCAGCTCCAGGCCGTCACGCCCGACGCCGCCCTCGTCACGCTCACCATCGGCGGTAACGACATCGGCTTCGGCGACGTCATCACCTGCGTCTTGAACACCGATCGACGTACTCACGGCGGACGAGATGCCGCTCATGAGCGGGTTCGCCGGCTCCGTCGGCCGACTCACGGGCACGGTCGCCGCCGGGTAACGCGGCGCAACTGGCGCTCGCCGCCGATGAGTCCCGCTGCTCCGGGCCGTCGAAGAGCACATGGACGCCACGAACCTTGCGGAGCTGTACGGACGCCGTTGGTCGACTGGCAACGCGTGGCGGTTCTAACCGTCGCGTGCCCCATCGACCCGGCCGAGCTGCACCGCCGGGTCGCCACGCTCGCCCAGCCCGGCACCACGCTCCACCTGGACGTCTCCGCCGTCCGGGCCCCGACCCTGGCCACCGTCGACGCCCTGGCCCGCGCCGCGCTGCTCGCCGCCCGGCACGGCGCCCGCGTCCGGCTGGTCGCCGTCCCGCCGGCGCTCGCCGAGCTCCTGGCCTTCGTGGGGCTCACCCCCGAGCTGACCGTCCAGCCACCCGGCGGCCCCGGACCCGCCGGTGCGCCGAGCGGGTGAAAACCGCCACCATGACGCCGCCTCAGGTTGGAACCTCCGCGGCTGGGCAAGATCGCTCCGCCAGCCACACCGGGCATCCCCCCACTAATAGGAGGACGGTGCAGTGATCATCCTCGGAGTCGTACTCCTGCTCATCGGCTTCATCGCCAAGGTCGCCATCCTGTGGACCCTGGGCATCATCGTGCTCGTCATCGGGCTCGCCCTCGCCC
Source organism: Mycobacterium sp. (assembly GCA_025965515.1). Classification (GTDB taxonomy): domain Bacteria; phylum Actinomycetota; class Actinomycetes; order RYN-182; family RYN-182; genus RYN-182. The sequence goes on from JAOPWU010000274.1 coordinate 5,544, forward strand.
TGCTCGGCGGTCTCGGGCGCTCGGTCGGCGGCCGCCGGCACTACTACTGACGCAACCCTCACGTCGCCCGCGGCGCCCCACGGACCGGCCCACGCGGCCGGTCCGTGGGGCGTTTCGGTCAGCGCAGCCGTTCCGGCAGCCCGAACCGCGCGAACAACGCGGTGTCGAGGAAGTGGTGGACGTGCCGCACCGCACCGTCGGACACCTCGAGCACCTGCAGCGACCACGCCGCCCAGCCGCCCTCCGGCGAGGGCCGGTACTGCGCGAAGCCGGGCGAGCCGTTCAGCGCCAGCGGCAGCAGCCGCGACCCCTTGCAGC
>JAOPWU010000007.1 GCA_025965515.1 Mycobacterium sp.
TGACGCTGGTGACGCGGCAGAAACGACGACAGGCGCCCGGCCGGAGCCGGGCGCCTGTCGGGGTGTCCACGGGTGGAGCTGAGGGGACTCGAACCCCTGACCCCCACACTGCCAGTGTGGTGCGCTACCAGCTGCGCCACAGCCCCGGACGAGGGTCAACACTAGCAGGGCGGCACCCCGGCCCCCGGCGCGGGGGTCGCGCGGCGTCAGCCCGCGGCGCGTTCGGAACCACGCGTGGGCCCGCCCGGGGTCGTGAGGGGAAGCGCCACGTGCAGGGTGGTGCCCACGCCGGGTGGGCTGTGCAGCACGAGCCGGCCGCCGAGAGCCTCGACGCGGTCGGTGAGGCCGACCAGACCGGAACCGCTCGCGAGGTTGGCGCCGCCGCGCCCGTCGTCGCGGACGCGGACGCGCAACTCGCCGGCGTCGGCCAGCACCTGGACGTCGATGACGGTCGCCTGGGCGTGCTTGACCGCGTTGGTGAGCGCCTCGGACACGACGTAGTACGCGGCGATCTCGATCGGCTCCGGGAGCCGCCCGTCGACGCCGACCTCGACGCTGACCTGGACGGCGGAACGGCGGGCCAGCGCCTTCAGCGCCGGTCGCAGGCCGCCGTCGGCGAGGATCGCCGGGTGGATCCCGTGCGCGGTCTCGCGCAACTCCTCCAGCGCCCGGGCCAGTTCGTCGGTCAGCAGGTCGAGCTGGCCCGCCAGCTCACTCGCCGCAGCGGGCCCCGCCGCCTGCACCGCGCGCAGCCGCAGTGCGAGGGAGACCAGCCGCTGCTGTGCACCGTCGTGCAGATCGCGCTCGATGCGGCGGCGGGCGGTGTCGGCGGCAGCCACCACGCGGGCGCGGGAGGCGGTGAGCGCTGCCTGGGCCTCGGCGTTGGAGATCGCGGTGCCCACCAGCTCCGTGAACCCGGCCAGCCGCACCTCGGTGTCCGCCGGCAGCGGCTCCGGACGCTTGGACGCCACGCTGATGACACCCCACGACCGGCCCCCGACGCTGATCGGCACCCCGACGGCCGCGTGGAACCGCTGCTCCTGGGCGACGACGGCGGCCGCGCCCGAGGCGTCGGCGTAGTCATCGATCCGCGCCGGCTGCCCGGTCCGGAACACCAGGGCGTGCACATTCTGCCCCCCAGGGGGAAACCGGCTCCCCACCGCGCGTGGCCGTCCCGGGTCAGAACTGGCCCACGCACCGACGACCGCTCCGCTCCCGTCCGACCCGTACCGGCTCAGCACCGTGAAGTCGACCTCCAGCAACCGCCCGACCGCCGTCGCCACCGCGGCGAACACCTCCTCCGGTGGCGCGGCCCGCGCCACCAGCGTCGCCACCCGGCGCAGCGCGGCCTGCTCCGCCGCGAACCCGCGCAGCTCCATCCGCGCCTGCGCGTTGGCGATCGCGGTCGCCACCAGCTCCGTGAAGCCGGCAAGCCGCACCTCGGTGCCCGGCGGGAGCGGCTCGTCCCGGGTGGTCGCCACGATGATGAGGCCCCACGGCCGCCCCTCGACACTGATCGGCACGCCCACCGACGAGCGGAAGCCCCAGTCACGGGCGCCGGTGGTCCCGATGGTGCCCGAGACGTCCGCGTAGGCATCCAGGCGTGCCGGCCGGCCCGTCCTGAGCACCAGCGTGCTCACGTTCCGACCGCCGAGCTCGAACCGCCTGCCGACCGGGCTGGGCGCGGGGGCGCCGGTGCTGGTCCACGTGCCGACGACCGTGATCATGTCGCCCGGGTCGGACCGGACCAGGACCGTGAAGTCGACCCCCAGCAGCCGGCCGACCTCCTCGGCAACGGCGCTGAACACCGCCTCCGGTGATGCGGCGCCGGCGACCAGCGTCGCCACCCGGCGCAGTGTGGCCTGCTCCTCGGCGATCGTGCCGCTCGTTCCGGCAGCCATCCCGGCCTCCGCCCCGGGCGGTTCCACCGCCTCCTCGCCCCGCACCCACCGGGGCCCAGCCTGCTCGCGGCTCCGGGACCAGGCAAGGACCGCCGCGCGAGGGCCGCCGGCGTCAGCCCGCGGTGATGCCGTGCCCCACCAGCCGCCAACCGGCGCGCTGCTCGGCGACCACCGACCAGGCGCAGTTGCCCAGCGCCCCGATGCGCCACCACTGCTGCTCGGGCAGTTCCAGCACCGCGCCGAGGATCGCCCGCGCCGTGCCACCGTGGGTCACCGCGATGAGGGTGCCGTCGCCCGGCAGCTCCGCCAGCGCCGGCCGCAGCACCGCCAGGGCCCGCTGCGCCACCTCCGGGTACGTCTCGCCGTCCCCGCGGCGGATCTGCTCGCCGCGCTGCCAGGCGTCCCACTCGTCGGGGAACTGCTCGTACGCCTCGCTACCCGTGAGCCCCTGCCAGCCGCCCAGGTTGATCTCCCGCAGCGCCGGGCTGGTCGCCAGCTCCAGGCCGCAGGCCTCGGCGACGAGCTCGCCGGTCCGCGCTGCGCGCTGCAGGTCCGACGCGATCACCCGCGACGGGTGCAGCTCCGCGAGGACCGCGGCGGCCTTCTCGGCCTGCGCCTCCCCCGTGGCGTCCAGCGGCACGTCGAGCTGGCCCTGGAAGCGTCCCGTGGCGTTGTACGCGGTGCGCCCGTGCCGCAGCAGCAGGAGCCGCCGCGACGGCCGCTGCGTCGGCGGGTCGGCCGTGGGGTGGGTCACCCGCGGCTAGCGGGCGGCTGCGCGCTCGGCCGCTCGCTCGCGGTCGGCGTCGTGGAACTCGATGGTCGGGCAGTCGCCCCACAGCCGCTCGAGGGCGTAGTAGACCCGCTCCTCCTCGTGCTGCACGTGGACCACGATGTCGACGAAGTCCAGCAGCACCCAGCGGCCCTCGCCCTGGCCCTCGCGGCGGGCCGGCTTCGCGCCCATGGCCCGCAGCGCCTCCTCGACGCCGTCGACGACGGCCTGCACCTGGCGCTCGCTGGGGGCGCTGGCCAGCACGAAGCAGTCGGTGATGACCAGCTGCTCGCTGACATCCAGGATGAGGATGTCGTGCGCCAGCTTGTCCGCGGCGGCCTGGGCTGCGGCGAGGGCCAGTTCGATGGCCTGGGGTGATGCGGTCACGCAGAACTCCTGACGATGCGGCGGACCCCCAGTGTCCCACGCGGCCGCGGATGCTCGGGGACCGCTGCGCCGCGGCTCAGTCGACCCGGTAGAGGTGGCGCTTCTCGATGTACTGCACGACGCCGTCCGGCACGAGGTACCAGACGGGGCTGCCGGACGCGACCCGCGCCCGGACGTCGCTGGAGGAGATGGCCAGCGCCGGCACCTCCAGCAGGCTGACGGCGCCGTCGGGGAAGCGGGCGTCCAGCGCCAGCTCGTACCCGGGCCGTGTCACACCCACGAAGTGCGCCAGGTCGAACAGCTCCTCGGCGGCGTGCCAGCTGAAGATCTGCGCCAGCGCGTCGGCTCCCGTGATGAAGACCAGCTCGTCGACGTCGTCCCGCTCCTCCCGCAGCGCGCGCAGCGTGTCGATCGTGTACGTCGCGCCGTGGCGGTCCACGTCGACGCGGCTGACGCTGAACCGGGGGTTCGACGCCGTCGCGATGACGGTCATGAGGTAGCGGTCCTCGGCGGAGCTGACGTTCCGATGCGTCTTCTGCCACGGCTGCCCGGTCGGGACGAAGACGACCTCGTCGAGCCCCCACTCGGCGGCGACCTCCTGGGCCGCCGAGAGGTGGCCGTGGTGGATCGGATCGAACGTGCCGCCCATGACCCCCAACCTGCGCCGCATGGTCGGCAATCTAGCGGCGCCCTCGCCGGGTACCCGCGGGACAGGCGCTAGCGTCGCCCGGGTGACACCGCAGCGCACGTCCGACCCGCTGGGCGACCCGGCCGCGAGCCCCTACGCCGGCAACGACACAGCCGGGCTCCCGTGGCCGTCCGGCCCCAGGGACGCGCCGCTGCCGGCCGCCGATTCCGGGGTCGTCCCCGCCGCCGTGCTCGCCGCCTTCGAGGCCGCCCGCGGCTTCCTGCCGCCCGACGAGGCCTTCGCGCTGCTCGGCGCGGCCCGGACCGCGCTCGCCGCGCACCCGGAGCTGCCGCTGCTGGAGATCGGAACCTACTGCGGCCGGTCCACGCTGCTGCTCGGCGCCGCCGCCGCCGCGGCCGGCACGACCGTGTTCACGGTCGACCACCACCGAGGCAGCGAGGAGAATCAGCCCGGCTGGCAGTGGCACGACACCGAGCTGGTCGACCCGGTCACGGGCCGACTGGAGACGCTGGTGCCGCTGCGGCGCTCGCTGTACGCGGCCGCACTGGACGCGGCCGTCATCCCGGTCGTCGGGGACTCCGGCGTCGTCGGCCGGTGGTGGACGACGCCGGTGGGGTTCCTCTTCCTCGACGGCAACCACACGGAGGACATCGCCCAGCGCGACTACGAGCTGTTCGCGCCGCACGTGGCCGCCGGCGGGTACCTCGCGGTCCACGACTGCTACCCGGAACCCGCGGAGGGCGGCCGGCCGCCGTGGAACGTCTACCTGCGGGCGCGGGCGGAAGGCTTCGAGCCGGTCGGCCAGCACCGCTCGCTGCGGCTCCTGCGGCGGGGCTGACCGCTCACGCCGCCGGCGACTCCCCCAACGCGGTGAGTACCACCCGTGCGGCACGAGCCAGCAGGTCGGGGCTCGCGGTCGCGTCCGCCGTCGCCAGGCCCGTCGACAGCACCGCCACCACGATGGGGGCGCGGCCGGGCGGCCGCAGCAGCGCCAGGTCGTTGGACGTGCCGTAGCTGCCGCTCCCGGTCTTGTCGCCCACCGTCCAGCCCGGCGGCACGGCGGCGCGGATCTTGCCCGCCCCCGTGGTGCTGCCGTCCAGCCACGCCACGAGCTGCGTGCGCGCAGCGGCGGGAAGCTGCGTGCCGACCGTCAGGGCCGCCAAGTCGTCGGCCAACGCCCTCGGGGTCGTGGTGTCGCGCGGGTCGCCCGGGACGGCCGCGTTGAGGTCCGGTTCCGTGCGGTCCAGCCGCGTCACGGCGTCACCGAGGGACCGCGCGAACGCGGTGACGGCCGACGGGCCGCCGAGCTCGCGCAGCAGCAGGTTGGCGGCGGTGTTGTCGCTGACGCGAACGGCTGCGTCGCAGAGCTCCCCCAGCGTCATGCCCTGCGCGACGTGCGCCGCGGTGACCGGCGCGTAGGAGAGCACGTCCGCCTGCGTGTAGGTCACGCGCCGGCCAAGCCCGGCCACCCCCTCCCGGCGCAGCACCGCGGCCGCGGCGAGCACCTTGTGCGTAGAGCAGAGGGGGAACCGCTCACCGGCCCGGTACGCCACCACGGCGCCGCTGCCGGTGTCCCGGGCGAACACGCCCAGCCGGGCGCCGACGGCCCGCTCGAGGTCGGCGAACGCCGCGTCGGTTCCCTCGGAGGGTGACGCCGAGGGGGCGGGCGCCGGCCGGGAGCCGCCGCCGCAGGCCGCGGCGGGGAGCAGCAGCAGACCACCGAGGAGCGCCCGACGCGTCAGCATGGCCTCAGTCCCGACTCGCGTCCGCGTGGTCGCGGCAGTCGACGTCGTCGGGGTGCACGCCGCGCGGCAGCAGCTCCCCCGTCAGCAGCCCGGCGGCGAGCGACGCCCCGCACAGCTCGTCGGCCGCCAGGATCACCGCCGCCCCCGTGTACAGCGTCTCCGTGCCCGGCCAGAACACCCCGTTGGCGTACTGGTACCCCGTCTGGTACGCGCCGTCGGCGGAGCGGAAGCGGTCCAGGCAGGCCAGCAGTTCCACTGCCTCGTCGCGCCGGCCCACGGCCGTCAGCGCCATCACGGTCTCGCAGGTCTCCGCGCCGGTCACCCACGGCTCATCGGCCACGCACCGCACGCCCATCCCCGGGACCACGAACCGTTCCCACTGCGCGTCCAGCCGCGCCGCGCCGGCGTCGCCCCGCACCGGGCCGCCGAGCACCGGGTAGTACCAGTCCATCGAGAACTGGTTCTTGTCCGCGAACCGGTCCTCGTGGTCGGCGATGGCGTGGCCCAGCAGCCCGGCCGCCAGCTCCCAGTCGGGCGCGTCGACGCCGAGCGAGGCCGCCAGCGCGAGCCCCGCCCGCAGCGACGTGTACATCGAGGACGAGCCCGTCAGCAGCGCCTCGTCCAGGAGCTCCCCCGCGGTGTCCCGCTGCCAGGCGATCTCCCCGCCGGGGCGCTGGCAGCCGACGACGAAGTCGAGCGCCTTGCGCACGACCGGCCACATCCGGTCGAGGAACTGCCGGTCGTTCGACAGCAGCCAGTGATGGAGGACGCCGACCGCGATGTAGGCGGTGTTGTTGGCGTCGCTGTTCGGGTCCTCGACGGCCCCGCCCGAGTACCAGGCCGCCCAGGAGCCGTCGGGCCGCTGCGTGCGCCGCGACCACTCGTACGCCCGCAGCACGGCGTCGTGCTCGCCACACAGGTCGAGCGCCATGGCGGTCTCGACGTGGTCCCAGCTCTCGCCGTGCTCCCCGACGGACCAGGCGAACAGCCCGTCGCGGTCCTGCCGCGCCGCGAGCGCCCGGGCAGTGGCCCGCAGCGCGTCGGCGGCCAGCAGCCCCGGCAGCTCGGGGATCTCGCGGGTGCGGCGGACCTCAGGCACCGGCACCCGGCTTGCGCGCGTAGACCACGATGCTCTTGCCGAGCACCGGGTTGAGCAGCTGCTCGGCGGTGCGGGTCAGCTTCGGCGCCTTCACGATGTCCCAGACCAGCAGCTTGTGGTAGAGCCGGACCGGCAGCGGGTCCTTGTTGACGCCGACCGCGCACTTGAGCCACCAGTACGGCGCGTGCAGCGCATGCGCGTGGTGGCTGCCGACGTACTCCAGCCCGGCGGCCTGCAGCCGCTCGACGAGCTGGCCCTTCCGGTAGATCCGGATGTGGCCGCCCGGCACCTCGTGGTACGCGTCCGACAGCGCCCAGCAGACCTTCTCCGGCAGCCAGGCGGGCACGGTGACCGCCACGAGCCCACCCGGCTTGAGCACCCGGGTCAGCTCCCCCAGCGCCTTCGCGTCGTCCGGGATGTGCTCCATCACCTCGGCGGCGATGACCCGGTCGAAGCTGGCGTCGTCGAACGGCAGGTTCGTCGCGTCGCCGTTGACGGTCTCGGCGGTGGCGTCGGCCGGCGCCTCGCCCGCCAACTTCATGGCGCCGAACAGGCCCTCGACCTGGTCCAGCTCGTCGGCGTTCATGTCGACGGCGGTGACGTCCGCGCCGCGGCGGTACACCTCGAACGCGTGCCGGCCACCGCCGCAGCCGAGGTCGAGCACGCGGTCGCCCGGGCCGACGGGGAAACGGTCGAAGTCCACGGTCAGCACAGGGCGGTCCTTCCTAAGACGAGCGGGGAGAGCGGGGGCGCGCCGTCAGCGCGCGGGGGCGGCGGTGCGCGGCGGGGTTCCGGCCGGCGGGCCGTCCAGGATGGTCCGGTACCAGTCGACGGTGCGCTCCGCCGTCCGGCGCCAGGTGAACAGGCGGTTCACGCGGGCCACGCCCGCCGCGCCCAGCCGGGCCGCCAGCGCCGGGTCGTCGATGACCCGCTCCACGGCCTGGGCCAGCGCCGATGCGTCCCCGGGGGCGACCGCCAGCGCGGCCTCCCCGTCGGGCCCGGCGACCTCCGGCAGCGCGCCGGCCGTGGTGGCGACCAGCGGCGTGCCGACGGCCATCGCCTCGGCGGCGGGGAGGCTGAACCCCTCGTAGAGGCTGGGCACCACCGCGACCTGGGCGCTGCGCAGCAGGGCGACGAGCTCGTCGTCGGTCAGGCCGGAGCGGAACTCCACCCGGTCCCGGATGCCGAGCCGGTCCAGCGCGGCGTCGGCGGCGCTCGCCTCCCGGGCGCGGCCCACGACGACGAGCTGCACGTCGCGCTCGGTGGCGAGCTTGGCGACCGCCTCGATGAGTAGCACCAGCCCCTTGAGCGGCACGTCGGCGGACGCCGTGGTGACGATCCGGCCGGGCACGCGCGCCACGGCCGGGTCGGGCGTGAACAGGTCGGTGTCGACGCCGATGTAGTTGAGGCTCATCCGGGCCGGGTCGACGCGGAAGTCCCGGACGATGTCGTCGAAGCTGGACTGGCTGACCGTGGAGATGGCCTCGAGCTGCCGCACGACGCGGCCCTGCATGCCGAGGAAGCCGTACCAGCGGCGCAGCTGCAGCCGCTTGCGCCAGCCGCCGGCCGCGGCCAGCTCGAGCTCCCGGTCGACGGTGATGGGGTGGTGGACGCTCGCCACCACCGGCAGGCCCGCGCGCTGCACTGCGAGCAGGCCGTACCCCAGCGTCTGGTTGTCGTGGACCAGGTCGTACTGCCCGAGCCGCGGCATCAGGTGCCGGGCCGCGCGCATGGAGAAGGTCAGCGGCTCGGGGAAGCCGGCCGTGCACATCGAGGCGAACTCGAGGACGTCCTCGACGCTGCCGAACTCACGGATGTTGGGGATGCGGAAGGGGTCCGGCTCCCGGTAGAGGTCCAGGCTCTCGAGCCGGGTCAGGCTGACGCCGTCGCCGAGCTGGTCCAGCTCCGGGTAGGGCGGCCCGGAGAGCACCTCGACATCGTGGCCGAGCGTCGCAAGTTCCCGTGACAGGTGCCGGACGAAGACGCCCTGGCCGCCGCAGTGCGGCTTGCTCCGGTACGACGTCATGGCGATCCGCAGCCGCTGCGGGTCCCGTGCGCCGGACTGCCCGGACGTGCCCGCGGCGTGTGCCACCCTGCGGTCCCCTCTCGTCGGGCCGGCCTGCCCCGGCGGGGCCCGGCGAACGTTCCGGTGACCAGCGGACACCACGTCGGCGCATCGTATCCGCCCAGCGCAGCGGCACCGTCCCCGTGCCGGGCCGGGCATCAGGCTCCGGGCAGGATCCGCTCCACGAAGTCCGCGAGCTGCGCGGCGTTGCGGCACTCCACCATCTCGTCGACCACGGGCTCGTAGGAGCGGGTGGCGGAGTCACCACTGCCCCAGTACGAGCGGGGCTCGGGGTTCAGCCAGTACGTGTGACGGGCCTGCGTCGCGAGCCGGTGCAGGGTGTCCGCGGCGGGCGCCCGGAAGTTGTTGCGGGCGTCGCCGAGCACCAGCAGGGAGCTGCGGGGGGTGACGGCGTCGGCGTACTTCTCCTCGAACGTGGTGAAGCTGTGCCCGTAGTCGCTGTGCCCGTCGAACCAGACGAGGTCCGCCTCGGCCGCCATCCGCGCCATGCCACTGCCGAGGTCGTCGCCCGCGGCGAAGTACCGGGTCACCTCGTCGCAGGTGTCGATGAAGGCGAACGCCCGGACCCGGGTGAACTGCTCGCGCAGCGCGTGGGTGAGCAGCAGCGTGAAGTGCGCGAACGAGGCCACCGAGCCGGACACGTCGCAGAGCACCACCAGCTCCGGCTTGTGCGGCCGGTAGGGCTTGTGGTGCGTCACCAGCGGCACGCCGCCGGTCGCGAGGGACGCCCGCACGGTGCGGCGGAAGTCGAGCCGGCCGCTCTTGCCGAGCCGCCGCCGCGCCGCGAGTGTCGTGGCCAGCCGGCGGGCCAGCGGGTACACCTGCCGGCGCAGCTCGGCCAGGTCCTCGCGGTTCGCGCGCAGGAAGTCGACCTGGTCGGCCATCGGCTTCACGGCCGACCGCTCCAGCTGCTCGACGCCCTTCTCCTCCGCCAGCCGGCGGCGGATCTCGGCCTCGACCTGCTCCTCGAACCGGCGGATCCGCTCCGTGGCGAGCTGCCGGGCGACCCGCTCGGCCATCCCGCCGCGGTCCTGCCCGGCCAGCAGCGCCTCGACCATCGACGCCAGGAGGGTCTGCGGGGACAGCTGCCGCAGCACGCGGTAGGCGAACCAGCTCTGCCGGCCCGGCTGCGGCGTGGTGCGGCCCAGTGCGGTCACCACGCGGCGGGTGAACCGGGCGAGCTCGTCGTCGTCGCCGTCGAGCAGCAGCTGCCGCAGCTCGTCCCGCAGCGCCTCCCGGTCGACCTGCTGGGGCGCGAGGCCCTCCCCGGCGGTCTCGCCGTCCGGGTCCGCGGGCGGCGGTGGGGCGTCCTCGCGGGCCAGTTCGGCCAGCACGCCGTCCCCGATCACCGGCGGGAAGTACAGATCGAACAGCACGTCGAAGCTGGCCCGCCACACCGGCCGCTTCACCAGACTGGCCGCCAGGCCCTCGCGCAGCTGCTCGCGGTGCAACAGGTCGACCGCGGTGAGCACCCTCGCCGCGTCGACGGTCTCCGCCGTGGAGACCCCGACGCCCGACCGGCGCAGCGCGGCCGTGAAGTCGACCAGCCGGTCGACCAGCCCCGACCCGTCGGGGGCCGCGCAGTGCTCCGTCATCGCGCCGGCCTCAGTTGAGGTGGAGCTGCTCGGCGGCGCGGGCGTGGTCGCTGGCGTGCTTCAGCACGACGCCGAGCGTGCTGGCGACGGCGGCCTCGTCGAGGGTGTCGATGCCCAGGGCGAGCAGCGTCCGCGCCCAGTCGACGGACTCCGCGATGGACGGGGCCTTCTTGAGATCCATGGCCCGCAGCGCGCGGATGGTCCGGACGAGCTGGTCCGCGAGCGCGGCCGGCAGCTCCGGCACGCGGGACAGCACGATGGCCTTCTCGCGCTCGGCGCCCGGGTAGTCCAGGTGCAGGTAGAGGCAGCGGCGCTTCAGCGCCTCCGAGAGCTCACGGGTCGCGTTGGACGTGAGCACCACGAACGGGCGGCGGACCGCGGCGACGGTGCCCAGCTCGGGGATGGTGACCTGGAAGTCGCTCAGCACCTCCAGCAGCAGGCCCTCCACCTCGACGTCGGCCTTGTCGGTCTCGTCGATGAGCAGCACGGTCGACTCGCTGCGCCGGATAGCGGTGAGCAGCGGCCGGGCGAGCAGGAACTCCTCGGTGAAGATGTCGTCGGAGGTCTCCTGCCAGTCCCCCGTCCCGGCGTTGGCCTGGATCGCCAGCAGCTGCTTTTTGTAGTTCCACTCGTAGAGCGCCCGCGCCTCGTCGAGCCCCTCGTAGCACTGCAGCCGCACCAACTCCGAGCTGGTCGCCGCGGCGACGGCCTTCGCCAGCTCTGTCTTACCGACCCCGGCGGGGCCCTCGATGAGCAGCGGCTTGCCGAGCCGGTCGGCCAGGAACACCGACGTGGCGATGCCCGGGTCCGTGAGGTACCCGGCGGCCTGCAGGCGGGTCGCCGTGTCGTCGACGGACGCGAACTGGGGCTGCAGCGCCGGCGGGGCGGCGGGCGCGGGGGGCGCTGAGGACACGGACTCTCTCCTGGGATGCGTCCGATGGGTGCGGTCCACTCCCATTCTGCCCCGCGCACTCCCGGCGCCGGCCAGCACGGTGCAGGAAGGCCCCCGCTGGGTAGCGTCGGGACCATGCGTATCGCGTTCCTGGGTCTCGGTCGGATGGGTCAGCTGATGGCGGGCCACCTGCTCGACGCCGGCCACGAGCTGCGCGTCTGGAACCGCAGTCCCGGCAAGGCGGAGGCCCTGACGGCACGCGGCGCGACCGAGGCGCCGACCCCCGCGGCGGCCGCCGAGGGCGTCGACGCCGTCGTCCTCATGCTGTTCGACGCGGACGCCTGCCGGTCGGTGCTGTTCGGCGACAACGGGGTCGCGGCCGGCGCCGCGCCCGGGACGCTCATCGTCGACTCCTCGACCATCGGCCCGGACGCCGCGCGGGAGTTCGCCGCGGAGGCGCAGCGCCGCGGGCTCCGCTACGTCGACGCCCCCGTCGCCGGCTCCACGCCCGTGGCGGAGAAGGGTGACCTCGGCGTGCTGCTCGGCGGCGACGAGGCCGACGTGAAGGAGGCGATGGCCATCGTCGCGGCCTGGGGCGGCGAGGGGAAGGTGCGCCACATCGGGGGCGTGGGCGACGGACAGGCCATGAAGATCGTCGTCAACACGACGCTCGGCTACGCGTTGGTGGGCGTGGGCGAGGCGCTGCGGCTGAGCAGGAGCCTGGGGCTCGACCGGGAGCAGACCCTGGCGGTGATCGGCGGCGGCCCGCTGGGCGCGATCGTGGCCCAGAAGAAGGACAAGCTGCTCGCCGAGGAGTACGGCGACGCCAACTTCGCGATGAACTCGCTCGCCAAGGACCTCGACCTCGCCGACCAGCTGACCAAGGGCGCGCACCCGGGGCTCGAGGCGGTCCGGACGTTCATGCAGGCGGCGATCGCCGCCGGGCACGGGGACGACGACATCGCGGCACTCGCGGGCTTCATCGCCGACGAGGGGTCCGCCAACAGCTACTGATCGCTCCCCCAGGTAATACTGCGAGCGTGACGCTCGCCACGACCTCGACCGCCGACCTCGCCGTCTCCGATCCCGCCGCCGTCGGCATCGACGCGGCCCGGCTGCGCCGGATCGACGACCACCTCGCCCGGTACGTCGAGGACGGCCGCCTCGCGGGCACGCACGTCGTCGTCGCGCGGCGGGGCGAGGTCGTGCACTCCAGCTGCTGCGGCATGCGCGACGCCGAGGCCGGGCTGCCCGTGGAGCAGGACACGCTCTGGCGGATCTTCTCCATGACGAAGCCGATCACCAGCGTCACGGCGATGTCCCTGTTCGAGCGGGGCCTGTTCGAGCTGTCGGACCCGGTGAGCCGCTGGATCCCGGCGTTCGCGGACATGCAGGTGTGGGTGTCCGGCACCGCGGACGTGCCCGTGACCCGGCCCGCCACGCAGCCGATCACCATGCGGCACCTGCTGACGCACACCAGCGGGCTCACGTACGGGTTCATGAACGCCCACCCGGTCGACGAGATCTACCGGCGCAACGGCAGCGTGCTGCTGCACCCGGCGGGGATGGACCTGGAGCAGGCGGTCGACCTGTGGGCGGGCCACCCGCTGCTGTTCGAGCCGGGCACCGCCTGGGGCTACTCCGTGGCCACCGACGTACTCGGCCGGGTGCTCGAGGTGATCACCGGCCGGTCGCTCGCCGAGCTCTTCGCGGAGATCGTCCTGGAGCCCCTCGGCATGGCCGACACCCACTGGTGGGTGCACGGCACCGACGCCCACCGGCTGGCGGCGCTGTACGCGCTGGACCCCGTGACCGGCCGGCGGGTCCGCCACCAACGGATGGGCGACGCGGCGCTGACCCCGCCGGGCCTGCTCTCGGGTGGCGGTGGGCTCATCTCCACGGCCGCCGACTACCACCGGTTCGTCACGATGCTGCTGCGGGGCGGCGAGCTGGGCGGCGAGCGCATCCTCGGCCCCCGCACCCTGCGGTACATGACGAAGAACCACCTCGACGGCCGGTCGATCGCCGACACCGGCAGCGGGTCGTTCTCCGAGGTCGGCTACGCGGGCGTCGGCTTCGGCCTGGGCTTCGGGGTGACCACCGACCCGGTGCGGAGCGGGGTGCTGTCGAGCGTCGGCGAGTTCACCTGGGGCGGCCTCGCCAGCACGGCGTTCTGGGTGGACCCGGTGGAGGAGGTCACGGCCGTGTTCATGACCCAGCTGATGCCCTCGAGCAGCTATCCGCTGCGGTCGCAGCTGCGGCAGCTGGTGTACCAGGCGCTGGTGGACTGAGCGGCCGCGGCCACGCGGCCGGCACGACGCGGCCGGTCAGCCCGCCGTCGCCTCCCGCGCCGCCGTCCGGTCGGCGCCGCGGATGTGCCCCTCGCCCGTCACCAGGAACGTGGTGCTGGTGAGCTCCTGCAGCCCCATCGGGCCGCGGGCGTGCTGCTTCTGCGTCGAGATGCCGATCTCCGCGCCGAAGCCCAGCTGCTCACCGTCGGTGAACCGCGTCGAGGCGTTGATCATGATGGCGGCGCTGTCCAGCGACGACGTGAAGCGCCGGGCGGCCAGCAGGTCGCCCGTGACGATCGCCTCCGTGTGCTGGCTCGACCAGCGGCGGATGTGCGCGACGGCCTCCGGCAGGTCGGCGACCACCCGCACCGCGAGGTCCAGCGACAGGTACTCGGTCTCCCAGTCGCCATCGTCGGCGGGGACGGCGGACAGCTCCAGGCCGGTGTCGATCAGCTCCGCGGCGACCTGCAGCGTCTCGGGGTCGCCGTGCACGGTGACCCCCTCCGCGGCGAGCGCCCGCAGGATCTGCGGCAGGAACTCGTCGGCCACGGCCCGGTGCACGAGCAGTGTCTCGGCGGCGTTGCAGACGCCGACCCGGTCGCACTTGCTGTCCAGCAGGATCCGCTCGGCCATGTCCAGATCGGCCGCGGCGTCCACGTAGACGTGGCAGTTGCCGACGCCGGTCTCGATGACCGGCACGAGGGACTCGGTGACGACGGTCTGGATCAGCCCGGCGCCGCCCCGCGGGATGAGCACGTCCACGAGCCCGCGGGCGCGCATGAGGTGCTTCACCGACTCGCGGTCGGTGCCGGGGACGAGCTGCACGGCGTCCTCCGGCAGCCCCGCGGCGGTGGCCGCGGCGGCGAGCACGGCCACGAGCGCCCGGTTGCTGTGCAGCGCCGACGCCGACCCCCGCAGCAGTGCGGCGTTGCCGCTCTTGAGGCACAGCCCCGCGGCGTCGACGGTCACGTTCGGCCGGGCCTCGTAGATGATCCCGACGACGCCCAGCGGCACCCGCACCTGCCGCATCTCGAGACCGTTCGCGAGGGTGTTGCCGCGCACGATCTCCCCGACGGGGTCGGGCAGCCCGGCCACGTGCCGCAGCCCGGCGGCCATGCCCTCGATGCGGGCCTCGGTGAGCGCCAGCCGGTCCACCATGCCCGCCGACGTCCCCGCCGCCCACGCGGCCTCGACGTCGCGGGCGTTCGCCGCCAACAGCTCGGCCGTCGCGGCGACCAGCGCGTCGGCCATCGCCCGCAGTCCGGCGTCCTTCACGCCCCGCGGCAGCGGCGCCAGCGCAGCGGCTGCGGCGCGGGCGCGCACGGCCGCGGCCAGGACCTCGTCGGCGGTGACGGGCTGCTCGCTCATGCCTGGCCTTTCGGGACGATCGGGGCTGTGGGAAGGGTAACGAGGGGTGGGTGCGGGAGCTTCCGACCTCAGGTCGGCAACAGCACCAGGTCGTCGCGGTGGACCAGCTCGCGCCGGCTGTCCGGCGGCAGGTCCGCGGTCTGCCTGCCGAGCAGGGCCGGGACCTCGGCCGCGTCGTAGTTGACCAGCCCGCGGGCCACGGGGCGCCCCGCCGGGTCGATCAGGTCGACGGGGTCGCCGGCGCTGAAGCTCCCCGCGACGGCCGTGACCCCGATGGGCAGCAGCGACAGCCGGCGCCCCACCACGGCCCGCACCGCCCCGGCGTCGAGCCGCAGCGACCCGGCCGGCGTGCTGGCGTGCGCCAGCCAGAGCAGCCGGGCCGACGACCGCGCCCCGGTGGGGTGGAACAGCGTGCCGACGTCCTTGCCCGCGAGCAGGGCCGCGGCGTCGTCCGCCGCGCCCACCAGGCACGCCACCCCGGCGGAGGTGGCGATGCGGGCCGCCTCCAGCTTGGTGGTCATCCCGCCGGTCCCGACCGCCGAGCCGCCGCCCCGGGTGCTGACGCCGGCGAGGTCGTCCCCGCTGCGCACCTCGGGGATGCGGCGGGCCGCCGGGTCGCGGCGCGGGTCGGCGTCGTACACGGCATCGACGTCCGAGAGCAGCACCAGCAGGTCGGCGGCGGCCAGGTGCGCCACGAGGGCTGCCAGCCGGTCGTTGTCGCCGAACCGGATCTCCTCGGTCGCGACCACGTCGTTCTCGTTCACCACCGGCAGGACGCCCAGGGAGAGCAGCCGCTCCAGGGAGCGGCGGGCGTTGCGGTAGTGCGCCCGGCGGATCACGTCCTCCGCGGTGAGCAGCACCTGCCCGACCGTCAGCCCGTGCGAGGCGAACGCGTCGGCGTACCGCTGCACGAGCAGCCCCTGGCCGACGCTCGCCGCGGCCTGCAGCGTCGCGAGGTCACGGGGCCGGCGGGCGAGCCCCAGGGGCCCCAGGCCCGCGGCGATCGCGCCGGAGGACACCAGGACGACCTGCCGGTCCTGCTCCCGCAGCCCGGCCAGCAGCCCCGCCAGCGCGTCGACCCGCGCCGTGTCGAGGCCGCGGCCGCCGCTCCCCCGGCTGCCCCGACCGGCCAGCGGCCGGGTCAGCGAGGAGGAGCCGACCTTGACGACGATCCGCCGGGCGTCGGTGACCAGCGTGCGCACGGCTCAGTCGTCCTCGAGCGCGGCCAGCTCGTCCTCGGTGAGCGCCTTGTCGTCGCCGCGCCGGGCGTACCGGGCGAGCCGCTCGGAGCGGGTCTCCCGGACCTGGCCGGACACGCGCACGTCCGTGCCGCGGGGGCCGACGATCGCGGGGTCGCCGGGCTTGCTGGCCGCCTCGGCGATGGCCTGCAGCCGGCGCGCCTCCGCGCTGCGGGGATCGGTGTCCTCGCGGGCAGCGTCCCCCACCAGCTCGACGTCCGCCAGCTCCGCCGCCTCGGCCTCCTCCTCCTCGAAGAGGGCCTGCAGCGCACCGGTGGGCTCCCAGTCGAAGGCGACATCGCCGATGACGACCTCGTCGCCGGGGCGGGCGCCCTTCTTGGCCAGCTCGGCCTCGACGCCCAGCACCGCGAGGCGGTCGGCGAGGAAGCCGACGGCCTCCTCGTTCGAGAAGTCGGTCTGCGCGACCCAGCGGCTCACCTTCCGGCCGGTGACAGCGAAGCTCCCCGGCGCCGTCTGCTGGACGGCGAACTGCTCCTCGGCGACCGGCGTCGGGCGCAGCACGATGCGGGGCGGCTCGGTGGGCTGCTCGGCCCGCCAGCGGTCGACGAAGTCGGCGAGCGCGTCGGTGAGCGACCGCAACCCCTCGCGGGTCGCGGTCGACGCCTCGAACACCCGGAGCCCGCGGGCCTCCAGCTCCGGCCGCACGAGCTCCGCGAGCTCGCGCGCCTCCGGCACGTCGATCTTGTTGAGCACGACGAGGCGGGGCCGGTCGAGCAGCGGCAGCCCGTGCCCGACGGAGTACCGGCCGAGCTCGGCCTCGATCACCTCGAGGTCGGTGAGGGGGTCGCGCCCCGGCTCCAGCGTCGCGCAGTCCAGCACGTGGACGAGCACGGCGCAGCGCTCGACGTGGCGCAGGAACTCGAGGCCCAGCCCCTTGCCCTCGCTGGCGCCCGGGATCAGGCCGGGCACGTCGGCGATGGTGAACACCCGGCCGCCGCTGGCCTGGGCGACGCCCAGGTTCGGCACCAGGGTGGTGAAGGGGTAGTCGGCGATCTTCGGCTTGGCGGCCGAGAGCACGCTGACCAGCGACGACTTGCCGGCCGACGGGAAGCCGACCAGCGCGACGTCCGCGACGCTCTTGAGCTCCAGGACGACGTCCCGCGCCTCGCCGGGCTCCCCGAGCAGCGCGAAGCCGGGCGCCTTGCGCTTGGAGGAGACCAGCGCGGCGTTGCCGCGGCCCCCCGTGCCGCCGGCGGCCAGCACGAAGCGGGTGCCGCTACCGACCAGGTCGGCGAGCACCGCCGCGGGCTCATCGGGGTCGCCCCCCGGGGGCGCGCCCTCCTCGTCGGCTGCGAGGGTCCGCACGACCGTGCCACTGGGTACGCGCACGACCACGTCGGCGCCATCGGCGCCGGAGCGGTGGCTACCCTGCCCCTGCTTGCCGTTGCCGGCCTTCTGGTGCGGGTGGAACCGGACGTCGAGCAGCGTGGTGACGCTGGCGTCGACCACCAGGATCACGTCACCGCCGCGGCCGCCGTTCCCCCCGTCGGGCCCGCCGAGGGGCTTGAACTTCTCGCGGTGGATGGATGCGGCGCCGTTGCCGCCGTTTCCGGCTGCGGCGTGCAGGACGACGCGATCGACGAACGTGGGCATCGGTCACCTCCTGAGGTGGTCGGGCGACACCGGAACGGTGCCGCAACGCGACGGCGGGGCGGCCCCGAGCTGGGCCACCCCGCCGTCGGCGAGAAAGAGTGGGTCAGGACGCCAGCGTCGGAGCGCCCGCGTACGGGTCGACGGTCGGCACGATGTTGACGACCTTGCGGCCGCGCTTCGCGCCGAACTCGACGGCACCCTCGGCGAGGGCGAACAGGGTGTCGTCCTTGCCCCGGCCGACGAGGAAGCCGGGGTGGAAGTGGGTGCCGCGCTGGCGGACGATGATCTCGCCGGCGTTGACCTGCTCGCCGCCGAACCGCTTCACGCCGAGGCGCTGGGCGTTGGAGTCGCGCCCGTTACGGGAGGACGACGCGCCCTTCTTGTGGGCCATGGAGGTGCCTTTCTACGCTGAGCAGAGGGAGTCGGGGACCGATCAGGCCGCGGAGATGCCGTTGATCTTGACCTCGAGGTACTTCTGACGGTGCCCCTGCCGCGCCTTGTACCCGGTCTTGTTCTTGTACCGGATGATGCGGATCTTCGGGCCCTTGGTCTGGCCGACGATCTCCCCGGACACCGTGAACTTCGCGAGCTCGGCCGGGGCCGAGGTGACGGTGTCGCCGTCGACCACGAGCACGGCGGGGAAGTTGACGGCGTCGCCGGGAGCGCCGAGGCCGATCTCGACGGTGATGGTGTCACCGACGGCGACCTTGTGCTGCTTGCCGCCGCTACGGACGAACGCGTACACCGCTTGCTCCTGACCTGCTCGGGACCCGCCAGGGGCCCGCTCTACGACACTCGCTCGGGACCGCGCGCGCCAGCCGCCGGGGCGGCGCGGCCTGTCCGGTCGAGCCGGACACATGCCACAGCGCACGCGTGAACACCGAGCATACCAGCCCGCACGGAGACGGCCGCGCGGTCGCGCGGGCTCAGCCCAGCGGCCGAGTCGGCCGGGCCGCTGCGGACCCCTCGGCCGAGTCAGCGATGTGCGCTCCCCCGTCAGGCGGCGAGCTGCTGCAGTGCGGCCGTCAGCCGCGCCTGGTCGACGCCGCCGATCACGGTCAGCGCCACGCGGCCGTCGCGGTCCAGCACCACGGTCGACGGTATCGCCGAGGGGGGGACGCCGGGCAGCGAGCGCTGCAGGTCCCCGGAGCGGTCCGACAGCGAGCGGAAGCCGGGGGCCAGCTGCCGCAGCTCCGTGGCCGCGTCCGACGCGCTGTCGGTGACGTCGATCCCGAGGTAGGTCACGCCCCGCGCGGCCAGCGCGGTGACCGCGCCGTGCAACGCCGGCAGCTCCTTCTTGCACGGCTCGCACCAGGATGCCCACACGTTGACGACGGTGACCTTCCCCGCGATGTCGGCCGGCCGGAACGCCGACCCGTCGAGATAGGTCCCCGCCAAGGCGGGCGCGGGCGCGCGGCGCCCCTCGGCGACCACGACGTACGCGCCGCCGCCGGTCACCGCCGGGGCGGAGCTGCCTACCGACCCCGGGCCTGCGACGGGTCGCGCGGTCTCCGCGCCGGAGCACCCCGCGACGACGACGGCGAGCGCCGCCACCGCGAATGCGGTGGCGGCGCAGCGCTGCACGCCCACCCCGT
The DNA here is from genome assembly GCA_025965515.1 of Mycobacterium sp. GTDB lineage: Bacteria > Actinomycetota > Actinomycetes > RYN-182 > RYN-182 > RYN-182. The sequence continues at coordinate 19,230 of JAOPWU010000007.1, forward strand.
TGGCTAGCTCTCGGCCGGGACGGCCGCGGCGGTGTCGACGGTGTCGGCAGCAGCGCGGGGCTCCTCCGGCACGTCGGGCAGGTCCGGCACGTCCACGCCCGGGTACCCGGCGCCGTCGCCGTCGCGCTCGTCGTCCGCGTCCCCGACCGGGACCTCGGCGGCCTGCTCGGCGCGGTCGCCCTCGTCCGCCTCGACCACCGGGACCTCGGCAGGACCGTCACCGGTCGGCACCTCGGCCAGCCCGCCGACCGCATCGAGCTCGGTGGCCTGCTCGGCGCGGTCCGCCTCGTCGGCCTCCTCGATCGGCGCGTCACCCGTCGCAGGCGGGACGCCGGGCAGCTCGTCTCCCCCGCCCACCTCGTCGAGTTCCGTGGCCTGCTCGGCGACGTCCGCCTCGTCGGCCTCGGGGTTACCGTCGTCGCCCGCAACGGACGCCGTCACCGGGCGCGGCCCGGCAGCGTCCCCATCGGCCGTCACGTCGCCCACCGCCGGGACGGCCGGCTGGTCGCCCTCCGCCTGGACCAGCCCGTCGGACACCCGGACGCCGTCCGCGGCCGCAGCCTCGGCCTTCGCCGCGGCGCCGCCCCGCCCACCGCGCCGGCGACGCTTCGGGGCGGCGGGCGCCGCCTCGTCGTCCGACTGCAGGTCGGTCCCCGGCTGGCCGTCGGACCCGCCGTCCGGCTCGGCCTCGTCGGAGCCGTCCGCCGCCTTCGGCCGGCTGGCGGCCGCCACGGCGGCCAGCCCGGCCGGGATGCCCGAGGCCGGAACCGGGCGCGGCACCGGAACCGGCTGCGGGGCCGGCAGCGGCGTGCCGCTCATGGCGGCGTCGAGGTGCAGCAGCACCCCGCGACCGTGGCAGTGCTCGCACGGCTCGCTGAACGCCTCGAGCAGCCCCGTACCGACCCGCTTGCGGGTCATCTGCACCAGGCCCAGGGAGGTGACCTCCGCGACCTGGTGCTTGGTGCGGTCGCGGCCCAGGCACTCGGTGAGCCGCCGCAGCACCAGGTCGCGGTTGCTCTCGAGCACCATGTCGATGAAGTCGACGACCACGATGCCGCCGATGTCCCGCAGGCGCAGCTGGCGGACGATCTCCTCGGCGGCCTCGAGGTTGTTCTTGGTGACCGTCTCCTCGAGGTTGCCGCCCTTGCCGACGAACTTGCCGGTGTTGACGTCGACGACCGTCATGGCCTCGGTGCGGTCGATCACGAGCGAGCCGCCGGACGGCAGCCACACCTTGCGGTCGAGTGCCTTGGCGAGCTGCTCGTCGATCCGGTACGCGGCGAACACATCGCCCTCGGCGGTCCACTTGGTGACCCGCTCCCGCAGGTCCGGGGCGACGGAGTCGACGTACTCGGTGATCGTTTCCCAGGCGCGCTCGCCGCTGACGACGAGCTGGGCCACGTCTTCGTTGAAGATGTCCCGGACGACCTTGACGACCAGGTCGGGCTCGGCGGACAGCAGCGCCGGCGCGGTGGCCTTGGCCGCCTTGCGCTGGATCTCGTCCCACTGGCCCTGGAGCCGCTCGATGTCGCGGGTCAGCTCCTCCTCGCTGGCGCCCTCCGCAGCGGTGCGGACGATGACGCCCGCCTCGTCGGGGACGATCTTCTTGAGGATGGCCTTGAGGCGGGTCCGCTCGGTGTCGGGCAGCTTGCGGCTGATGCCCGCACTGCCGCCGCCCGGCACGTAGACCACGTACCGGCCCGGCAGGCTGACCTGGCCGGTCAGCCGGGCGCCCTTGTGCCCCATCGGGTCCTTGGTCACCTGGACCATCACCGGCTGGCCGCTCTTGAGCGCGGCCTCGATGGTGCGGGGCCGGCCCTCGAGCGCAGAGGCGTCGTAGTCGACCTCACCGGCGTACAGGACCGCGTTACGGCCCTTGCCGATGTCGATGAAGGCGGCCTCCATGCTCGGCAGGACGTTCTGGACGCGGCCGAGGTAGACGTTGCCCGAGTAGCTCGCGGTGCTGGCCCGCGTGACGAAGTGCTCGACGAGCACGCCGTCCTCCAGCACGCCGATCTGCGTGCGGTCGCCGCGCTCGCGGATCACCATGACCCGCTCCACGGACTCCCGCCGCGCGAGGAACTCGGCCTCCGTGAGCACCGGCGGCTTGCGCCGGGCGCCATCGCGGCCGTCGCGGCGGCGCTGCCGCTTCGCCTCCATGCGGGTGGACCCGCTGATGCCACGGACCTCGTCGTCGCGGCTGCGGGGCTCGCGCACCCGCACCACCGTGTTGGGCGGGTCGTCCGGCCCCGGCTCCGCGACGTCCTCGCTGCCCCCGCCGGAGCGGCGACGGCGCCGGCGGCGGCGCCGGCTGCCGGCGTCACCGCCCTCGTCCGCGTCGCCGTTGTCCTCGGCGCCCTCATCGTCGGCCTCGGTGGTGGCGTCCTCGGACTCCTCCGCCTCGTCGGCGTCGCGGTCCTCGGCGCCCTCGCCGTTGGCGCGGCCGCCCCGACGGCGACCCCGCCGGCGGCGACGGCGACGGCCGCCGCCCGTGCCCTCGGTGTCGTCCGTGTCGTCCGTGTCGTCGGTGTCGGGGCCCTCGTCGGCCTCGTCGTCCCCCTCGGCGTCGTCGGCCTCGGGCTCGGTCACGTCGGCGTCCGGGCGGCGGGTCCGCCGGCGGCGGGACCGGACCTCGGTGAGCGCCTCGATCTCGTCGTTGTCGAGCAGGCTGCTGCCACCGGAGCCACGCCCGGCGGCGGCGTCGCGCGCCTCGCGGGCGGCGTCCTCCACCTCGGCGTCGATGTCCTCGAGGTTCTCGAGGTCCTCGGCGTCGGGCTCGGCCGCAGCGGGCGCCGGCGGCGGTGTGACAACGGCGAAGGGGTCGGTGGGCGCGCCCACGGGTCGGGTTGCCGCCCGGCGGGGCCGGCGGGCCGGGGTCTCGGCGCGGGCGCCGCCCGC
>JAOPWU010000033.1 GCA_025965515.1 Mycobacterium sp.
GGCTGCACAGCCGCGGGCGGCGCCTGCGCCGGCTCGGCCGGCTCCGCTGCCGCCGCCGAGCCGGCGCTCGTCAGGTCGGGGTTCTCGACGGTGGTCATGCGGTCTCCTGGGGTGCGGGCGCCGGCGGGCGCCGGGGGACGGGGGACGGGCTCATCGGCCGGCGCCGGCGGCGAGGATCGCGGCCCAGCTGGCGTCGCCCAGCAGGGCGCGCTGGCCGCCGTCCCAGCCGAGCCGGACCGCGGTGCCGTCGGGGGCCACCACGACCGGGTCGCCGGCGGCCTGGACCGCCACCGACGCGGCGCTCGTGTAGTCCGGCGCGTGCGGCGCCGCGTCGGCGCCGCGCTGCAGCATCCGCGACGACAGCTGCGTGCACCGGCCGGTCAGGACCGGCGGCCCGACGGCCGGGTCGAGCGGGCTCTTCAGCGGCCCGCCGCCGGTGTACGTGCAGACGGGGTCGCGGTCGTCGAAGTAGGCGGTCGCCCACACGGCGCCGTCGTGCATGGCGGCGCTGGTGCGGGACGCGGCGTAGGGCAGCGCGCGGGTGAACGCCTGCAGCGCCGGCACCCGCACGGCGCCGATCTGCGCGCCCGCGGCCAGGTTGCCGAGCAGCAGCCCCACCCCGCTGGCGTCGCGGGTGAGCACCTCCGCGACCTGGCCGACGACCCCGGGCGCGGTCGCCAGCAGCGACCGGAACGTCGGGTCCGCGTCGCGCAGCCGGGCGCTGAGGTCGGCCAGCGACGCGCTGAAGGTCGCGAAGTCGGCCCGGTGGCCCACCGCGGAGGTCAGCACGGTCCGGCCGGCGGCCAGCAGGTCCACCGTCGCAGGCTCCGCGCTGCGGAGCTCGTCGAGCAGCGCCGTGCTCCCCCGCAGGATCTCCCGCAGCTGCGGGCCGGTCCCCGCGAACGCCGTCGCCAGCTCGTTCACGACCACGCGCAGGTCGGCCGGTCGGATGCTGGTCAGCAGCCGCTGCGTGTCCCCCAGCAGGGCGGCGGTCTCGAGCCCCTCCGCCGTGCGGTCGAGGCCGAGCACGGCGCGGTCGACGAGGCGCGGTCCGCCGTCGGGGGCGTCCGTCCGCGGCTGCAGGGAGACGTACTGCTCCCCCAGCGCCGACAGCGAGGTGATGGTGGCGGTCACGTCGGCGGGCACGCGCCGGCGGCTGTCCAGGGACAGGGCGACGGTGACGTCGTCGGGCCCGGCGGTGACCGACCGGACCCGCCCCACGGCCTGGCCGCGGTAGTCGACGACCGCCCCCGGGAAGATGCCGCCGCCGCGGACGACGTGGAGCGTCACGCCGTACCGGTGCGTCGGGTCGACGTTCATCACCTCGACGACCGCGTAGCCCGAGATCACGAGCACCACCCCGGCGAAGACGCTGACCCGGGACCGGACCGAGGCCGTCACCGGGTGCCCCCCAGCGGCAGGCCGAGCAGGCCGGTGACGGCGCCGAGCCCCTGCCCCGGCTGGGCGCCGGTGGCGGGCGCGGCGCCGCCGCCCGTCACGAGCTGCAGGGTGGCGGTCTCCGCGGCGCCCAGGTACTGGCCCCGGCTGGCGGCCTCGAACGCGGTCCCGAACGCCTGCACGTCCGCCAGGACCTCGGCGAACCGCTGCTGCACCCCCGACAGGGCCGCGAGGATCGGCTGCGCCCCGTCGAGGTCGGCGACGAGGTCGTCCGTGCTGCGCCCGAGCACGTCGGACGTCGTCCGGCCGAGCGCGTCGACCTTCCCGAGCAGGTCCGTGAGCGCCTGGGTCTGGGAGGTGACGACCTGCAGCGCGGGCGACAGCTCGGTCAGGGCCCGGCGGACCACGTCGCCGCTGGACAGCCGCCCCGCCAGGGTGGCGAGCCCGCTCACGAGCCGGTCGATGTCCCCGCGGCTCGCGGCCAGCGTCGTCGCGAGCTGGTCCAGCCGCGGCAACAGGTCCCGGGCCTGCGCCTCCCGGCCCGACAGCGCCGTCCCGATCTCCGTGACGATCGTGTGCAGCTGCTCGATCCCACCCCCGTTGAGCACCAGGGACAGTGCCGCGAACGTGTCCTCGATGGTCGGCGCCGTGCTCGTGTCCGCCGGGCCGAGCGTGGCGCCGCGGGCCAGCGGTGTCGCCCCCGGCACCCCGCCCCGCAGGTCGACGTAGTCCTCGCCGAGCGGGGTCGTGAAGCGGATCTGCGCGGTCGTCCCGCCGGGCAGCACGGTGTCGTCGGTCAGCCGCAGCACGGCGTCGGCGTGGTAGTCGCGGGTGGCGAGGCTCTCCACGCGGCCCACCAGGACCCCGTTCTGCCGCACCTCCGCCCCGATCGTCAGGTTCAGCGCGTCGTCGAAGACGGCCGTGACGCGGTACCCGGGGCCGCTGCCGGGCTGGCCGTCGGGGAGCATCCCGAGGCTGGGCCGGCATCCCACCGCGGCCGCGAGCAGCAGGACCACGCCGAGCGCGGCCGCCGGCCGCCAGGCAGTCACCGTGCCCCCAGGAAGCGGTCCAGGCCCAGGTCCGGGCCGGCCGGTGCGCCGGGCGGCGTGTGCGCCAGCCCCGAGACGGACAGGCACAGCGCGTCCAGCGGTGAGGCCTGGCCGGCGGTGATCCGCACCAGCGCATCGAGCCCGGGCCCGCAGTACTGCTGGACGAGCCCGCCGACGTTGGTGGCGTTGAGCACCCGGGCCGACACCCGGGGCCCGGTCGGCGTGTCGATCACCGTCTGCCCCAGGTTCTGGAACGCCGTGGGGGCCACGTCCAGCGTCTCCCGCAGCGAGTTCTGGTCCGACAGCAGCGCCCGCGACAGCGCGGCGAGGTTCGCGACGGTCGACCCGACCGCGGCGCTGTTCGTCGTGAGGAACGCGCCGACCTGCGTCACGGCGGCCTGCACGGCATCGAGCGCCGCGGTCAGCTCGGGCCCCTCCCCCGCCAGTTGCCGCGAGGCCCCCGCCAGGTCCCCGTAGAAGGACGTGACGGTCCGGTCGTGGTCGGCGAGCGCCCTCGTGAGCGTGTCCAGCGACGTCAGCACGGTCGACAGCTGGCCGGGGTCCCCGGCCAGGGCGGGGATGGCCGCGGCCAGCCCGGTGATGGTGTCGTGCAGCAGGGCCCCGTTGCCGCCCAGATCGGTGGCCACCGTCGACAGCAGGGCGGACAGGCTGCCGTCCGAGTTCGCCCCGGTCGGCCCCAGCGCCCGCGCCAGGGCATCGAGCGCGCCGGTGATCTGGTCGATACCGAGCGGCGTCACGGTCCGGTCCACGTCCAGCACTGCGCCGTCCGGCAGCGCCGGGCCCGCGCCGCTGTAGGCGGGGGTGAATTCGACGTAGCGGTCGGACACCACGGCGGGCGCCATCAGCACCGCCTTGGCGTCCGCGGGCAGCCGGACCGACGCGGGCAGCCGCATCCGCACGGTGACGTAGGCGTCGTGGACGCTGATGCCGTCGATCCGGCCGACCGGGACGCCCAGCACGGCCACCCGGTTGCCGACGTAGAGGCCCGGCGCGGACCGGAACCGCGCGGACACCTCGTGGGTCCCGCCGCCCGGCAGCACGGCCGCGATCGCGGCGACGGCCAGCACGACCCCGGCGAGCCCCGCGGCGACCGCGGCGACGCCACGGCGGGTGCGCGGGAGCGCCCGGACCCGCGCGGGGATCACTGCCCGCACCGGGGGGTCGGGTGGACGCCGCAGGCGGCGACCACGTTGTCGGGGATCAGACCGGTGACGCCGAGGATGTCCAGGTAGGGGCCGCTGCCGGTGGCGTTGGCGAGGTAGCGCGACAGCGGGCCCAGCGTGGTCATCACGGCGTCGATGGCCTGCTCGTTCTTCGCGAACGTCCCCGCGACGGCCGACAGCCGGTCGAGCAGCGGCTTGAGGACCGCCGCGTTGGTCGAGAGCACCGCCGCGATGGAGGAGCCCATGGCGGTGGTATCCAGCAGCAGCTGGTGGATGACCGCCCGGCGCTTCTGCAGCTCGGCCAGGAAGGTGTCGCCCTGCGCCAGCAGGGTGACCAGCTGCGGCGCCCGGGAGGCGAGCGTGGACGTGACGGTGGCCGCCTTCGCGACCAGCTGCGCGATCTGGTCCTGCGACGCGGCGACGGTGCCGGACACGGTCGCGAGGCCCGACAGCACCGCGTGCAGCTTCGCCGCGTCCACGCCCGACGCGCTGGCGACCGTCGTGCGCAGCGCCGCGTCGAGCCCCGCCAGGTCGGTCTGCTGGGTCCGCTGGGCCACGCCGGACAGCGCCTCCACCAGCGAGTACGGGACGGTGGTGCGGTCCCGCGGGATGGTCGCGCCCGGCGCGAGCCGCCCCGGGGTGGCCGTCCGGTCGAGCTGCAGGAACAGCTTGTCGAGCACGGTCGCGACCTTCACGTCGGCCGTGGTCCCCCCGCCGAGCCGCACGCCCTTGTCGACGCGGAACACGGCCCGGACGTGGTCGCCCGTCAGGGCCACGGACGCGACGGTGCCGACGGGCATCCCCGCGACGCGGACCTCGTCCCCGGCCCGCAGGCCGCCGGCGCTCGGCAGGTCGGCCGCGTAGCTGTTGCGGGGGTGCAGCAGCGGCAGGTGCGCCGACGCCAGGGCCACCGCGACGAGGCCGACGAGCACCAGGGTGCCGACGACGGCGGTGGTCACCGGGTTGCGGTCGCGGACGGTCACGTCGGGCACGCAGCCGTGTGCGCGGTGGCCCTGCCGACCGTGCCGTTGGGGATGCTGACCGGCACCGGCACCTGCCCCGGGACCAGGCCGAGCAGGGCCACGAGCGCCGGGTTGTTGCCCGCGATCTTCGCCAGGTCGGCGGCGGTGACCGCCAGCCCCGCACCGGTCGTGCGCAGCGTGAACGCGCAGACGTACCCCTTGAGCCAGCTTCCCGCGTCGAGCGTCCGCGCGAAGCTGCCCACCAGGGCGGGCAGGCCCGCGATGGCGTGGTCGAGGGACGCCTGCTGCTGCGCGAGCGTCCCGGCGATGCCGGCCGTCGCGGTGAGGTCGGCGGCGAGCTGCCCGTGCTGGGCGCGGTCCAGCAGCCCGGCGACCGAGGCGGCGAGCCCGTCGACACCCGCGAGCGACGCCCCGATGGCCGGGGAGTCGGACCCGAGTTGCCGGCTGAACGCCGTGAGGTCGTCGAGCAGCCGGGCCAGTCCGTCGTCGTGGTCGGCCACGGTCGTCAGCAGCGTGCTCACGTTGCCGATGACCTGCCGGATCGCCGCGCTGCGCTGCGCGAGGTCGCCGGTGACCAGCGCCGTCTGGGAGAACAGGTCGCCGATCGTGGCGCCCTCCCCCTGCAGCACCTGCACGATGGAGGTGGACAGCTGGTTGATCTGCTGCGGGTCGAGCGCCGCGAACAGCGGCCGGAAGCCGTTGAACAGTGCCGTCAGGTCCAGCGCGGGGGCGGTCCGGTCCACGGGGATGACCGAGCCCGGCGCCAGTCGGGCGGCGCCGACCGGCCCGCGGCCGAGCGCGAGGTACCGCTGCCCGAGCAGGTTCGCGTACCGCACGGTGGCCGTCTCGCCGGCCGTGAGCTGCTGGTCGTCCGCGACGGCGAAGGTGACCCGCGCCAGGTTCCCGGCGACGAGCCGCTCCCCCGTCACGCTGCCGACGCGGATGCCCGCGATCCGCACGGCGTCGCCCGTCCGCAGCCCGGACAGGTCGGTGAACACGGCGCTGTACGTGCGGTGTGCCGCCACCCCCGGGCGCAGCGTGTTCCAGATGACGACGCCGGCGGTCAGCGCCACGACGGTGAAGACGGCGAACCGCCACGTCGCCCCGCGGACGCTCGTGGGCCCCGACCCGGTCACGGCGCGCCCCCGGGCAGCACGGTGACGGTCCCGCGCAGCAGCGGTCCGGCCGCGAGGTCGGCGGCCGCCCGGGCGGCGCCGCGGGGCTGCGCACCCAGCACCCCGAGCACGGCGGCCACGGACGCCAGCTCGGCGGGACCGCCGACCGGGCCGACGCGGCCGCCGGGGACGACGACGGGCGCGGTCGCGGCCGAGGAACCGACGGAGCGCGCGGCGGGACCCACCGCGGCCGACCGCGAGCCGGCGCCGCCCGCGCAGGTCGCCCCCACCACGGGGCCGTAGCGCGGGCAGTCGGCCGCCGTGTACGGCGGTGGGTTGTACAGGGTGGCGAACGCGTTGGGGCCACCGAGGATCTGCACCAGCAGGCCGTCGTTCGGCAGGCCGGGCAGCAGCGCCTGCGCGTGCATGCCACCCGGCAGGCTCAGCACCCCCGCGAAGCTCTTCGTGAAGGTGCCGATCGCCACGATGCTCTCGGCCGGCCCGGCGGGGTTCGCGTCGAGGCCGGTGAGCACCGTCCGCGTGTTCGCGGCGAGGGCCACGAGCCGCGACGCGTTGGCGGACAGCAGCGACTCCGCCTGCACGGCCACCGCCGGCGAGGTCGCCAGCAGCCGCTGCAGCTGCTGCTGCCGCTCGACGATCGTGCGGGCGCTGACGAGCACGTTGTCGGCCGTCGCCAGCAGGCCCGGGGCGTCCGCGGCCAGCTGCTCCGACAGGTCGGCGAACCGCGCGAGGTCCGTGGCGAGCGCGGGCAGCGCAGGGGCGAGGTCGGTGAGGTACGCGTCCGCGCGGCTGATCAGCTGTCCCAGCCCCGGCCCCTGGCCCGCGAGCGCCTCGGCGAGGGCGGACAGGGCGGCGTCGAGCTTGGCGGGCTGGACCACCGTGAGGATGTCGTAGAGGTCGGAGAGCGTGCCCTGCAGGGCGGGGCTGTCGGCGCCGGCGGCGCGCACGACCATGCCGTCCCGCAGCATCGCCACCGGCGCTGTCGGTGCGGCCCCGCCGGCGGGCAGCAGCGCCACCGTCTCGGTGCCGAACAGGCTGTAGGCCTGGGCCGCGGCGGTGACCGTGGCGGGGATGCGGTCGGCGGCGGCGCCGGTCAGCCGCAGCGTGAGCAGCGCCCGGCCCCCGGGGCCGCGCCCCACGGACATCACCCTGCCCACGCGGACGTCGCGGTAGCGGACGTCGGTGCCGGGCTGCAGGATGCCGTCGGTCTGCGGCAGGCTCACCGTCACCGTGACCGCGCGGCCGGTCCGCCCCTGCAGCCGGGCGTTGAGGAACGGCAGGCCCGACAGCAGCAGCGCGACGAGCGCCGCACCGGCGACGCCCCGGCGCACCACCGGGCCGGACGGGAGCCGCAGGCCCGTCATCCGGTGATCCGCGCGCCGGTGACGCCCCAGAAGAGCATCGTCATGACCACGTCGGAGGTGGCGATGACGACCGTGCTGGCCCGGATGGCCTGGGCGGTGGCCCGCCCGACACCCACCGGGCCGCCGCGCGCCGTGAACCCGAAGTAGCAGTGGACCAGCGTGATGACCAACGTGAACACCAGCACCTTCAGCGTCGACAGGCCGATGTCGCCGAGCTGCAGGAACGACTGGAAGTAGTGCTGGTACGTGCCGATCGACTGGCCGAAGAAGAACGTCAGGGTCGTCTGGGTCGCGATGTAGGAGCCGAACAGCCCGACCGCGTACAGCGGCACGACGGCCGTGAACGTCGCGAGCAGGCGGGTCGTCACGAGGAACTGCAGGGACGGGACGCCCATGACCTCCAGCGCGTCGATCTCCTCGCTGATCCGCATCGCGCCCAGCGACGCCGTGAACCGGCAGCCGATCTGGGAGGCGATCGCGACGGCCGCGATGAGCGGGGCGACCTCGCGGGTGTTGGCGAAGGCGGCCACGAACCCCGACAGCGGCGCCAGCCCGATCACGTCGAGGCCCTGGAACCCCTCCAGCCCGACGGCCACGCCCACGAAGAGCGACTCGGCGAGCAGGATGCCGAGGCCCCCGGAGAGGGTCACCAGCACGTTCGGCCCGAGCGTCATGTCGGCGACGAGCCGCCCGATCTCCGGGCGGTAGCGCCGCAGGGTCGCGGGCACGCTCGCCAGGACGGAGAGCGAGAAGAGCAGGAACGTTCCCAGCCCCACGAGCGCGCCGCCCACGCCCCGCGCCGCGCCGATCGCCGGGCCGAGGACCGGCCGCAGCGGGCGCTTGAGGACGACACCGTCGAAGGCCATCAGATGAGCGTCTGCGGGACGAGGGTGAAGAACAGCTCGGTGACCACCAGGTTGATCAGGAACAGCGCCACCCCGGACAGGGCGACCGCCCGGTTCACGGCGTCCCCCACGCCGCTCGGGCCGCGGGAGGCGGACAGTCCCAGGTGCGACGCGATCAATGCGGCGAACACGCCGAACAGCCCCGCCTTCACCTCCGACACGATCAGGTCGGGCACGGTGGCGAACTGGCCGAAGGAGGCCAGGAAGCTGCCCTTCGTGGAGTGCAGCTCGGCCAGCGCGAAGGCGTAGCCGCTCACCAACCCGACGAGCGCGACGAGGAAGTTCAGCAGCATCGCGACCACCGCCGCGGCGACCACCCGCGGCGCGACCAGGCGGCGCACCGGGTCGACGCCGAGCACCACCATCGCGTCGATCTCCTCGCGGATGGTCCGCGAGCCGAGGTCGGCGCAGATCGCCGCGCCGCCGGCCCCCGCCAGCAGCAGCGCCGTGACGATGGGCGCGGCCTCGCGCAGCACCCCCACCGCGTCGACGGCCCCGATGAAGGACGACGCCCCGAGCTGCCCCGCCACGCCGCCGATGTTCAGCACGATGACGATCCCGAGCGGGATGCCCACCAGGATCGCCGGCAACAGCGTGGCGCTGGTGAGGAACCACGCCTGCACCACGCACTCGTCCCAGCGGAACCGCCCGCGCGGGAGGTCGCGGACCAGGGCCATCGCCGTGTCCGCGCCCAACCCGTAGAGCTTGCCGACGTCTGCCGCGCTCCTGCGAGCGCGGACAGCCACCTCTGCTGCCACCCGGACCTGACTTCTCTCGTCGTGCGCGCGGCGGGCTGGGCGACCACGGCGGAAACACATGTGACGTACGCCTCAGGGGAACGGCGGAAGTCAAGCGGAGGCGGCAGGAGCCGTCAACCGCCGCAGGGGGCGGTTCTCATGATGATCCACCGGGCATGACACCCCGTCAGAACGGGCGCGCCGCACGGAACGCGCCCCCCGGACGGGGGACGGCCATGACCCAGCAGCCGGCGGGCCGGCGGCCGGAGCGACCCGACGCCGACCGGCACGCGGACGGCGAGACCTTCGACGTGGCCGTGTTCCAGGCGGCCTTCCAGGCCAGCACCCTCGGCCTCGCGATGGTCGACTCCGACGGCCTCATCGTCGCGGCGAACCAGGCGCTGGCGGCCTTCCTCGGCTGGCCCCACGCGGACATGCTCGGCCAACCCCCCGGGGACGGCCTGCTCGACGACGACGTCCCGGCGGAGGGCGGCGAGGCGGCCGCCTCCGCCGAGAAACAGTTCCTGCGGCCCGACCACGCCCTCGTCGAGGGTGTGGTGACCGTGACGCGCCTGCTGCCCGCCGCCGGGACCAGTTACCTGCTGGTGCAGGTGGAGGACGTCACCCAGCGGCGCCGCCGGGAGCGGGAGCTGCTCCGGCTCGCGACCCACGACTCCCTCACGCAGCTCCCCGGGCGCGCCGCGCTCCTGCACCAACTGGACACGGTGCTGCACGGTCGGCGCCGCGACGACCGGCTCGTCGCCGTGATGTTCATCGACCTGGACGGCTTCAAGATCGTCAACGACGCGGTCGGGCACGCCGCGGGCGACGCCGTGCTCGCGCAGACGGCGCGTCGGCTGCACGACGCGGTCCGCCCCGAGGACATGGTCGGCCGGATGGGCGGCGACGAGTTCCTGGTCATCTGTCCGCACGTGACTGCGGCGTCGGCGGCCCGGGCCCTCGCCGAACGGATCGAGCGCGCGCTGGAGCAGCCGGTACCGCTCGGGGACTCACAGCTGCGGGTGTCCGCGAGCATCGGGCTGTCGCTGTGCCGCGTGGGCGAGCGCACCGGGCCGGAGCTGGTGGACGAGGCCGACGCGGCACTGCACCGGGCCAAGCAGCTCGGCAAGCACCGGGTCGAGGTGTTCGACCCGGGGCTGCGCGAGCGGCCCGCCGAGCCGAGCCGGCTCGCCGCGCTGCTGCGGCGGACCAGGCGCGAGAACCGGCTGGTGATCCACTACCAGCCGATCGTCGAGCTCGCGACGCGCCGGGTCACCGGGCTCGAGGCGCTCATGCGCATCCGCGAGGACGACGGCGGGCTGCTGCTACCCGCCGAGTTCCTGCCGGTCGCAGAGGCGACGGGCGTGCTGCCCGGCCTCGACACGGCGCTGCTGTTCCGCGCCACCGACCAGGTGGCCCGCTGGAACCGGGAGCTCGGCCTCGACCTCACGCTCTCGGTCAACATCTGCGCGACGGGCGTCACCGAGCGGCTGCCCGGCACGGTCGCGGCCGCCCTGCGGGCCGCGCGGCTGCCCGCCGAGCGGCTGGTCCTCGAGCTGACCGAGCACGTCCTCGTCGAGCAGGGCCCGCGCAACAGCCAGATCATCACCGCGCTGGCCCGCCAGGGCGCCCGCTGGGCGATCGACGACTTCGGCACGGGCTGGGCGTCGCTGTCCTACCTCCGCCGGTACCCCGTCACGGCCATCAAGATCGACCGGTCCTTCGTCGCGGGCGTGCCGCACTCGCCGGAGGACGACGCCATCGTCGAGACACTGGCGCACCTGAGCCGACGGCTGTCGCTGCAGTGCATCGCCGAGGGCATCGAGACCGACGAGCAGTGCGCCGCCCTGCAGCGCATGGGCACGCCGACCGGGCAGGGCTACCTGTTCGCCCGCCCCGCACCGGCGGCGGAACTGCCCGCGCTACTCAGCACGTTCGCGGCCGCCTGACGCCGCCCGACGCCGCCCACCGAGCGGCGGGCAACGCCGGGCACCAGCGTCACAGCCCGGCCGCGAGCTCCTTCGCCGTCTCGGTGATGGCCACGCGGCCCTCCCGGTCGGCGGCGATGGGGGTGATGTTCAGCGTGGTGACGCCGGACGCCGCGAACGCGGCCATCCGCTCGGCGACGTAGCTCTTGGGCCCGATGAGGGACATGGCCCGCAGCAGGTCCGCCGGCACCAGCGCCGCGGCCTCGTCCTTCTTGCCCTCCAGGTACAGGTCCTGGATCTTCTCGGCTTCGGCCTCGTAGCCATACCGGCGGGCCAGGTCGTTGTAGAAATTCTTGCCCTTGGCGCCCATGCCGCCGACGTACAGCGCGACCATGGGCCGGCCGAGCTCGAGCAGCTCGGTGGGGTCGTCGACGATCGCCATGGGTGCGGCAGCCACCACGTCGAGCGGCGGCAGCGAGGGGTCCCGCTTCGCCTTGCCCTCGGCGAGGGGCTTCTCCCAGACCAGGTGCGCCTTCTCGGGGTGGTAGAAGATCGGCTCCCAGCCCTCGGCGAGCTCCGCCGCCATGGCGACGTTCTTCGGGCCGATGGCCGCGATGAGGATCGGGATCCGCTCGCGCACGGGGTGGTTGATGAGCTTCAGCGGCTTGCCGAGCCCGGTGCCCTGCCCCTCGGGGAGTGGGATCGAGTAGTACTTGCCCGAGAACTGCACCCGCTCCCGCCGCCACACCTGGCGGCAGATCTCGATGAGCTCGCGGGTGCGGCCCAGCGGCGCGTCGTAGGGCACGCCGTGGAACCCCTCGATGACCTGCGGACCGGAGGCGCCGATGCCGAGGGTGAACCGCCCCTCGCTGACGTAGTCCAGGCCCGCGGCCGTCATGGCCGTGAGGGTCGGGGTGCGGGTGTAGACCTGCAGGATCCCCGAGGCGATCTCCAGCCGCTCCGTCCGGGCAGCGATGAAGCCGAGCTGGCTCACGGCGTCGAAGCTGTACGCCTCGGGGACGTACACGATGTCGAGTCCGGCGCGCTCGTGGTCGGCGAGCTCCGCGACCGTCTCCTTGAAGCCGCCGGCGTAGTTCAAGGGCATGCCGATGCGCATGAAGTGCTCTCTCCCTGGGGGACGGACGGAGCCCCGACGGGCGCCGTGTAGCTGTGCGGTGCAAGGGTAGGCGGCAAGCGTTCACCCCCCACCCCAGGAGGCACCGTGGCACTGACCGACGACGACATCCTCACCACGCGCCGGATCACGATGGAAGCCGACGCCGACACGAAGGACGCGGGCGACGCGGACACCACCGACTCCGGGGATGCGGACACCACCGACGGCGGCGATGCGGACACCACCGACGGCGGCGACTCCGACGGCAGCGACGCCAGCTGAGCCTGCCCTGGCCACGCTGACGCCCCCGACCGCGGCGGCGGCCGCGGCACCCCCAGCGGGTGCCGCGGCGTCGGCCGCGCGCGCCTCCGGCGCCCTCGCGCGCTGCGTGGCGCTGCCCCGCGACGAGTTCCTGGCCGCCGCGTTCGATCGCGTGCCGGTGCTCTCGCGCGCCGCCGAGCTGCCCGCGCCGTTCACCGACCTGCTGGCCGACGACGACGTGGACGCCCTGCTCACCCGGCACGGCCTGCGCACGCCGTTCTTCCGGATGGTGCAGGACGGCGCGCCCGTCCGCGGCACGACCCGCAGCGCCGTGGCCGGCTCGGTGACCATCACCGACCTCGCCGACGCCGACCGGGTCCGGGAGTTCCACGCTGACGGTGCGACCCTGGTACTGAACTCGCTGCACCGGCTCTGGCCCCCGCTCGTCGACTTCTGCCGCGCGCTGGCCGGCGAGCTCGGCCACCCCACGCAGTGCAACGCCTACGTCACGCCCGGCGGCGGGGCGCAGGGGTTCGCGTACCACCACGACACCCACGACGTGTTCGTGCTGCAGGTGTCCGGGACCAAGCGCTGGCAGGTGCACCCGCCGGTGGTCGAGCTGCCGCTGCGCAGCCAGCCGCGGGCCGGCGAGGGGCTCGTCGCCGACGGGGCGACGCCGCTGTTGGACATCGAGCTGCAGCCCGGCGACGCGCTGTACCTGCCGCGCGGGTACGTGCACGCGGCCGCGACCACCGATTCCCCGTCGGTCCACCTCACCGTCGGCCTGCTGGTCACGACCTGGCAGGACGTGCTCACCGACCTGGTCGGTGCGGCAGGCGGCGACATCGCGCTACGGCGGGCCGTGCCCACCCCGCCCACAGCGGCCACCGGCGGCCGGCCGGGCGCGGTCCCGGACTTCCTGGCCGCCGTCCGCGCCTGGGCCGACGGGCTGGACGAGGCGACGGTGGCCGCAGCGCTGGCCCGCCGCGCCGACCGCGCGCTGCCGCCCGAGCCGCTCGGCATGCTGGCGCAGGCCCGCGCCGCCGCCGCGGTCGGGCCCGACACACCCGTCCGGCCCCGCGCCGGCCTGCGGACCGCGGTGACCGACGACCCCGACGCCGCCCGGGTGCGGCTCGACCTGCCGGACCGGACGCTGGAGCTGCCCCCCGTCGCGGCGGCCGGGCTGCGGGTGCTGGTCGCCGGCCCGGCGCGGGTGCGCGACGCCGCCGTGGGCGGGCTGGAGCCGCCCGACGCCGTGGTGCTCGCGCGGCGGCTGCTGCGGGAGGGCGTCCTCGTCGCCGGTGGCACGCCCGCCACGTCGGCGCCGTGACCGACCCCGCCCCTGTCCGGTTCCTCTGCTCCGCGGCCTCCGAGGCGCGGAGGGAACCGGTGCTCGGCACCGCCAGCCGGGTCGACCGCTGGGTGCTGCTGGAGCAGCCGGGACCGTGGGGGCCGCGCTCGCTGCCCCAGTGCGCGGTGCCGGACGAGGTCCTGCTGCCGTTCCAGCGCCGCGCCGCCGCCGAACACGCGCGGACCCTCGCGATGCGCTACCCCGGCCGGGCCGGGCGCGCCCGCGGGCCACGGCGGGTCGTGGCCGCGGACAGCCGCGAGGGCACCCTGTGGGTCACCGAGTTCGCCGACGACACGGCGCTGGCGGCCGCCCTGCCCGACCTGGTGCTGCCGTTCGGGGCCGCCACGCCGCCCGGCGAACCCGCGGCTGCGGCGCCGCCCGCGCACCCGGGCTGGTCGCCGCTCGTCGGCTCCCTCGTGGGCGTGTGCACCCACGGGCTGCACGACACCTGCTGCGCGGTCCGCGGCCGGCCGGTGGTGACGGCGCTGGCGGCCGCCCTGCCCGAGCAGGTCGTCGAGCTCTCCCACATCGGGGGCGACCGGTTCGCCGCCAACGCCCTGGTGCTCCCGGCCGGGCACTACCTGGGGCACGTGCCGGCGGAGGCAGCGGTGGCGCTGGTCGGGCAGGTGCTCGCCGGGACACGGCCCGCGGAGGGCTACCGCGGTCGCAGCACCTGGGCCATGCCGGTGCAGGCCGCGGAGCACCACGCGGCGCTGGCCCTGGGCATCACCACGCTCGGGGCGCTGCACCCCACCGCGTTCGCCGAGCCCGCCCCGGGAACCGCCGAGGTCACGTTCGAACGCGGCGACGCCCCGCCGCTGCTGGTCCGGCTGCACCGGGTGACGGACCCCCGACCGCGGCGGCTGACCTGCCAGGCCACGACCGAGGCGCGGCCCAGCCACTGGGAGCTCACCGAGCTGGTCGAGCTGCCGCACCCGACCGGCTGAGCGCCGGCGTCAGAGCATGCGGCGCGGGCCGCTGTCCGCCCGCCGCTCGCCCGGCGCCGCCAGGACGACATCGGCCGACAGCACCGAGGTGCCGCCGCCCTCGACCAGCGGGTGCACCAGCACCGGCGCGAGCTCCACGGTCAGCAGGCCGGGCACCTCGTCGGCGAGCCTGCTCAGCGCGACGGCGAGGTCCACCAGCGCGGCGGTGTCCGCGCGGGCCTCGGCGCCCGGGCCCGCGTCCCACGCGCCACGTGGACCGCCGGCCAGCGGGCGGCCGGCGGGGCCGACGCCCAGCAGCAGGCGGGCCGACGGCGGGGCGGTGACGAACGCCTCGGCGGCCGCGCGGGACAGGGGCGCGCCGCGGCGCGCCTCGGCGAGGTCGAGCGCCGCCCCGGTGCTGCCCACCGTGCAGGAGAGCACCGGTCCGAGCCGCGGGTCCTCGACGCTGCGGAGCACGACGGGCACGCCCGGCGGGGCCATGGCCTGCAGCACGATGCCGTCGGGGCCGAACCGACGCGCCAGGTGCAGGTAGGCCGCGGCCACCTCCTCGGGGCTGTCCAGCCCCACCTGCGCCACGCCCAGCTCCGTGCGGTGCCGCAACCCCGGCGCAATGGTCTTCACCACCACCGGCCCGTCGATCTCCCGGGCGGCCTCGACGGCCTCCTCCGCCGAGGACACCGGCCGGTCCGGCAGCACCGCGATCCCGTAGCAGGTCAGCAGCTCGGCCACCGCCTCCGGCCCGGGCCGCAGCGGCGCTCCCGCCGCCGCCGGCGCGTCCGCCGGGACCGCCAGCCGCCCCTGCTGCTTCTCGGACCAGGCGCGGGCCTGGGCGACCCGCGCGGGGTCCTCCTCGGCCGGCTGGGTCTCCTCGGCCGCGGACCACCGGTGGGCGTCGACCGCCACCTCCAGCGCCGACGCCGCGCTGTCGGCCCAGCGGAACGTGGTCCGGCCGTGCGGGTCCTGCCAGCCCGGGTCGACGATCCCCAGCGCGACGACGACCTCGGGCACGCCGTCGCCCACCGGGGCGGGCGCGACCTCGGGGGCCTCCGTGATGAGCAACCGGGCGGCGGGCGCCGCCTCGTCGGTCACCCGCAGCCGGTGGGAGGTCGCGGCCTGCACCGCCACGCGCCGCACGGCCCGGTCGCCCGCGACGACCTGCACATCGCCGTGCGACGGCCTGGCGCCGCCGAGCAGCAGCCGGGCCACGTCCAGCCCCTCGATGAGCCGCGGCACGGTGATGGCACCCACGTCGCGCAGGAGCTCGTCGACGAGCAGGTCCTCGGTGGGCCGCACGACGATGACGGGCTTGAGCCGCGCCAGCCGCCGGCAGAGCCGCAGGAACTTCCGCGGGTTGCCGAAGGTCTCCAGCACCATGAGCACCACCTCGGTGCTCGCGTCGTCCTCGAAGTACTGCAGCAGGTCGTTGCCGGACAGGTCGGCGCGGTCGCCCACGTCCACGACCGCGGACACCCCGACGCGCCGCACCCGGCAGTGCTCCAGGACCGCCCGCGCGACCGGCGCCGACTGGCAGAAGACGCCGAGGGCACCGGGGCCGGGCAGCCGCGGCCCCGACCAGGCCCAGAGCCCCGTGTGGCGCTCCACGACGCCCGCCGAGCCCGGTCCGACCAGCCGCAGCCCCCGGCTGCGCGCACGCTCCCGCAGCGCCTCGTGCGGCGGGGCGCCCGCGTCCGTGGGGACGACCACCGCGTGGGCGCCGGCGGCGCTGGCCGCGAGGATCACGTCGGCGAGCCGGTCCGGCAGCACGGCGGCGACCACCAGGTCGACCGCCCCGCCGGCGCCGCGCCCAGGGAGGCCGGCCATCGCCGGGACCCCGCCGAACTGCGTGAGCGTCGGGTGCACCGCCAGCACCTCGGGGCCGTCCGCACCCCCGGCGACGGCGTCGTCGACCCCCTCGAGCAGCATCCCGAGGAAGGTCGCCGCCGGTACCGGGTCGCGCTCGTCCGCGACCACGGCCACCTGCCGGGGATGCAGCAGCCGCCGCACCGACCGCGCCTCGGCGGCGTGCTCCCGGGCGAGGACGACGGCCCGGGAGCGGGCCGTCGCCGTCACCTGGAAGCGGAGCTGGACCTGCCCCGCCTCCCGGTCGCTGGAGATCTCGTAACCGGCGTCGGAGAACACGCGCAGCATCCGCACGTTCCCGGACAGGACCCACGCCTCGAAGGTGCGGACGCCGCGGTCCGCCGCAGCGGCGGCCAGGTGTTCCAACAGCACGCTGCCCAGCCCGCGCCCCTGCTGGTCGTCGCGGATGACGAAGGCCACCTCTGCCGTGGGGCCGCCGCCGCCCTCCCCGGGGAGCGTCTCGTACCGGGCCACGCCGACCATCTCGGTGCCGACCAGGGCCACCAGCGCGACCCGCTCATCGTGGTCGACGGTGGTCAGCCGGGCCACCTCGGCGTCGGACAGCCGCGGCCGCGGCCCGTGGAACCGCTGGTAGATCGTCTCGGGTGACAGCTGGCTGTGCAGCAGCCGCAGCCGCTCGGCGTCGTCGGGCCGGATGGGGCGCAGCCGGCCGGGCGCCCCGTCGGCGAGCACGACGTCGGCCTGCCAGCCCTCGGCCCAGGGCGGCAGCGGAGGCGGCTCGGGGCGCCGCGCCGACAGGTCCGCGGCGCCGGTCACCGGTCGACGAGGGGGTCGAGCGCGAGCAACGGGAAGACGGCGCCGCGGGTCGCGGCGACCGCCCGGTCCAGGCGGTCGTCCGGGTCGCCGGTGCCCGCGTCCCACGGCCGGTAGGGCGCCCACCCCTCGGCGGTCACCCAGCCGGCGGGCTCGCTCCACGCGGAGCCGGCGAGCAGCCCGGCGTCCGCCTGGGCATCCCCCAGCACGGTCGGCACGGTGACCCCACCCGCCTGCTGCGCGGCCCGCCGCCAGGTGTCGGGCAGCCGGGTGTTCCAGCCCAGCGGCTCCCCCGACACGACGGCCAGCGCCTGCGTCCAGGCCCGCGGCACGGCGTCGGTGCAGGAGTAGCCGCCCCCGCCGAGCAGCAGCAGCCGCCCGCCGGCCAGCTCGTGCGCCAGGCGGTGCACCCGGGACACCGCCGTGGCCATGCCCTGCACGGTGAGCTGCAGGTCGGTCAGCGGATCGAGCCGGTGGCCGTCCGCACCGGCCTGCAGGACCACGACGTCCGGGGCGAACGTCCGCAGCAGCACGGGCACGACCGCGTCGAAGGCGCGCAGCCACCCGGCGTCGGCGGTGCCCGGCGGCAGCGGCAGGTTCACCACGGTGCCCGCGGCGGCGCCGACCCCCACGTCGGTGGCCGCCCCCGTGCCGGGGAAGATCGTCCGGCCGTCCTGGTGCAGCGAGATGGTGAGCGTGTCCGGGTCGGGGGCGAACGCGGCCTCCACACCGTCCCCGTGGTGGGCGTCGAGGTCCACGTACGCGACCCGCAGCCCCGCGTCACGCAGCAGCCGCACCGCGACGACCACGTCGTTGACCACGCAGAAGCCCGACGCCCCCGACGGCATGGCGTGGTGCAGCCCGCCGTCGAGGCTCACGGCGTGGACGGCGCGCCCCTCGAGCAGCGCGGTGGCCGCCGCGGCGGACGCCCCGGCGACCGCGGCCGCCTTCGACAGCATCCGCGGGACCAACGGGGTGTCCGCCGTCCCGAGCCCCGCCCGCAGCAGCTCCAGGGCGTCGGCCGCGCGCGGGTCGGCCAGCAGGTCGAGGTAGGTGGGGGTGTGCGCCCGTTCCATGAGGGCGCGCGACGCGAGGTCGGCCGTCGCGACGGCGACCCCCGGCCGGCCCCGCACCCCGAGGTCGGCGGCGAGGCTTCGGGTGAGCTCCGCGCGGGTGCCACGCAGCGGGTGCCCCCGGCCGAGGTCCCAGACCTCGGCGGCATCGGCGACGAACGTGGTGCAGGCCCCGGCGGCCGGCGCGGCGTCGGGAACTGCGGGGCGCGCGGCGGTCATGCGCCCATCCTGCTCCGCGCCGCGGGTGCCGGGCACGTCCGCGGCCGGATCCGGCCGCGAACGACCGCCGCGGAACGCCTCAGGCCCCGCGGTCCGGGTCGTCCGGAGCGGCCGGTCCGTCGCCGTGGTGCCGGCCGCGGCGCGGCCGGTCCTGCAGCGTCGGGTCGAACTTGCCCGGCACGCGGCGCAACTGCCGGACAGCCAGCGCGATCAGCAACAGCACCACGACCACGAAGCCCGCGGTGATGTAGGTCCCCGCCTGGTCCGTCGACCCGGCCGAGGCCAGTACGGCCACCGCCCCCAGGCCCGCGCCTGTCAGTGCGCTCATGCGACGCTCCCCACTCGTAGGCCCGCGAACAGGTCGTCCTCGGGCAGGTCCGTGGCCACGCGGGCGCTGGCGAGCCGGAAGTCCTCCGTCGGCCAGACCCGCTGCTGCAGCTCGAGCGGGACGCTGAACCAGCGGCCGTTGGGGTCGATCTGCGTGGCGTGCGCGAGCAGCGCCTCGTTGCGCAGCCCGAAGTACTCGGCGCAGGGCACGCGCGTCGTGGCGGGCTCGGGGGTGGCGTTCCCCTCGGCCGCGCCGGCCTCCTGCCGCTCCTGCGCGCGCGTGATCCAGTCCCCGTACGGCGACTCGAAGCCCTCGGCGAGCAGCGCCTCGTGCAGCGCCAGCACCTTCGCCGGGGTGAACGTCGCGTCGTAGTAGAGCTTCGCGACCTCCCACGCCGGGCCGGCGTCCGGGTAGCGCGCCGGGTCGGCCGCCGCCTCGAACGCCTCCACCGAGATCTCGTGGGTCCTGATGTGGTCCGGGTGCGGGTAGCCGCCGTGCTCGTCGTACGTGGTCATCACGTGCGGCCGGAAGCTGCGGACCAGCGCGACCAGCGGCGCCGCCGCGACCTCGAGCGGCTGCAGCGCGAAGCACCCCTCCGGCAGGGGCGGGGGCGGGTCGCCCTCCGGCAGGCCGGAGTCGACGAAGCCGAGCCAGGCCTGGTCGACGCCGAGGATCTCCCGGGCGCGGGCCATCTCCTCCCGCCGCAGCTCGGGCATGCGGGCGAGCACCTCGGGCCGGTCCATCGCCGGATTGAGGATGCTGCCGCGTTCGCCGCCGGTGCAGGTGACCACCAGGACCTCCACGCCCTCCCGGACGTACCGGGCCATCGTGGCCGCTCCCTTGCTGGACTCGTCGTCCGGGTGCGCGTGCACCGCCATCAGCCGCAGCGGGCCGTCGACCGTCTCCATGCCACGATTGTGGCGTGAGCACGCCGACGGGTTCCGAGCAGGCACACCGGTCCGCCTCCGGCGACGGCCGGACGGGCCTGCGGGCGCGGTGGGCGGCCGCCTCGCCGGGCGCGCGGACGGTCGCCGTGGTCGTCATCGTCCTGCTCGCCGTGGCTGCCGGGACGATCAGCCGCTACCAGCGGCCCGCGCCGCTCACGATCTCCCCGGCCACGCTGACCGTCGGCGGCCCGCCGCTGGCCACCGTGACGTTCGACGTCCGGAAGGCACCGCTGGCCGAGGCCGGCTGCACCGTCCTCGCGCTCGGCCCCGACGGGGCGGAGATCGGCCGCGCGGTGACCCGCGTACCGGGCAACGACGCGGGCCGCCGGGTCACGCCGATCACGGTGCAGGTGCCTGTGCCCGTCGCCGCGACGGGCGCCCGGGTGCACGACTGCGCGCTCACTCGGACGCATTAGGTCCCTCGGCGTCGCCGGACGGTCGGACGAGATCACCTGCGCGCCAGGGCCGCGGCAGCCTCCGCGACCTATACTCCGAGGTTCGGGTTCCAGGCACAGCCCCGTGTGTGCCGTGACGACCCGGCGTTCGGATCGACCCAGCGGGCGCCCGGGAGGAGACAACAGCGTGACCGATACCGCGAACGTGACCTACCTGTCGCAGGACGCCTACGACCGGCTCAAGGACGAGCTCGAGCAGCTGTCCGGGCCCGGCCGGGAGGACATCGCCCGCCGCATCGAGGAAGCGCGTTCGGAGGGTGACCTCAAGGAGAACGGCGGCTACCACGCGGCCAAGGAGGAGCAGGGCAAGCAGGAGGGCCGCATCCGCCAGCTCACCCAGCTGCTCCGCGACGCGGTCGTCGGCGAGGCGCCCGAGTCCGGCGGCAAGGCCGCGCCCGGCACGGTGGTCACCGTCCGGTACGCGGACGGGGACACCGAGCGCTTCCTCGTCGGGTCCCGCGAGGCCGACCCGGAGGGCCTCGAGGTCTACAGCCCGCAGTCGCCGCTGGGCGGCGCCGTGCTCGGCCACGCCAAGGGGGAGAAGGTCACGTACTCCACGCCGAACGGCCGGAGCATCGCGATCGAGGTCGTCGACGTGGAGCCGTTCACGGGCTGACGCCGCCGGCCAGCCCACCCGAGGTGTCCGTCACGGCGTACCCCGCGCCTTCGATGGCAGCCAGCACGGCCGCCCGGTGGTCGGGGCCACGGGTCTCCGCCTGCAGGGAGACCACGACCTCCGCGAAACCCAGCCCGGCCGAGGTACGGGTGTGCGTGACGTCCAGCAGGTTCGCGCCGGTGGCCGCGACGACGTCCAGCAGCCGGGCTAGCGAGCCGGGTGAGTCCGGCAGCGTCACCCGCAGCGACAGGTAGCGCCCGGACACGACCAGGCCGTGCCGCAGCAGCCGGTCCAGCAGGAGCGGGTCGATGTTCCCGCCGGAGACGACCGCCACCACCGGCGCGCGGAACTCGGTGGGGCGGGCCAGGACGGCCGCGACCGCGGCCACCCCTGCCGGCTCGACCACGAGCTTGGCGCGCTCCAGGCACAGCAGCAGGCCGCGGGACAGCTCCTGCTCGCTGACCGTCACCACGTCGTCCACCAGCGCGCGGACGTGGGTGAACGTGAGGTCGCCGGCGCGGCCCACCGCGATGCCGTCGGCCATGGTGGCCATGCCGGGCAGCGCGACGGGGCGCCCGGCGTGCAGCGCCGCCTGCAGGCTCGCGGCCCCTGCGGCCTGCACGGCCACGACCCGCACGTCGGGCCGCACCCCCTTCACGGCGGCGGCGATGCCGCTGACCAGGCCGCCGCCACCCGCGCAGACCACGATCGTGGCCACGTCCGGGCACTGCTCCAGCACCTCGAGCCCGACCGTCCCCTGGCCCGCGATGATGTCCGGGTGGTCGAACGGGTGGATCAGGGGGACGCCCTGCTCGGCCGCGCGCGTCTCCGCCGCAGCCAGCGCCTCGTCGACCGTGCTGCCCACGAGCTCGACGGTCGCGCCGTAGCCGAGCGTGGCCTCCACCTTGGGCAGCGGGGCCCGCTCCGGCATGAAGACGGTGACCGGGATGCCGAGCAGCGCACCGGCCAGGGCCACGCCCTGCGCGTGGTTGCCGGCGCTCGCGGCCAGCACGCCGCGGGCCCGCTCCGCCGCCGGTAGCCGCGCCAGCCGGACGTAGGCCCCCCGCAGCTTGAACGACCCCGTCCGCTGCAGGTTCTCGCACTTGAGCAGCACCGGGCCGCCGACCGCCTCGGCCAGCACCCGGGAGGCCAGCACCGGGGTGCGGCGGGCGACGCCCTCGAGCAGCTCCGCGGCGGCCCGCACGTCGGCGGGACCGACCAGCCGGGTCGGCGCCGGGGGGACCGACGGCGGGTCAGGGATGCGGGTCACGTCCCGATCCTCCCGCGCCGCCGTCAGGCGACCGGGCGCGGGCGGCGCCGGGGGGCGCCGGGCACGCCCGC
>JAOPWU010000046.1 GCA_025965515.1 Mycobacterium sp.
AGAACAGCGCCGCCCCGGCGAGCGTCACGACGAGCACCCGCCACGACCAGGTTCGTTCCCCGAGCAGGCTCGCGCCGAGAACCAGTGGTGCCGCCGCGCAGATGTTGCAGCTGATGTTGAAGATGCCTTTGACGAACGGCTGCCGGCGCACGAGCCAGGACGCCAGGAACGCCGCGACCCCGATCGTCGCGAGCGCCGCGCTGCCGGGCAGCACGAGTGCGCAGACGACGACGGCGACCTCGGACAGGTTGAGTTCCTGCACCTCGCCGCGCAGTGGCAGCGAGACCGCCACGGTCTCGCAGGCAACGGTTACCAGCAGGCACAGCGGCGCGGCGTACCAGGCCTGCTGCCAGGTGCCCAACGTCATACCCGACGCACTGTGCCCGGCCGCCGTGTCCAAGACCACGAGCAGCACGGCGAGGGCCGCCGCGAGCGCAGTGCTCGCGACGGCCGTCGTCGTGCTGACCCGGGAACCAGGCCCGGGGGAGTGCTCCACCGGTCAGCCGTCCGTCGGGGTGTCACCGAAGGCGCCGCTCCACGCCCGGCCGCTCCAGGCGCGACCGCTCCAGGCCCGGCCGTTCCAGGCGTCCTCGCTCCAGGCGCGACCGCTCCAGGCGCGACCGCTCCAGGCGCGACCGCTCCAGGCCCGGCCGCTCCAGGCCCGACCGCTCCAGGCCCGGCCGCTCCAGGCCCGGCCGCTCCAGGCCCGGCCGCTCCAGGCCCGGCCGAGCCAGGTGGCCGCCGGGATTCCGGTGGCCTTGGCGAACGCGGCGCCACGACCGGCCCAGGCCTGCGACGCCAACCGCTGGCCGACGGGGCCGAGTGTGGCCCACGTCGCCGTGAGGCGGCCCTGCAGCGCCGGCGAGACGCTGTTCCAGGCGGCGAGGGCAGCCGCCGGGTCACCGGCGTCCCAGGCCTTGCTCAGGGCGTCGAGGGCGGCGGAGTCCGCCTCCGAGACGTCCGCGAGCAGGCTCTGCGGCAGTGAGTCGAACGCGCCGATCGCGCTCGCCGTGTCGAGCCCCGCGTCGTCGGCGCCGGGCAGCGCGGCGGCCGCGGCCAGGGCGGCCGGGACGTCGAGCGCCCGGGCCGTGCTGCCGGGGACGGCGCTACCGGAACCGGACAGGGCCTGCTTCACCTGGTCGGGGGTGAGCCCCGGGTGCGCGGCGAGCAGATCCGCGGCCGCCCCGGCGACCACCGCGGTGGACATCGAGGTGCCGGAGCCGCGCAGGTAGCCGCCCGCGACGGCCGACCCCGGGTTCTGCGTCACGGCCATGCTCCCCGGCGCGCCGATGGAGACGACGTGTGCGCCCGGCGCGAGGACGTCCGGCTTGGTGACGCCGTCGACGGTGCCGGTCCCGGTGAAGCCGGCGATGGTGTCGTCGGTCCGCGTGGCGGTGCCGGCGGTGTCGGTGGCGCCCGCGGTCAGCAGCACGCTGTCGTTGCCGGGCGCGCTGACGGTGCCCGGGCCGTCGTTGCCGGAGGGCACGACGACCGTGACGCCGAGCCGCCACAGCGCCTCGAGCGCGAACGCCAGCGGGTCGTCGGCCAGCGGCTGCGTCGCCGGGTAGCCGAACGCGAGGTTCACGACGCGGACGTGGTCGGTCTGCGACCGCACCACGACCTCCTGCAGCGCGCGCAGCACGGTCACGAGGTCGGTGGAGCCGTCGGACTTGGCCACCTTGAGGTCCAGCAGCCGGGTCCCCGGGGCGGTGCCCGCGTACAGGCCACCGCTCGAGGCGCCCGATCCCCCGATCAGACCGGCCTCGAAGGTGCCGTGCCCGAAGCCGTCCCCGCGCTGCCCGGACAGGTTCACGTGCGTGACGCGGCCCGCGAGGTCCGGGCTGTCCGCCACGCCCGTGTCGATCACGGCCACCGTCACGCCGGCGCCCTCGCCCGCGGCCGCGCCGAGCCCGACGGAGCCGCGGACGGCGTACCCGGTCGGGTCGCCGCCGGTCGTCCCGGTTGCCGTGGGCAGGGACTGGGTCACGAGGGCGTGGTCGGGCGTGACGCTCACGCCGGGCAGGGACGCGCCGACCGGCACGACCGCCGCGACGCCGCCGATCAGGGAGAGCGTGGCGGAGACCCGCCCACCCGCTGCCGCGACGCTCGCCGCGGCCTGGGCGGAACCGCCGGGGGCGGTGACGATGACGGCCTGCGTCGGGGTGGTCGCGACGGCCACCGGAGCGGCGGCCAGCAGGCCGCCCCCCGCGAGGGTGGTCGTCGTCGCCAGCGCCAGCAGAGAACGGCCACGGGAGCGCAGGGCTGCGCGGTTCGTGGCGGCCTGATCCGTGGCCGGCGAGCTGTTCTGGACGTCCATGGTGCCTCCGTGCTCTGGCCGACCGCGCACGAGTGCGGGTTCTCGCGTCTGAGGTCGACCCAGGGTCTGTCGGCCCCTCCTCCCCGTTCGCTGCACACCCGACCGGGTGACGTGGGGGGCGGGCTACTAGCGTCGGGGCGTCAGATCCGGGCGGCTGACGGGTAGCGCCGGCCCGGGAGAGCGACGCGAGGAGCACACGTGAGCGACACCGGGCAGCCCCTGCTGGTCGAGCGGTTCGACGACGGGGTGGTGCAGCTGACGCTCAACGTCCCCGAGCGTCGCAACGCGATGGTGGAGGCGCTCACCGAGGCGTGGGGCGCCACCACGGCCCGGCTGGCGGACGACCGGAGCGTCCGTGCGGTGGTCGTCACGGGCGCCGGGTCCGCGTTCTGCGCGGGCGGCGACCTCTCCTGGATCGGCTACGGCGGCGAGGGCGGCACCACCCCGGACACCGCGCGGGACAAGATGTACGCCTTCTACAAGACGTGGCTGTCCATCCGCGACCTCCAGGTGCCGGTGCTGGCAGCGATCAACGGCCCGGCCATGGGCGCCGGGCTGTGCCTCGCGCTGGCCTGCGACCTGCGGTACGCCGCCCCGACGGCCCGCTTCGGCGCCCCCTTCGCGAGCCTCGGCATGGCGACCGGCATGGGCGCGTCCTATCTGCTGCCGGAGGCCGTCGGCGCGCTGCGCGCCCGGGAGATGCTCTACGCGGGCACGATCGTGCAGGCGGATCGCGCGGTGGAGTTCGGTCTCGCGAACGAGGTCGTGGCCGAGGGCGAGGACGTCGTGGCGCACACGCGGAAGGTGGCGTCGCGGGTCGCCGGCCAGGCGCCGATCGCGGTGCGGCTCATCAAGGCTGCGCTGCGGCACGGCCCTCGCAGCTACGCGGAGGCGCTGGAGTGGGAGGCGCTGGCGCAGCCGGTGACGATGGCGACCGCCGATCTGCAGGAGGGCCTGCGGGCGCAGGCGGAGCGCCGCCGGCCCAGCTTCTCCGGCCGCTGAGCGACCGGCGGGGCGGGGTGGCCACCGCCGGTCGCTCGGCGGACCCCGGCGGCCCGGGGGACGACGAGGTCGAGATCCGGCGCAGCACGCGCCGGAAGCGGACCGCCAGCGCCGTGCGCCGGGAGGGCCGCATCGTCGTGTCGGTCCCGGCCGGCATGGGGGCGGACTCCGAGCGGCGCCTGGTGGCGCAGGTCGTCGCCCGGCTGCGGCGGGCCGAGCAGCGTCGGCGGCCGGGTGCGACCACCGACGAGGCGCTGCACGCGCGGGCGCTGCAGCTCTCGCGGACGTACTTCCGCGGCAGCGCCGTGCCGACCAGCGTGCGGTGGTCGGCGCGGCAGCAGCAGCGCTGGGGCAGCTGCTCGCCCGCGGAGGGCACCATCCGCATCAGCGACCGGCTCGCCCAGGTGCCCGGCTGGGTGCTCGACTACGTGCTGGTGCACGAGCTGGCGCACCTGGTCCACGCCGACCACTCGCCGGCGTTCGCGGCCCTGGTCGCGCGGTACCCCCGCGCCGAGCGCGCCCGCGGCTTCCTGGAGGGGCTGTCCCACGCCCGCGGGGAGCCCGCGGGCGCGGGGGACCCCGACGACGGCGCCGAGGGTCCGCAGGACTGACGGTCAGCCGCCGCCGGGCCCGGCGTCCCCGGGCCGGTCGCGGCCCGGTCCCTCGGTGTCCCCGGGAGTGCGCTCGTCGCCGGCCGGCTCGGTCGGCGCGTCGCCGAGCTTCGCGAACGCCGCGAGCGGGTCGTCGAGGTCCGACGGCGCGGCCGCGGGCTGGCCGCCGGAGGCGAGGGTGTCCTCGTCCGGCAGCAGGTCGGGGTGGTCCCAGAGCCGCTCCCGCGCCGTGGTGCCCTCACGCTCCGCGATGGCGGCCCAGTAGGCCGCAGCCTCCCGCAGCCGCCGGGGCCGCAGCTCCAGCCCCACGAGCGTCGCGAAGGTCTGCTCGGCCGGACCCCCCGCGGCGCGGCGGCGGCGCATGGTCTCGCGCAGCGCGTCGGCGTGCGGCAGGTGCGCGGCGGCCGCGGTGTGGCAGACCTGCTCCACCCAGCCCTCGACCAGCGCCAGCAGCGTGTCGAGCCGCCGAAGGGCCGCCTGCTGGGCGGGGGAGGGCTCCTGCGCGAACAGGTCGTCGCCGAGGCTGCGCTGCAGGCTCTCCGGGTCGGTCGGGTCGATGTTCGACACCGCCCGACCGATCGCCTCGACGTCGACGGTGATGTCGCGGGCGTACTCCTCGACGGCGCCGATCAGTCGGGGCGACAGCCACGGCACGGCCGCGAACAGCCGCTGGGCGGCCGCCTCGCGCAGCGCCAGGAACAGCAGGACCTCGTCCGCCGGGACCTCGAGGTCGGTGGAGAACGCGTCGACGTTGGCCGTCACCAGCGCCGGGGTCCCGACGGGTCCGAGCGGCAGCCCGATCTCGGTCGAACTCAGCACCCCGCGGGCGAGCGCGCCGAGCCCCTGGCCCACCTGCGCGCCGAACAGCAGCGCCCCGACCTGGCCGAGCATCGGCTGCAGGGACCCGAGCAGGTTCTGCAGGGTCGCGCGGTCGAAGGTGAAGCCGGGGGGCAGCAGGGCGGCCATCTCCGGCGGCACCTCGAAGTCCTCCGGCAGCTCCAGCTGACCCAGGCCGCCCGCGGAGCCGAGGCTCGCGGTGAGCGCGGTGTTCACGCGCGCCGCGACGACGTCGCACAGGCCCTTCCAGGCCGGCAGGGTGGCCTCCACCCACCGGGTGCGGCTCCAGCTCTGTCCTCCGGCCGAACCGGCGGGCAGCACCGTGGCCTCGTCGAGCCACAGCTGGGCCAGGTCGACGGCGGCCGCGACCTCGCGCTGCCGCGGGCCGCCCACATCGGGGTCGTCGGTCGCCGCGGCCTGCCGGGCGAGATGCTCCGCCAGCGGCCAGTTGACCGGCCCCTCGGAGGTGCTGAGAAAACGTTGCAGGTCGCCGAACGAGGGCATGCCGGCGGCGCCGAAGCCGAACGGGTCCGCGGGGCCCCCGGCGCCGCCGCCACTGCCGCCGCCGGCCCCTCCGCTGCCCGAGCCGCCCCCGCCTGGGGTGAAGCCGAACGGGAAGTCGCTCATCTCGGTGCCTCGTTTGCTTCCGTTTCGCCAGGGGTGTCGGCACGAACAACGCAACCGTACGGCCCTAGTGTTTCCCGTGCGAGGTGCAGGCGACGAAGGGATCGGTGGGTGCCGTCTTCCGGAAGTCCGACGCCGCGCGCGGGCCGGAACCGGACGGGCCGCCGCGGTGTGGCCGGCCGCCGCCGCTGGGCCGTCGGGGGCGAGCCCGCCCTCTCGGCCGCGCTGGCGGGGGCGCTCCCCGCGGCGCGGGCGGCGCTGGAGCCCGGGCGCGCGCGGTTGCCGGTGCGGGTCCTCGCGCCGGGGGTGCCCAGCCACGAGCAGCTCGCCGATGTCGCCGAGCTCATCGTGGTGGGGCCGGACTGCGGCGCGGCGGACCTGCTCCGGGCCGGCGCGGAGGCGGGCGTCCCGCACCTCACGGTGGTGACCTCGACGCAGGTGTACGGCGCGCTGGCCGACAACCCGGTGCTGCTCCCCGAGGACGCCCCGTTGCGGGCCCCCGTCGGGCCGGCCGTCCGCGGGCTGCTCGACCTCGAGGCCGCCGCCGCCGAGCAGGCGGCGCGCGGTGCCGCCATCGCCGTGCTGCGCCCCGGGATCCTGTTGGGCGCCGGGGCGGTGGGCCTCCTGTCGGGGATCGCCGAGGCGCCGCGGCTGCTGCTGCCGCGGGGGTCCGCCGCCGTGTGGCAGGTGACGCACACGTCCGACCTCGCCACGGCGGTGCTGCTGGCGGCCGACAGCGCCCTGGTGGGGCCCGCGGCCGTCGTCGGGAGCACCACGGTCCGGCCGGCCGACCTGGAGCGCGTGCTGGGGATCCACCTGCTGGAGGTCCCCGAAGCGGTGGTCCGGGCGACCGCCGAGCGGCTCGTCCGCCTCGGCCTGACCCGGACGCCGGTCGACGCCCTGGACTGGCTGCTCTACCCCTGTCTCGTCGACGGCGCCCGGCTGCGGGCGCTCGGCTGGACTCCGCTGGTGGCCGACGCTGCGGCGCTGCGGGCCCACGCCGCGCTGCACGGCCTGCATACCGGCACGCACGGCAGGGCGGTCGCCGTCGCCGGCACGGGGGCGGGCACGATGGCGGTCGTGGGAACCGCAGCGCTGGTCCGCCGGGCGCGCCGCCGGAGGGGCCGGTGACGCCCGCCGGGCCGCGCGCTGCCGCGCCCGACGTCGTCCGGCTCGCCGAGGTACGGACGGAACCGCTCTCGCTGGACGAGTGCCGGCGGGCGGTGTCCGGTCCCGCGGACGGCGCGGTGGTCCTCTTCGTGGGTCAGGTGCGCAACAACGACCAGGCCGGTGGCCGGCCGGTCGTCGCGCTCGAGTACTCCGCGCACCCGCGGGCGACCACCGAGCTGGCCCGGATCGCCCGCGAGGTCGCCGAGGCGGCCACGGAGCGGCTGCGCGCCGACGACCCGGACGCGATCCGGGGGGTGCGGGGCGTGGCGGTGCTGCACCGCGTCGGTCGGCTGGCCGTGGGCGAGGACGCCGTGGTCGTGGCCGCCGCCGCGCCGCACCGCGAGGAGGCCTTCGCGGTGTGCCGGGAGCTCCTCGACGAGGTCACCCGGGCGGCGCCCGTCTGGAAGTACCAGGTGTTCGCGGACGGCGCGGCCGAGTGGGTGGGGGTTCCGGCGACCGGCTGACCTTCGCCGGCGACCTCAGCGGCCGCCCAGGCCGCCCAGCACGCCAGTCACGGTGCCGACCACGCCCGGGACAGCCGCGCCGGTGACCGCCGGGGCGGCAGACGGGACCGCCGGGGCACCCGGAATGCCGGTGCACGGCTGCACCAGGAGGTCGCAGACACCCTGCGCCACGGTGCCGACGGCATCGGCGAGGGACGGTACCGGTACCGCGCTCGCCGCCGGTGCGCAGGCGCTGATGCCGAGCGAGTCGGTCACCCGCGACAGCTGCAGCGGCGCGGTCAGCGAGCAGGTGGCGTTCCCCAGCGGCTGCAGGGACACCGCCCCGGTGGGCATGCCCACAGGGGGGGCCTTCGGCGCCGTGGGCGCTGCGGGTTCCGCCGGCGCGGCCACCGCCGGTGCGGCCACCGGAGCCGCCGCGGTCACGGGCACAGCCGCAGCAGCGGCGGCGGGTGCGGCGACGGCCGAGACCAGGGGCGCGGCCGGCTTGGCGGGGGAGCTGGGCAGGTCCACGACCGCGAGCCCGACCGACCCGAGCGCGGACGCGGTCGTCAGCCCGACGGCGACGGCCCGCACCTTCGCGCCGTGACGCAGCGCCAGCAGCCAGGGGGAGGCGACGGCGGCTCCGAGCGCCGCGGCGAGCGGCATGCTGCCGCCGCGCTGGGCGTACTCGCGGCGCAGCGCCTTCCGCCCCCGGTGCAGCAGGCTGCGGACGGTCGGCTCGCTCAGCGAGAACCGCTCCGCGATCTCGTCGTAGCGCAGCCCCTCCACCTCGCGGGCCCACAGGACCGCGGCCTGCCGGCTCGGTAGCGCCTCGAGCGAGTCCAGCGCCGTGCGGGCGTCCTGCCGGGCGGCGACGACGTCGGCGGTGTCCCGGCTGCGGCTCGGCCCCTCGGGGATGTCCGCAACGCTGACGGACCGGCCGCGCACGCGCAGCCGGTCGATGGCGAGCCGGCCCGTGACCACGGTCGTCCATGCCAGGACGTCGTCCTCGGTCGCGAGCTTGTGCCGGTGCGCGTAGGCCCGCAGGAGCGCCTCCTGCGCGACCTCCTCGGCCTCGTGCAGGTCGCCCAGCCGACGGCGCGCGTACCGCACCAGGCGGGGGGTCGCGCGGGCCAGGACGTCGGCGAAACCCTCCGCGTCGAGCAGTACGTCCGTGGGGGCGCCGGTGTCCCAGGAGCGCCGCTGCTGGGGCGTCCGCGTGGTCTCGGGCAGTCGCAGGACCAGCGCCTGCGGCGCGTCGTCCGTGCGCTCGACGCGCAGCTCCTCCACCGGCGGGGGGAGGAGGGAGAGGTGGCGGGTGAGGGCGTCGGCGGAGGGTGCTCTGGGCTCGGACTGGACGCTCACGGTGTCCCTTCGCTGGGCGGCTGAGCAGCCAACGAACGGTAACGCACTGTGATGCGACTGACCACAGGCCAACAGGGGGTCGGACCGGTTTCGCCCGGACGGCCGCATCGCCCGGCGTCGCCCGGGCGCGCCGCCCCAGCAGGGATGCCTACCATGACGCGCATGGTCGAGCCCGGAATCCGCGCGGACGCCGCGGGCGCGGGCGCCCCTGCCTCCCCCGAGCCGTTCGAGCCGCCCGCGGCCGAGCCCGTGCGCTGGAGCCGGCACTCGTTGCCCGTCGCGCTGGCGGGTGTGCTGAGCATCGTCCTGATCGCGGCCGTGCTGCTGGTGCCGCTGCCCTACGCGATCCTTTCGCCGAACCAGCCGACCGACACCCTCGGCAGCGTCGGGCCCGGCAAGCCGCTCATCGTGCTGGGCCCGGGCGCCCCCGTCGCCGCGCACACCACGGGGGCGCTCCAGCTCACGACCGTGCGGGAGAGCGGTGACTCCGTCTCCCTCGTGACCGCCATCCGCTCCTGGCTGGACCCCGTCGAGGCGGTCGTGCCGCTGGACGTGGTGCGGCCTGCCGGCAGCACGTCTTCCCAGGTGCGGCAGCAGGACGCGCAGCAGATGGCGCAGTCCCGGGACTCCGCGACCACGGCGGCCATGTCCTCGCTCGGCCTGCTCGCGGTGACCCTCAAGCAGCCGGTCGGCGGCGCGCCCGTCGGCACGGTGGTGACCGCCGCCGTACGGCACCGGGCCGGGATGCCCGACGTCCGGACGCCGCTCGCCTCGGCCGCGACGCTGGGGACGGTGACGGCCGCCTGCCGCGCCGGGGACACCCTCGACCTGGTCACCCAGGCCGGTTCGGACGTGGCGGCGGGCGCCTGTCCGGCCGCCGGCAAGGCCGGGCTGCTGGCCGACAAGGCGCCGTTCAGCGTGACGATCAACCTGGAGCAGGTGGGCGGCCCCAGCGCCGGGCTCATGTTCGCGCTGGGCATCCTCGACAAGCTGTCGCCGGCCGGCGACCTGACCGGGGGAGCGGTCGTCGCGGGCACCGGAACGATTACGGACACCGGCGAGGTCGGCCCCATCGGCGGCGTGCAGCAGAAGATCTACGGTGCGCGCGACCTGGGGCATGCCCGCTACTTCCTCGTCCCGGCGGACAACTGCTCCGAGGCGCGCGCCACCGGCCACACCGGCATCACGCTCGTGAAGGTGACGTCGCTCCAGGACGCCCTGGACGCGCTGGCGACCATCCGGGGAGCGTCGTCGGCGCCGCTGCCGCCTTGCTGATCAAGCTGTCGCGCGGCTGAGACGGCCCGGGCCGACCTCCACCGAACCGGCACGGGGCCGCTAACGGCGCCCCTAGACTTCGGGTATGTCGCCCTCCGCGGAGTTCGCGCTGCTTGCCGGCGTCGGACTACTGGGCGTGACCGCCTGGATCGGTCTCGTCTTCGCGGCGTGGCTGCCCTGGCACGAGGCGGAGCGGTACGCGCCCGCGGGCGAGCGGCCCCGCCGATACCGGCCGCGGCACATCCCACAGGCCATCCTCACCGTCGGCTGCCTGCTGCTCGCCGTCGCGGACGGCTCCACGGGCGCGAGCCTGTCGACGTCCGTGGCCAGCACCATGTCGGTGCTGCGCGCCGCCGGTGCCGTCCTGCTCGCCGTGGCGATGCTCTTCGGCGCGCTGGGGCGGCCGTTGCCCCGCGGTCGTCGCCGACGCGGTCGCGACGGGCAGGGCGGTGGGGCGCCGGGGCTGCCGGCAGCGCTCTCCCTGGTCCCGCTGGGCGTGGGCGGCGGGGTGTCCAGCGCCGTGGCCGTGGGGTTCGCGTTCGCGACCGCGGCTGCGCTGCGCACGCGCGTGCCGCTGCGGGGCCTGCTGGTCGCCGCGCTGGGGCTGCGGGTCGCCGCCGCTGTGCTGGAGCAGCAGTTCACCGGCACCCCCGAGGCGTTCCTCATCGTCCGCGGCGTCTCCACCGTCCTGCTGCTGGTCGTCCTGACCTGGTTGACGCGCAGCAGCCTCCTGGCGCGCGTCGTCGCCGCGGTGCTGGCCGCGCTGGTGGTCATGGCGGCCGCGAGTTCGGCCGTGGTCGGGTCGGTCGTCGACCGCACCGTCACCCACCGTGAGACGACGCAGGTCGTGCAGGTGACCTCGGGCGTGCTGGACCAGCTCCGGCAGCGCGGCCAGACCGCGCAGCAGCTGGCGCAGTTCCTCGCCGTCTGCCCGACGCAGACGCTCTGCCAGCAGGCGGTGGACGGCTTCGGCAACATCTCGGTGGTCAACGACAGCTTCGCGGCCACGGTCGGCGCCTCCGGCGTGACGGCCTTCTACACGCCGGTGGGGCAGGCGGCGACGCTGGACCGGGCCGCCCAGGTGGAGCTCGGCCAGCTCGGGGCCGTGCGCGACGCCCTCGTGACGGGGCGGCCCGCCGCGGTCGTCACGGTGCTCCACGGGGCGGCGGAGCGGCTGGTCGTGCTGGGCGCGGTCCCGGGTACGGCCCGCGTCGACGGCCGGCCGGACGCGCCCCCGGTCACGGTCGGGCTGTACGGCTTCGTGGTGGACGGCGACCTGCTGCGCGGCGTGGAATCCGGCACCGACCTCACGGTCACCGTCCTGTCGCTGCCGTCCCGGCACGTCATCGTCAGCAGCCTGAGCGGCGGCGAGACCGAGGGGACGCCGTCCGCCGACGCGGCGGCGCTGGTCCGCCGCGCGCCGACGGCGGACGTGCTCGCCACGGCCTCGGGACCGGTGGCGCGGCCCACCTCGGGCAGTGACCCGACCGTCGCCTACACGCTGGCCGGCCGGGAGAGCGGCGAGGACATCGTGCTCGCGGTGAGCGAGCCCGCGGCCACCGTGCTGCACACGGAGCGGGAGGTCCTCAAGGGCCTCTACATCGCGCTGCTGTCGATCGGCTTCATCGTGGCCCTGTTCGCCCTGCTGGTCGGGCGGCGGTTCGCCGCGCCGGTGCGCCGGCTGACGGAGGTCGCGACGGCCGTGGGCAACGGCGACCTGTCCCGCCGCGCCGAGATCCCGTCGCTGGACGAGCTGGGGCTGTTCAGTCGCGCCTTCGACACCATGACCAGCTCGCTGGTCGAGGCGACGGAGCGGGCACAGCACATCGCCGGCGCGGAGACCGAGGTCCGCGCCCGGCTCGAGGCCGTGCTGGCCGGGATGGGCGACGGCCTCGTGGTCGTGGACGAGGCCGGCCTCATCGACACGGTGAACCCGGCCGGTTGCGCGGTGCTGGGCCTGCCGGAGCACGCGCTCGCCGGCCGCCCCCTGCTGGAGGTGCTGCCGCTCGTCGACGGCATCCGGGCGGGGGAGAGCGTCGAGGGGGAGATCGCGGGTCCGCACGGAACCATCCCGCTGGCCGTGACCGTCAGCGACCTCCCGGAGCGCGCCGGCCAGGTCGTGGTGGTGCGGGACCGGAGCCGCGAGCGCCAGATCGAGCGGATGAAGACCGAGTTCCTGGCCAACGTGAGCCACGAGCTGCGCACGCCGCTCACGCCGATCCGCGGGTACGCCGAGATCCTCATCCGGCGGCCGGAGGTGGGGGCGGACAAGGTCCGCCAGTTCGCCTACGCGCTGCGGGACAGCTCGCTGCGCCTCAACCGGGTCGTCAACCTGCTGGTCGACGTGGCGGCGCTCGACGCCGGCCGGGTGCAGCCGGAGCCCCTCGCGGTCCACCTGGACGAGCTCGTCGAGGACCGGCTCGAGGCGGCCCGTGCCAAGGTGGACGGGCGGGCCGCGGACCTGAGCTCGGAGATCGCGGAGAACGCGCCGCGCGTGCTCGTGGACCCCGGGCTGCTCGGCAAGGTGCTGGACGAGCTGCTGGACAACGCTCTGAAGTACTCCGAGCCGGACACGCCCGTGGTGGTGTCCGCCGTGCGGCGGGGCCCGATGCTGCGCGTGTCGATCGCCGACCGCGGCAGCGGCATGGACGCCGACCAGCTGGCCGAGCTGGGCGACTTCACGCAGGCGGACGGTTCGGCCACCCGCCGCCGCGAGGGGCTCGGGCTGGGGCTCGGCTTCGTGCGCCGCATGGTGGACGCGCTGGGCGTCCACCTGTTCTTCGAATCGACGGTCGGCGTGGGCACCACCGTGAGCATCGACCTGCCCACCGCGGTGCCCCGGCCGCAGCCCCGCCCGCGGGTCGTGCCGACGCGGGGCGCCGCCGTCTAGCCCCAGGACGGGGGTTCAGGCGTCGAAGGTCGCCAGCAGCGCCTCGGCGAGCGCCGGCGCCAGGTCGTCCCCCGTGAGCAGCTCATCCGCCGCCCGCAGGCGCACCGAGCAGGCGCGCTCCCCGTCGCGGGCTACGGCGACCGCCAGCCGGACCTCCTGCCGCTCCGGGTGGCCGCTGGCCCAGACGGCGAGTTCCTCGGGGGTGGCCTCCGGGGCGGTTGCCTCCGCGTCGGGCGGCAGCACCACGACTTCCTGGACCAGCACGCACCCGGCGACCTGGTCGGGCCACGCGATCTGCGCCAGGGCGTCCGCGAGGTCGGCGTCGGCGAACGGTTCCTGCTCGATGGGCGTGAGCGCACCCGGGGGCGGTGTCTCACCCGGCTCGATGCCGAGCGCCGGCGCCAGCTGGGGGTCGCTGGCGAGCAGCTCCGCCGTGGGCGCGAGCGCGAACAGCCGCACCGGCTGGTCCCAGCCGGCGGCGGTCACGTGGGCCTCCACCTCGGAGAGGGCGGCGAACAGCGGCGGCAGGGGGAGCGTCACCGGGCCATCCTGCCGGATGGGCCGCCGGGGCGCCGCGGGTGGGACGGCGGCGGGCGGGTCAGCGGATCCAGCTGCTGCGCAGCGCATGTGCGACCGCGGCGGCCCGGTCACCCCGCCCGCACTTGATGTAGATGCGTTCCAGCTGGGTCTTGACCGTGCTCGGCGCGGTGCCCAGCTCACGGGCGATCTCGGCGTTCGTGAGGCCGGCCGCCACCCGGACGAGAACGTCCTGCTCCCGGGGGGTCAGCGGGTTGGAGAGGCGCTCCACCAGGTCCCCGACCCCGCTGACGGTCGCGGTGCCCTCCGCCCCGACGTCCGCCGGCAGGTCGGGACACTGCCGCACGGCCAGCCCGCCGAGCACGACGGGGACGCGGGGGACCGCAGCGCGCAGCTCGGCGATGCCCGCGCGCAGTGCCGCGCGCCGTGCCGGGCTGTGCAGGCTGATGCCGATCAGGGCCAGGTCCCCGTCCAGGCGCAGGCAGTGCCGTACCAGCTCGCCGTAGGGCAGCTCGCCGGGCAGCGACACGGTCCAGCCGTCGCGGTGCAGGGCGTCCCGGACCATGGCGAGCCCCAGCTGGTGGCGCTCGCCGGGTGCGGCGGCGAGCACCACGACGCCGCGGGAGGCCGCGTGCTCCGGCGGCGGGGCCGCCAGCCGGGCGAGCAGGTCGGTGACCGCCGCGCTGAGGCTGTGCTCCTCCTCGACGCTGGTGCGGCCTTCCTCCCAGGCGGCGCCCGTGCTGTCGAGCAGCGGTTGCAGGATCTCCTCGTAGAGCCAGGCCGCGGACCGGTCGGCCGCCAGCAGGACCTCGGCGGCGCGGTGCGCCTCGCGCAGGTCGCCGCGGCAGAGGGCACTCAGCAGGATCTGGAGCCGGCGCTGCTCGTGGTCGATGGCCGTCGGTCGCGCGACGAGCGGTGGGGGTTCTCCCGTGGGGTTCACCGACGCCTCCCGGCGCTCCCGGCGACAGTGCGTGGCACGTGCACGTCCTACCACGTCTGGCGACGATTTGTACGTTTCGTCCCACAACTATCGTCGTGACCATGGGATGGTCGTCGCTGGCACCCTCGGGCCCGGCGGGTCCCCGGGGGGGCGCGGCGGACCGGATGGGCGCCATCCGTTGCCCGCCCAGGTGGGGGGGTCCGCCGAACGGGGGAGCCCCCCCGGGTGGTTCCCGATAGCGGCAGGTACCCCCTATAGCCGCCGTCCCGCCGTGGCGATGGATTACTGCTGAGCTGCTGTGCCGGCCGGCCGCCGTACCCGGTGGCCGGGCCGGGTGGGCGGCGCCGGATACCCCGGCGCCGGCCGGCCGGCATCGAATCACTTTCAGAGGATGGCCATGTCGGAGATCGTCGCGGGAGCACCGCCCCTGCCATCCGCACCCGGGTCGCGCCGCCAGGACGAGCAGGAAGCGTTGTTCCGGGCCCTGACGGAGCGGACGTCGGACGTGGCGCTGGTCGCCGACGCCGACGGCAACCTCACGTACGTCTCCCCGTCGGCCGAGCGCCTGTTCGGCTACCGGTTGGAGGACCTGGTCCTGTCCAACGGCTTCCGGATAGTGCACCCGGACGACGTCGAGCCGGTGGCGGCCATGCTGGCGGCGGTGCTCGCCGAGCCCTACCAGGTGCACCGCATGGTCCTGCGCATCCGGGACGGCGGCGGCCGGTGGCGCTGGGTCGAGGAGACGGTCACCAACATGCTGGGCCACCCCGGGGTCGGCGGACTCGTGATCAACCTGCACGACATCGACGCCCAGGTGGCGGCGGAGCGGGCCCTGCGGACGTCGGAGGCCCGGTTCAAGGCCATCGTCGAGACGACCCAGGAGGGGCTGCTGGCCCTGGCGCCCGACGGGAGCACGCTGTTCGCCAACGAGGAGAGTGCCCGCATCCTGGGCCTCCCCGTGGGCGAGCTGTACCGCGTCCGGCTGGGCAACCTGCTGGGCGCCGAGGGCCAGGCGTTCCTGGCGCAGCTGGTGCGGACGAGCGTGAGCCTGGGCCGCGAACGGTACGAGCTGACCTACCGGCGCCCTGACGGCGGCGAACGCGTGCTCGCCGTGACGGCCAGCCCGCTGCCGGACGAGGACGGGGCCCCGGGGGGCTCCCTGGCCATGATCTCGGACGTGACCGACGAGCGGCGGACGGCCCAGCAGCTGCGCGATGCCGCCCTGCACGACGTGCTCACGGGCCTGCCGAACCGGACGCTGCTCTACGACCGCCTGGACCTCGCCCTGCGCTGGCAGCAGCGGTCCGACATCACGGTGGCGGTGCTGCTGGTGGATCTGGTCCGCTTCGGCCGCATCAACGAGAGCCGCGGTCACCGCGCCGGCGACGAGGTGCTCGTCGAGGTGGCCCGGCGGCTGCAGGAGCTGGCCCCGGCGGGGGACACGGTGGCCCGGCTCGGCGGGGACCGCTTCGCCGTCGTGTGCAGCGACCTGGCCGCGGACGGCGTCCGGCGGCTCGGGCGGCGCATCGTGGAGGCGGTCGCCCGCCCCATGGACGTCTCCTGCGGCCAGCTGCATCTGACCGCCCGGGTCGGGTGCGTCCTGTCGCCCCCGACCAGCGGCGAGGAGCTGCTGCGGGCGGCCGAGGCCGCCGTGCGCTCGGCGAAGGTGGCCGGCCGCGCAGGAGTCGTCGTGCACGACGCCGAGCTGCTCGAGCACGCCGTCCGGCGGGCCGAGCTCTGCGACGACCTGCGCAAGGCTCTGGCCGGGGACGAGCTGGAGCTGCACTACCAGCCGATCATCTCCCTCGTGACCGGGGCGACCGTCGGCGTGGAGGCGCTGCTGCGGTGGAACCACCCCGAGCGCGGCTTCGTCCCCCCGCCCGAGGTCGTGTCGGTGGCGGAGGAGAACGGGCTGGTGCTCGACCTCGACGCGTGGGTGCTCCGGCGGGCGTGCGAGGACGGCGCCGTACTGCGCGGCGCGGGCGCACTGCCGCTCGACGCCTACGTGGCCGTCAACCTCTCGGCGCGCCACCTGAGCGCCGGTTCGCTGGAGGCGACCGTGGACTCGGCGCTCGCGGCGACGGCGACGCCGCCGGCTGCCCTGGTGCTGGAGATCACGGAGAGCGCGGTCGTCGAGGACGTCGAGTCCGCCGCAGCCCTGCTGCACCGGCTGCGCGCCAAGGGCGTCGGCGTCGCGGTCGACGACTTCGGGACCGGCCAGAGCAGCCTCGCGTACCTGCGGCTGTTCCCCGTCACGATCCTCAAGGTCGACCGGAGCTTCGTGGAGCACATGACCACGGACCCCGCGGCGCTGGCCATCGTCACGTCGATCATGGACCTGGCGCGCGCCGTCGGCGTCACGGTTGTCGCGGAGGGCATCGAGCAGCAGGAGCAGGCCGACGCGCTCCGCGCGCTGGGCTGCCCGGCCGGTCAGGGTTGGCTGTGGAGTCCCGCCCGGCCGCCCCGCGTACTGCTGGGCGAGAGGCAGGCCGCTGCGTCGGGGAGCCCGTCAAGCTGATCGACGCGCCGCGCAGAACGCGCGCGGTCCCCGCCCGGCGGGTTAGCGTGCGGGGCGCGTCCAATGGCGGACGTGCCCGTGCGACTGAGGGAGATCTGCGTGGCGGTCCCCGCCCCGAGTTTGCGCCGGCCCCGGCTGCTGGCGGCCTTGCTGGTCCTCGTCGTGATCGTGGTGCTGGTCCTCATCGGCAGCAGCCTCTACACGCAGCTGCTGTTCTTCCGGGAGATCCACTTCACCGGCGTCTTCGGCCGGGTGCTGGGCGTCCGCGTGGCGCTCTACCTCCTGGCGGGTGCCGCGGTGAGCGCGGTCGTCGGCGCGAACGTGGTGCTGGCGTACCTGCTGCGCCCCGCCTACCGGCCCACGTCGCCGGAGCAGCGGGCCCTCGACCGGTACCGCGCGGTGCTCTGGCCGCGCACCCGGCTGGTGCTCCTGCTCGTGGGCGGCCTGGTGTTCCTCATCGCCGGGTCGTCGGCGCAGACGCGCTGGGGTACCTGGCTGACGTTCGTGCACCGCACCAGCTTCGGCGTCCGGGACCCGCAGTTCCACCGCGACGTGAGCTTCTACGCGTTCACCTACCCGTTCATCCGGATGCTGCTGAGCTACGCGTTCGCCGCCGTGATCGTGTCGCTGTTCGCCGCCGCGGCCGTCCACTACCTGACGGGCGCCATCCGCGTGCAGGCCCCGGGCGACCACGTGGAGCACGCCGCGCGCGGGCACCTGTCGGCGCTGTTCGCGCTCTTCGTGCTGCTGAAGGCCATCGCCTACTACTACGACCGGTACGGCCTCGTGTTCAGCGGGCGGGGGGCGGTCACGGGCGCCAGCTACACCGACGTGCACGTGGTGCTGCCGGCGAAGTCGGTGCTGCTGATCATCTCGCTGTTCTGCGCCCTCCTGTTCGGGGTGGGGGTGCGGCAGCGCAGCTGGGTCCTGCCGGGCATCGCGTTCGCCCTGCTGCTGGCGTCGGCGCTGATCATCGACACGATCGTGCCGGCGGTGATCGAGCGGTTCATCGTGCGGCCGAACGCCATCACGAAGGAGCAGCCGTACATCCAGCGCAACATCAACGCGACGCTGCAGTCGTACGCGCTCGACCCCAGCAAGTTGCAAGTGATCGACGCGAGCGGCGTCGGCAGCACGACCGCGCTGGCGACCGACACCGGCGCGCAGGCGGCCGCCCGGCTGCTCGACCCGAACGTGCTGTCGTCGACCTACCAGCAGCTGCAGCAGCAGCGCGCCTACTTCGGCTTCCCGCCGTCGCTGGACATCGACCGATACCGGATCAACGGGACCGTGTCGGACCAGGTGGTCGCGGTCCGCGAGGTGGACCTGAACGGGCTGGCGGCGAACCAGCGCAACTGGATCAACACGCACCTCGTCTTCACGCACGGCAACGGCTTCGTCGCCGCCCCGGCCAATCAGGTCGACCCGGCCGGCAAGCCGGTGTTCGACGTGCAGGACATCCCGCCGCGCGGGCCCAACGGGACGGCGTCGCCGATCCCCATCGACGAGCCGCGGATCTACTTCGGCGAGCAGTCGCCGGACTACTCGATCGTGCACACCCGCCAGCAGGAGGTCGACGGGCCCGGCGGCGGCAACAACTCCGCGGCCGGCGCCAACGACAGCACCAGCAGCTACGTGGGCAGCGGCGGCGTGGGCATCGGCTCGCTGGCGCGGCGGGCGGCGTTCGCGCTGAGCTTCAAGGACCTCAACCTGCTCATCTCCGGTGAGCTGACGTCGCAGTCCAAGATCCTCTACAACCGCGCCCCCGCGACGCGGGTCCAGAAGGCCGCCCCTTGGCTCACGCTCGACAGCGACCCGTACCCCGCGGTCGTCGACGGCCGCATCCAGTGGATCGTCGACGGCTACACGACCAGCGACGGGTTCCCGTACAGCGAGCGGACCTCGCTGACGGACGTCACGGCCGACGCGCTCACCGCGACGCCGGGTCGGCAGGCCGCGCCCGCCGAGCAGGTCAACTACGTGCGGAACTCGGTCAAGGCCACGGTCGATGCGTACACGGGCAAGGTGACCCTGTACGCGTTCGACCCGAGTGATCCGGTCCTGCGGACGTGGATGAAGGCGTTCCCGGGGACGGTGCAACCGGACTCGGCGATCAGCCCCGACCTGCGGGCGCACTTCCGGTACCCCGAGGACGTGTTCAAGGTGCAGCGGGGCCTGCTCTCGCGGTACCACGTGACGAACGCGCAGGCGTTCTACCGCGGCCAGGATCAGTGGGACGTGCCGCAGGACCCGAGCTCGGGCACGGGCGCGAAGCAGCCCCCGTACTACCTGCTGACGCAGG
Source organism: Mycobacterium sp. (assembly GCA_025965515.1). Classification (GTDB taxonomy): domain Bacteria; phylum Actinomycetota; class Actinomycetes; order RYN-182; family RYN-182; genus RYN-182. Next base: position 18,832 of record JAOPWU010000046.1, read on the forward strand.
TGCCCGGGCAGCCGGCGCCGTCCTTCGACCTCACCAGCACCTACAACCCGACGGGGCGCCCGAACCTCGCCGCCTACGTCTCGGTGTCGGGCGAACAGGCCGACTACGGCAGCGTCCGGATCATCCGGCTGCCGGCGAACACCGAGGTCCAGGGCGTCGGTCAGATCGAGGCCGGCTGGCAGGGCGACCCGGTGATCGCCAAGGACATCTCGCTGTACGACCAGAAGGGGAGCCAGGTCCAGTACGGCAACCTGCTGACCATCCCGGCGGGCGGGGGGCTGCTGTACGTGCAGCCGCTGTACGTGTCCGCCAGCGCGGGGGAGCGGTTCCCGCACGTCCAGAAGGTGCTGGTGAGCTACAACGGGCGGACGGGCTACTGCCCGACGCTGGGGCAGTCGCTCGCGACCGTCCTGTCGCCGTCGCCGCTGCCCGTCGACGCCTGCCCGGCGCCGGGAACTCCCACGACCGCGACGCCCGTGCCGACCGGGTCGCCCTCGCCGGGCACGACCACCCCGCCAGGGGCCACATCGACAACCGGCGCGAACACCGCGGCGGTCCAGGCGGCGGTCAAGGCTGCCAACGACGCGTTCGCGGCTGCGCAGCAGGACTTCAGCTCGGGCAACTTCACCGACTACGCCACGCAGCTCGGCAAGCTGCGCGACGCGCTGAACCAGCTCCAGACGCTGGCGCCGGGCCTGTCGCCGGCCGCTGCGGTTTCCGCGTCCCCGAGCGCTGCGCCCACCCCCTAGCGGTGGTGGCGGGGGAGGGGTGCGGGGAGCACTGCCGGGCTCTGGTATGGTTGTGCTGTTGCGGAGACGCAGCGGCAACACCGCACCAGTGGCGCGGGGTGGAGCAGCTCGGTAGCTCGCTGGGCTCATAACCCAGAGGTCGCAGGTTCAAATCCTGCCCCCGCTACGAAGGTCAGAGGCCCGGAACCCCAGGTTCCGGGCCTCTGTCGTGTTCGATGTCAACGGATTTGTCAACGGGATCCGATCCGGGCAGCCCCAGCGGGCCCAGCACATGGGCTGCCACCACGTTCGCCGCCTGCCGGTCCAGCCCCGGCACCAGGTGCGTGTACTGCGCCAGGGTGAACGCCACCGAGGCGTGGCCGAGCCGCTCGCTGACCACCTTCGCCGGCACCCCGGCCGCCAGCGCCGCCGACGCATACGAGTGCCGCAGATCGTGCAGCCGGATCGCCGGCAGCCCCAGCCGGGTCGCGAGCCGGTTGAACCGCTGCCGCAGCACGTCCGGATGCACCGAACGGCCGTCCTCCCACGCGAAGACCAACCCCGAGTCCTGGTACGCCTCACCGAAGAACGCCCGCTCCTCGGCCTGCTGCCTCCACCGGACCCGGAGGGCCTCCACCGACACCGGGTCCAGCGCGAGCAACCGCCGGCTGCGGGCGGTCTTGCCGTCACTGCCCTCTGACCGGCCATCGACGACCACCCGGGTCGCCGAGATGGCAGCCGTCCCCGCGTTCAGGTCCACGTCGGACCACCGCAGCCCGCAGAGCTCACCGCGCCGCATGCCCGTAGTGGTCGCCAGCAGGAAGAGCCCGAAGAACCGGTCGTCGCGCGCCCCCACCAGGAAGCGCCGCAGCTGTTCCGGTGTCCAGAAGGCCGGCACCGGCCGGGACAGGCGCGGCGGCTGCGCGTGGACAGCGACGTTCTCGACGACGTACCGCCACGCCGTCGCGTCGGCCAGCGCCTTGTGCAGGATCACGTGGACATTGCGCACCGTCTTCGGCGACAGCCCGCCGGACCGCTTCACGCGCCCCCGCTCCATCAGATGCCGGTACAGCGCCATCAGCCGCGGGGCGCTCAGCTCCTGCAGCCGCGCCTCCCCGAGCACCGGCACCACGTACGCCCGGATGTACTCGTCGTACGACGCCCACGTGCTCGGCTTCAGCACCGTGCGCATCGCCGGCAACCACTCCTCCAGCAGAAACGCACCGAGCGTGCGACGCGACGGCGAGACCAGCCGCCCCGACTCCGCCGCCACCAGCGCCGCCCGGCACGCCGTCCACGCCTCCCGCTCCGTCCCGAAGCCACCCTTGCTGTACTGGCGCTGCCTGCCGGTCAACGGATCACGGGGGAGTCGCACGTAAAACGTCCACGTCGCCCCGCGACGGCGCACGGAACCCTTCACAGGTCCTCGCCCACCAGGTCACCCAGCCGGCGCGTCACCACGTACACACGGCGGCCCAGGCGGCGCACCGGCAGGTCACCGACCTCCGCGAACCGGTAGGCCGCCGAACGGCTGATCCCCAGCAGCGCCGCTGCCCGGGGAACGCTGATCAACAGCGGCAGCTCGGCCAGCACATCGGCCAGCGACACCGGCCGTCGGTCCGTCGACAGCTCAACCACGCTCATCTCGACTCCTCAGGACGCAGCGCCATGGGACCTGGCGTTCTGCAGCCAGTCCAGCGACGAAGGGCGCGGCGCGACAGATGACGCTGGTTAGCTCTGGTTCGGTCCACCCCTGGGAAGCGTCGGTTGTGCGGGGCACTATGGGCCACGAGAGACACCTGGAACGCTTCGGGGTGATCGGTCATGCAAACGCGACTGCAAGCAGCACGCCAAGCCCGAGGGTGGACGCAGTCGCGCCTTCTTGCGGAGGTCCAGCGGATCGCGCGCACTACCGAGACTTCCATCGCCTCACCGACCGCGCTCAAGACGCAGCTGTCCCGGTGGGAGAACGGCCACGCCGTACCCGACCCGGTGTACCGGAGACTGCTGCGCCTGGTTTTCGGCCTCGACGACGGAGAACTTGGGTTCTCTGCTCTCCGGTCTCAGGACGACACCGCGGAGGACGAGCTGCGGCGCAGGATCGCTCGCGGAGACGGTATCGATCGAGGGGCTGTCGCGCTGATGGCTGCACAGATCGAGAGCCTCCGTCGCCTCGACATGCAACTGAGCACTCCCGAGCTGCTGGAGCAGAACCGCGCGACCGTGCGGACGCTCGCCGAGTGGCTGCGCCACTGCGTGCGGGCCGATGCCCGACCGGCGATAGCCCTCGTCCTGGCGGATGCGGCGGCGATGGCCGGCTGGCAGGCCCTCAATGTGGGCGCCCTCAGCCAGGCGTGGGATCACTTCGAACTTGCCAAGAGTGCGGCACGGGAAGCCGACAGCAAGGCGCTACTCATCCACGCCCAGAGCGAGCAGGCTTACGTGCTCGTGGACCTTGGCAGGCCGGACGACGCCGTCGAGGTTCTGCGGAGGGTGCAGAGGGAGCTGGCCGGCTTCGCATGCGCAACCCAACGGGCGTGGCTGGCGGCAGCGGAGGCCGAGGCCTGCGCAGCGGCCGGACGCCCGGTCGAGTGTAAGAACGCGCTCGATGCGGCGGCCGCGGTCCTGCCGGACGGTGAGTCCGACGCGGAGACGCCGTACATCGTCTTGGATCGAGGTCATCTGACACGGTGGCGCGGACACTGCCTCGCGCGCATCGGGGACGAGGCAGCGACTCGTGATCTCTACGTCGCGCTAGGCCGCTTCGGCTCTGACCATGGGCGAGCCTCAGCGAGTCTCCGTGTTGACCTGGTGCAGGCCCTGATGCAGTCCGGCGATCGAGCGGAAGCGCGGGCTCAGGCGGCGGAAGCTCGTCGGCTGGTGGCCCAGACGGGGTCGGTCCGTCAGCGCCGCAGGCTCGCTGCGCTCATTGCAGCTTGAGTACGGCTAACAAGGGTGACGTCGTCCGGCTAAGTCGGGGGGTCGGTCGATGCCCGACCCGGGCGATTCTGCGTCCATCGGGCTGTGCGTAGCGCTGACCCGGCACCTGAAGGCGATCATGGGGCGTCCTGGGCCGTTGTAGTCGTCGATGGGGTCGCTGACCGAGAAGCCGAGACGGCGATGGAAGCGAATCGATCCTTCGTTTCCAGATGCAGTGATGGCTTGAAGCTCAGCGCCGCGGCGCAGCAGGTGGCCTCCCCGTGGCGCAGGGCGAGCGTGAGCGCCAGCGCCGCTGCGGCGTGCGCGGCGACCATCGCGGTGCCGCTCAGGACGGGCGAGGGACTCGACCCCACGGCCACCCCGGCGTGCCCGAGCGTGGCCAGAGCGGCG
>JAOPWU010000086.1 GCA_025965515.1 Mycobacterium sp.
GCGTCAGCTCGCCGGTGCGGTACCGGTGCTCGACCGGTGCGCCGGTGCGGGGGTCGGGGCTGGTCGCCCGCGTCAGTTCGGTGCCGAACGCCGCGGCGGCTGCGGCCGCGGGCCCCGAGACCTGCACGCGGCGGGAGGCCAGGTCGACGGCGTCGACGCGCAGGCCGGCGGCGGTGAGCACCTCCCGGACCCGCTCCGCGTCGGCCGGGTCGGCGCCGTGCGCCGCGGCCAGCTGCTCGGGGGTCAGCGTCTCGGGACCCTCGACGAGCTCCGCCGGCACCGGCTCGCGGCGGCGCAGCACCACCGTCGTGGCGACCTGTTCGTCGGGGGGCAGCGGGCCGGTGACGGTGACGCCGGGGGCTGCGGCGCGGGCACTGCCGGGCAGGGCGCGGCGGGCCTCGGTCATGCGATCACCCTCCGCCGGGCCCCCGGCTCGCACAAGGCAGGCCGGGACCCCAGGGTCCTCAGCCGGCGGTGCCGCCGTCGAGGCGCTGGGAGAGCCGGATGTGGTTGCCGGAGGGGTCCCGGAAGGAGCAGTCGCGCACCCCGTACGGCTGGTCGATGGGTTCCTGGGTGACCTCGACGCCGGCGGCGACCAGGTCCTCGAAGGCCTTGTCGACGTCGGTCGTCACGAAGATCAAAGTGCCGGCCAGCCCCTTGGCCACCAGGCTCAGCACGGCCTGCTGCTCCTCGGGGTCCCCGAAGGGAGTGTTGAGGCCGATCTCGATGCCCGGCTGCTGGGGCGGGCTGACCGTGAGCCAGCGCATCCCGCCGAGGTCGACGTCATTCCGGACGTCGAAGCCGAGGGTGTCCCGGTAGAAGGCGAGCGCGGCGTCCTGGTCGTGGACGATCAGGAAGGTGTGCGTGAGGGTGAGGTCCATGCCTCGGACGCTAGGCCCCGCCGGCGGGCCGCGCTTCTCGGATCCTGCTCGGGCGCGGCCGGGTCCAGAGCTTGGCGAAGCAGGGCGGCACGGCGCGGGTCGCGGCGTGATCGCGGGCCCGGTAGGCGCTCGGGGTCTCGCCGACCAGCTCCGTGAACCGGGCGCTGAACGAGCCGAGCGACGTCGCGCCCACGGCCATGCAGACCTCCGTCACCGACAGGTCGCCCCGGCGGAGCAGCGCCATCGCCCGTTCGATGCGCCGTGTCTGCAGGTAGCCGTACGGCGTCTCGCCGTAGGTCGCGCGGAACTGGCGCGAGAAGTGCGAGGGCGACATGAGCGCCACCCGGGCGAGCGCGGCGACGTCCAGCGGCTCGGCGTAGTGCCGGTCCATGTGGTCGTGGGCGCGGCGCAGGTGCGCGAGGTCCTCGGGGGTCACGCAGGGACGATGTCACTCCCGCGGACGCGGGCCTAGGGGTCGGTAGCGTGGCCCGCATGACGACCACGCTGCACACCGCCCTCCGCCCGTCCGCCGTCGCGGCGGCGGGCCTGATCGGCGGGTTCGCCGCCGCCCGGGCCACCGGCCGCCGCGAGCTCGGCGGTGCGGCGTTCGCGACCGCGGGGGCGTGGTGCGCGAGCCGCTGGGCGAAGCAGGTGGGCGCGCCGGCCGCGGTGGGGCTCACCGCCGCGTACACGGCCGCGATGGGCGGCTCCCACCCGCTGGCGAAGAAGGTCGGCGCGTGGCCGGCCGTGCTGCTGGTGACGGCGGGCGTCGTCGCGGCCAGCGAGGTCGCGGCCCGGGCCTGACCTACAGGTAGCGGCGCAGCAGGACGGTCGCGACGAGGGCCGGCTTGCTGCCGCCCTCGACCTCGATGGTGACCGTGATCCGCAGCTGCACCCCGCCGCTGCCGCCGGTCACGTCGGTGACCTCGTCGACCACCGCGCCGGCCCGCACCCGGCTGCCCACGGGCACGGGAGCGGGGAAGCGCACCTTGTCCGCCCCGTAGTTGACGCCCAGCGCGAAGCCGCGGATCTCCACCAGCTGCGGCAGCAGTTGCGGCAGCAGCGACAGCGTGAGGTACCCGTGGGCGATCGGGCCGCCGAACGGGCTCTCGGCCTTCGCCCGCTCGACGTCGACGTGGATCCACTGGTGGTCGCCGGTGGCGTCGGCGAACAGGTTCACCCGCTCCTGGGTGATCTCCTCCCAGCCGCTGGGTCCGAGTGGGACCCCGACCAGCGCCTTCGCGCCCTCGACGCCCTCGGCGATGGTCGGCGGCACGGCTACCTCCAGGTGGGTGGTGCGGCGGCGGCGCCGGCGGGGAGGCCGGCGCCGCCGCAGGGCTCAGGACGCGAACGTAGCGGTGTCGATCACGAAGCGGTAGCGGACGTCGCTCGCGAGCACCCGCTCGTAGGCCTCGTTGATCTGCTCGCCGCCGATGATCTCGATCTCGGCGCCCAGGCCGTGCTCGGCGCAGAAGTCGAGCATCTCCTGGGTCTCGCGGATGCCGCCGATCTTGGAGCCGGACATGGTCCGGCGCATGCCGGCCAGCGACATCGCGTGGACGCTGTCGGCGCTCTCGGGGATGCCGACGTTGACCATGGTGCCGTTGAGCCGCAGCAGCGAGAGGTAGCGGTCGACGGGCAGGTTCGCCGCGACCGTGTTCACGATCAGGTCGAAGCTGCCGCGCAGGTCCTTGAAGGTCTGCCTGTCGCTGGTCGCGTAGTAGTGGTCGGCGCCGAGCCGCTTGCCGTCCTCCTCCTTGGAGAGCGTCTGGCTCAGCACGGTCACCTCGGCGCCCAGGGCGTGCGCGATCTTGACGCCCATGTGGCCGAGCCCACCCATGCCGACGACGGCGACCTTGGTCCCGGGGCCGGCGTTCCAGTGCTTGAGCGGCGAGTAGACGGTGATGCCGGCGCACAGCAGGGGAGCGGCCTGGTCCAGGCCCACGCCCTCGGGGATGCCGAGCACGTAGTTCTCGTCCACGACCACGGCGCGGCTGTAGCCGCCGAAGGTGGGCTCGCCGTCGTACTGCTTGCCGTTGTACGTCGCGACCTCGCCCTTGAGGCAGTACTGCTCCTCGCCGGCCTCGCCGGCCTCGCAGTTCTCGCACTCGCGGCAGGAGTCGACGAAGCAGCCGACACCGACGCGGTCGCCGACGGCGTACTTCGTGACGTCGGAGCCGACGGCGCTGACGATGCCGGCGATCTCGTGGCCGGGGACCATCGGGAACAGGGCCTCGCCCCACTCCTCGCGTCCCTGGTGGATGTCGGAGTGGCAGATGCCGGCGTAGTGGATGTCGATGACGACGTCGTGCGGACGGGGGTCGCGGCGCTCGATCGTGCTGCGCTCGAAGGGCTTGCCGGGTCCGGCGGTGACTAGGGCGTCGATGGTCTGGCTCATGTCCTCGACCATGCCGGTTGGG
>JAOPWU010000185.1 GCA_025965515.1 Mycobacterium sp.
CGGCGCGGCGGGCTCGGGCGCAGCCGCGACCGGGCCACCGGTGCCGTCCCCCGCCGCCAGCACCGCCAGCGCGCCGCGCACGTCCGCCAGCAGCCGCCGCCGGTCCGCCGCGGCCGCCGTGGCCTGCTGCGGGGTGACCAGCCGCAGCCGGACGGTGTCCCCGGGACGCAGCTGCCCCAGCTTCCAGCGGTCGGCGGCCGTGACGACGCAGGGCACCACGAAGCCGCCGAGGCTGGGCCCGTCGGGGCCGACGATGACGGGGGTGTCGCCCGACGCCATGATCCCGCCGACCGGGTAGGCCGAGTCGTGCAGGTTGGACGGGTGCAGCCCCGCCTCCCCGCCGTCGGTGCGGGACCACCGCGGCGCCGGCCCCACCAGCCGGATCCCGGTGCGGTCCACCCGGTGGTCGACGGTCCAGGTGGCGTCGAGCCAGTCCTGCAGCGCGCCGGGCGCGAGGTAGTCCGGGGAGCCGTGCGGGCCCGCGACGACCGCGAGCTCCCAGTCCGCGCCGAGCGCCGGCAGCAGGCCGACCACGTCGCCGGGGGCCGCCAGGTTCTCGCCGCGCCCGATCTGCAGCTGGTCGCCGGCCGCGAGGGCCCGCCCCTCGTGGCCGCCGAAGCCGCCCAGCAGGAAGGTCGCCCGGCTGCCGAGCACCCGCGGTGCAGCGAAGCCGCCGCGCACCGCGAGGTAGCCGCGCAGCCCCGCCCCGTCCAGCGGGCCGAGGTCGACGACCGCCCCCGCCGGGACCATGGTCGCAACGCCGGGACGCAGCGCCCGGCCGTCGACGGTGGCGGCGTGGGCGCCCCCGCCGACCGCGACCAGCGTCCGGCGGGAGAAGCGCAGCACCGGGCCGCGCACGACGGCCTCGAGGCATGCGGCCCCGTCGTCGTTGCCGACGCAGCGGGCGAGCAGGGCGGCCGTCAGCTCGTCGAACGCGCCGGACGGCGGGACGCCGACGTCCCACGAGCCGCCGCGACCGCGGACGTCCTGCAGGGTCGTCTGGAGCCCGGGCTGCACGACGGTGACGGTCGCGGGGTCCACCGCTCGGGTGGCCCGCGGGCGCTGCAGCGTCGCCGTCACGCCGTCACCACCAGCTCGACCGGGGTCGGGTCGTAGCCGTTGCAGGGGTTGTTCAGCTGCGGACAGTTGCTGATCACCACGAGCACGTCGCGGTGCGCCTGCAGCTCGACGTACTTGCCCGGCGCCGAGACGCCGTCGGCGAACGAGAGCCCGCCCGCCGAGGTCACCGGCACGTTCATGAAGAAATTGACGTTGTGCGTGAGGTCCGCGATCCCCAGGCCCGCGGCCACCGCCTGCCGGATGAACGTCTCGCGGCAGGCGTGCTGGTGGCGGGTGTGCTCGCCGTAGCGCACGACGTTGCTCTCCTGCGAGCAGGCGCCGCCCACGGTGTCGTGCCGCCCGCAGGTGTCCTCGACGATGGTGAGGAGCGGGTCGAGCCGCTGCGTGAGCAGCGTGCTGCCGACCGTCAGGTAGACGGCGCCCTGCTCGCGGATGGTGTCCACCGCGCTGTACCGGTTCGTCGGATCCGCGGCGTCGAAGAAGAGGCTGTCGACGGCCTGGTTGCCGTGCAGGTCGACGATGCGCAGCCGGCCGCCCGCCGGCACGACACCGTGCCAGCCGTCGCCGGGCTGCACGGTCACCGTCAGCAGGGGGGCCAGGGTGGTCACGCCAGCACCGCCTCGGCGGTCGCGAGGGCCCGGCGGCTCTCGTCACGGACAGGGACGGCACTGGTGGACCGGTCCGGGGAGTCGGGCCGGTCGAGGACGGTGACACGCACGCCGGCGGGCTGCCAGGAGGCGGCGTCCATGGGGTGCGGCGCCGTGGCGAGCACCACGAGCAGGTCCAGCGCGGCCCGCAGCTCCACCCAGTCCCCCGCCCGGCCGTGCCCCGGTACGAAGCTGAGCGTGCCGCGGTCATCGTCTGCCGGCACCACCTTGCTGAAGAAGTTGACGCAGGCGTGCAGGTCGCGCTCGCCGAGGCCCTGCTTGCGCAGCTCCGAGACGAGCCCGTCGCGGGCCGACAGCCGCTGGTCATTGCGGTCGGTCGCGTACGACGACGGACCGAACCGGGCCAGGTGCGCCGGGAGACTGTGCCCCGTCACGGCGTCGTGCCAGTCGAGCGACGACCCGATGACCGTGGCGAGGCCCCGGCCCAGGGTGGACATCAGCACCAGCGGCGGGCGCACGCAGAACGACAGCTGCGCCTTCAGCGTGTCCGGCACGTTGAGCCGGTCATGCCGGTCGGCGTCGGGGAACAGCAGCACCGCGGCGTTCCCGCTGTCGCCGGTGAGCGCCAGCCGCAGGACCCGCCCGGCCCGCAGGCGCACCGTCCAGGCGGCGCCGCCCGGGACGGTGTGGTCCACCAGCACCGTGTCGGCGGCAGGGAGGCCGGCGGTCACGCGGCCACCTCCGCAGGGGTGGTGCGGCCGCGGGTCACCAGCGCGCCGACGGCCAGCACGGCGGCCACGAACAGCAGCGCGAAGAACTGCAGGTACCAGTGCCCACCCGCGGGGTCGTACACGGCCGACCGGGGCCAGGCCATGTTGACGACCATGAACCCGCCGTACAGGACGGCGACCAGGTTCACTCCGATCCCGGCGCGGCCGAGGCTGAAGCCGTCGCTCTCCGGCAGCCCGCCGCGTACCCGTCGGACGAGCAGCGGGACGGTCACCATCAGGTAGGCGAGGTAGACGACGACGACGGCCACGCCGGTGAGCGCGGTGAACAGCTGCGCCTGGCCGACGTTGACGACCAGCAGCAGGATGGCCAGCAGGCCCACCAGCACGGTCGGCAGGATCGGGGCGCCCGTGGCGGGGCTCACGCGGCCGAGGTGGCTCGAGAGCGGCAGGATCCTGTCGCGGGACAGCGAGAACGCGACCCGGCTCGCGGCCGTCTGGATGGCCAGGGTGCAGACGCAGATGGCCACGGCCACGTCGATCAGCAGTGCCCGGCCGACGCCGCTGCCGAGGCTGGACGTGAGGACGTACGGCAGGCCCCCGCTGGCGAGCCTGCCGTCGCTCACACTCGGCGCCGCCATGAGGGCTGCGACCAGCAACAGGCCGCCGCCGATGCCCGAGGCGATGAGCGCGCGCAGGATGGCCCGCGGCGCCGTGCGACGCGGCTGGTGGGTCTCCTCGGACAACTCGCCCGCACTGTCGAAGCCGTACATGACGTACGCGGCCATGAGCGCAGAGATGAGGAACGGCCAGAGGTAGCCGTGGCCGATGCCGCCGGTGTGCAGCACCACGCCCGCGCCACGCTGGGCGTGCGTGAACAGGAGGACGACCAGCAGCGCCACGCCGGCCAGTTCGCAGGCCACGCCGACGCTGTTGACGATCGACATGATGCGGACGCCGACCGCGCTGATGATGGTCGTCGCGACGATGAGGATGCTGCCGAGCAGCACCGCGTTGGTCGCGCCGGACGAGGTGGTGAGCGTGGGGTCCCCGCCGACGACCTGGAAGCCGGACCAGACCGACGGCAGCACCACCTGCAGCGCGATGGCCGCGGCGGCGACGCTCACGATCTGGCCGACCAGCATGAACCAGCCCGCCATGGCGCCGACGGTCGGCGTGCTCATGCGGCGGGACCACTGGTAGACGCACCCGGCGATCGGGTAGCGGGCGGCCAGCTCCGCGAAGCACAGCGCCACCATCAGCTGACCGAGGAAGACCAGCGGCCAGGTCCAGAAGAAGGCCGGCCCGCCGAACGAGAAGCCGAAGGCGAACAGCTGGAAGACGGTCGTCAGGATGCTGACGAAGGAGAACCCGGCGGCGAACGAGGCGAACGGCCCGAGGCTGCGCTTCAGTTCCTGCGCGTAGCCGAAGATGGCGAGCTCGTCGTGGGGGGATTCCTCGAGGATGACGGTACCGAAGGCGCCGGCGGGGGTGCCGGTGGTGGCGGGCGATGACGCGGTCATGAACTCTCCAGCGACGGGGCCACGGCCGGGGACGGCAGCCGTGTCCGGCTTGCCTCCCGGGCTTTTCTCCCGCCGTGGAGCACCGCCGGGGCGTCATCGGACCGCCGGTGCCTCGCCTCTCGGACCAGACCCCCCGCGAGTGCGGGGACGGAACCCTAGGCGCGCCCCGCCGCTCGGCGGGTCTGGATCAGTTCACCGGCCCGACGTGTCGGGCGTACCGCGGCGGTGTGACGATCTCGTTGCCGTCCCGCCCGCGGTGTTACGCGGCGCTCAACCGCAGGAAACGTCGCAGCGTGTCCTCGGCGTCGCCGATGAGCGCGGTCTCGACCGACTCGTCGCGCGTGTGCGCCAGGTTCGGGTCGCCGGGTCCGAAGTTCAGGGCCGGAATGCCGAGCGCCGCGAAGCGCGAGACATCGGTCCAGCCGTACTTCGCGACCGGCGCCGACCCCACGGTCGCGACGAACTCCTGCGCGAGCGGCGCGCCGAGGCCCGGCAACGCACCGGGCGAGGTGTCGGTGAGCTCCCAGGTCCAGGCGGGCAGGACCTCCCGGACGTGCGCGAGCGCCTGCTCCTCGGTGCGGTCGGGCGCGAACCGGAAGTTCACCGTGACGGTGCAGGCGTCCGGGACCACGTTGCCCGCCACCCCGCCGCCGATCTGCACGGCGGACAGGCCCTCGCGGTAGGTGCAACCGTCGAGGGTGACCGAGCGGGGCTCGTAGGCAGCCAGCGTGGCGAGGAGCGGCGCCGCCGCGTGGATCGCGTTCTGCCCCAGCCAGGCCCGCGCCGTGTGGGCGCGCCGCCCGGGGACGGTGGTGACCACCCGCAGGGTCCCCTGGCAGCCGGCCTCCACGAGCCCCGACGTCGGCTCCATGAGCAGCGCGAGGTCGCAGTCGAGCCACGCCCGGCGGGTCCGCGCGAGTCGCCCCAGCCCGTTGCGGACCGCCGCGACCTCCTCCTGGTCGTAGAAGACCACCGTGAGGTCGTAGGGCGACGCGTCGGGCGCTGCGGCGTCCGCGGCAACGATCCGCAGCATCACCGCCAGCGCGGCCTTCATGTCGGACGTGCCGCAGCCGAACAGCCGGTCCCCCTCCCGCCGGGACGGGACGTTGTCGGCGATCGGCACGGTGTCGAGGTGCCCGGCGAGCAGAACCCGGCGGCCCCGGTCGCGCTGCGTGCGCGCGAGCACGGCGTCGCCGTCGCGCACCACCTCGAGGCCCGGCAGCCCGCGCAGCGCGGCCGCCACCAGGTCGGCGAGCGCCCGCTCGTCCCCGCTGACGCTGGGGACGTCGACGAGCCGCTCGGTCAGCGCCACGGCGTCCGCCGACAGGTCCAGCGGCGCGGTCACCGGGGCGGCGGTCACGTCAGGTCGCCGCGCCGTGCGCGCGCAGCGCGTCGTTGAGCTGCGCCTTGTCGTGGCGCTGCCCCTCCTCGAGCCGCTTGATGACCAGCACGCAGGGAAGCCCGAAGGTCCCGCCGGCGAACTCCCGCTGCCGGACTCCGCTGACGGCCACCGACCACGGCGGGACGTGCCCGCGGCTGATCTCCTGGCCGGTCTCGGTGTCGATGACGGGGATCGAGGGGTTGAGCACCACGCCGGCGCCCACGACCGCGCCGCGGCCGACCCGGGCGCCCTCGGTGATCATCGCGCGGCTGCCGATGAGCGCCTCGTCCTCGATGACGACGGGCGTCGCGTTCGGCGGCTCCAGCACGCCGCCGAGCCCCACGCCGCCGGACAGGTGGACGTTGCGTCCCACCTGGGCGCAGGAGCCGACGGTGGCCCAGGTGTCGACCATGGTTCCCTCGCCGACGTACCCGCCGATGTTGGTGAACGAGGGCATGAGCACCGCGCCGGGCGCAACGTAGGAGCCCCAGCGGACGACGGCGCCGGGGACGACCCGGACGCCGTCGAAGCGGGTCTTCAGCGGCATCCGGTCGCGGTAGTGGAAGTCACCGGCGCTGGAGTCGCCCAGCTCGAGGACCCGGAAGGACAGCAGGATGGCGCGCTTGGCGCGCTCGTCGACCACGACCTGGTCGGTGGTGGGGTCGATCCACGCGACGCGCGCGGAGCCGTCGTCGAGCGCGTCGACGGCCTTGGTGATGACGGCGCGGGCGTCGCCGTCGGCGGGCGTGAGCTCCGCGCGGCGCTCCCAGAGCTCGTCGAGTTCGGGGCTCAGCGGTGAGTCGACCATGCGAGCACTCTAGCGAGGCGGCGGCGGGCTCCCGGCGGCCTCAGCCCGCCAGCGCCGCCAGCCGCTCGCAGGCCGCGTCGATCCGCTCGTCCGTGGCCGTCAGCGCGATCCGCACGTGCCGGGCACCGGCGGCGCCGTAGAAGGCGCCGGGCGCCACCAGCAGGCCGACCGCAGCCAGCGCGGCGACCGTGTCCCAGCAGGACTCCCCGCGGGTGGCCCACAGGTAGAGCCCGCCGACGCTGTGGTCGATCCGGAAGCCGGCCGCCAGGACCGCCGCCCGCAGCCGCTCCCGTCGGGCGCGGTAGCGCTCCCGCTGGTCGGCCGCGTGCGCGTCGTCGGCGTAGGCGGCCAGCGCGGCGGCCTGGACCGGCGCGGGCACGATCAGCCCCGCGTGCTTGCGGACCTCCAGCAGCGCCGCGATGACGGCCGGGTCGCCGAAGACGCTCGCCGCCCGGTACCCCGCGAGGTTGGAGCGCTTCGACAGCGAGTGCACGACCAACAGGCCCTCGTGGGACCCGCCGCAGACGTCGGGGTGCAGCAGGGACACCGCTGGGGCGTCCCAGGCGAGGTCGAGGTAGCACTCGTCGGAGACGAGCAGGACGCCGGCGTCCCGGGCCCAGGCGACCTGCGCCCGCAGCTCGTCCACCGTCGCGACGGCGCCCGTGGGGTTGGCCGGGCTGTTGAGCCACAGCATGTCGAGCGGCTCGGCCGGCACACCGTCGACCGCGACGGGCTCGGCGCCGGCCATGCGGGCGCCGACGTCGTAGGTCGGGTAGGCCAGCGTCGGGAAGCCGACGCGGGCGCCTGCGCCCAGCCCCAGCAGGGACGGCAGCAGCGCCACCAACTCCTTGCTGCCGACGGTGGGCAGCACGTGCGCCGGGTCGAGCTGGATGCCGTGGGCGCGCCGTGCCCAGCCGGCGATGGCCTCCCGCAACCCGGCGGTGCCGTACGTCGCGGGGTAGCCCGGCGCGTCGGACGCGGCGCGCAGCGCCTCCTGCACGGAGGCGGGCGTCGGGTCGACCGGGGTCCCGACCGAGAGGTCGGCGATCCCGCCCGGGTGCCGGCGCGCGGTGGCGGCGTGGCCGGTGAGGCTGTCCCAGGGAAAGTCGGGCAGGGCCCCGGACGCACGCCGCGCCGCCCAGCCCAGGACGGGGTGGGACGGCGCGGGCGCGACGGTGCCGGTGCTCGGCGCAGCGGACGTCACGGCGAACTCAGGCTTCGTCGTGCTCCTGCGGCGGCAGTGCGGCGACGATCGGGTGGTCCTTGTCGATCTTCCCCACCTTGCTGGCGCCGCCCGGCGAGCCGATCTCCGCGAAGAACGCGACATTTGCCTCGGTGTAGGGCTTCCACTGCGAGGGGACGTCGTCCTCGTAGTAGATGGCCTCCACCGGGCACACGGGCTCGCACGCCCCGCAGTCGACGCACTCGTCGGGCTGGATGTAGAGCATCCGCTCGCCCTCGTAGATGCAGTCGACGGGGCACTCCTCGATGCAGGCCTTGTCCTTCAGGTCCACACAAGGCTCGGCGATGACGTAGGTCACGTCGGATTCCTCCAGTGTGCCGGGCCGGCAGCCGAAACGGCCGGTCGGGAACGGGTCCCGGCTGTGTCCCGGGTCGGTTCTTAGTATCACTGCAGGTGCGGCCCAACAGTTAGCCACCCCCCGCCGCTTTGCCAGCCCCGCCCCCTTGGAGGACCCGTGCCGCACGGACCCCGCGCCGCCCTGGTCGACCGGCTCGGCCCGGCGGACCTCGGGCAGCGCGTCGTCGTGCGCGCCGCAGCCGGCGAGCCCGGCCTACTCGGGCCCGGCGGCACCCCGCTGCTCTCCGACATCCTGGGCATCCTCGAGCGGATCTCGGCCGCCGAGCTGGCCGTCCGGCGGGCCGACGGGACCCTCGTGGTGCTCCCCCGCGCCGCGGTCGTGGCGGGCAAGCGGGTTCCGCCCCGGCCGGAGCGGCGGCGGTGACGACCACCCGGGATGCGCTCGCGGCGGAGCTCCGCGCCGCGCAGCCCGACCTGACCACGGCGCTGCTGCTGCTCGCCCAGGAGGCCGGGCCGCAGGCCGGCGAGCCCCCGGTCGCGGTGCTGGACACGCTGCGCGGCTGGGGCGAGCGGGTCCGGGACCGGGTCGACTCCGCCGCCGCCGGCCCGTACGGCGGGGCGGCCGCGCTGCGGACCGTACTCGGCGACGAAGTCGGGTTGCGGGAGCTGCCCGGGGACCCGGACGACCTGCGCGCCAGCCTCCTGCCGCAGGTGGTGCGGCGCCGCCGCGGGCTGCCGATCCTCGTGTCGGCGGTCTGGCTCGACGTCGCCCGGCGAGCCGGCATACCGGCGCACGGGCTGGGCATGCCGGGCCGGTTCCTCGTCGCCGTCACCGACGGGTCCGCCGACCCGGGCCCCGGCGGTCTCGTCGTGGTGGATCCGGCGAGCGGCGGCACCACCCTGGAGGACCGGGGCGTCGATGCCCTGCTGGCGACCGCCGGCGTCGCGCGGGCCCCCGGCCTGTTCGCCCCGGCGACCGTGCCGGACATCGTGCTGCGCGTGCTGAACAACATCCGCCTGCTCGCCCACCGGCACGCCGATGCCCGGACGCTCCTGTGGGCCGCGGAGTCGTCCCTCCTCGTGCCGGGGCACCCGCCCCCGCTGGTGATGGAGGTCGCCCGGGCACAGGCCGACCTCGGCCGCTTCGGGGATGCCGCCGCCACGCTCATCGCCTACGCCGACCGGCTGGAGGACGCCGTCCCGCGGGGCCTCGACGAGCTCGCGGACCCCGACGACCCGGGCCCCGCCGAGCGGCTGCGCCGCCAGGCGCGCCAGCTGCTGGCCCGCCTCAACTGACGATCGCCCTGTCAGGCGAACGGGTCGTCCGCGCCCACCGGGTCGTCGAGCTCCGCGTCGGCATCCTCGAACGCGCGGTACCGGCTCTCGTGGTAGATCAAGGGCGGGGTGTCCGGGCGGGGCTCGGCCACCGAGAGAACCTCCCCCACCACCAGCGTGTGGTCGCCGCCGGGATGCGTCGCGACCGTCCGGGCCTCCAGCGTCGCGACGCTCTCGTCCAGCAGGACGCAGCCGCTCGCCTTCCCGACCGTGTGCGGCCAGCGCGCGAACGCGTCGGCACGCTGCTGGCGGCCGTGCGTCGCGAAGGCCCGCGAGACGTCCTCCTGCGTCGCCGCCAGCACGGACACCCCGAACACCCCGGACCCCAGCACGGCGTCGTGGAACCGGGCGGTACGCGACACGCTGATCAGCACCAGCAGCGGGTCCAGCGAGACGGAGACGAACGCGTTGGCCGTCAGCCCGACCGGCACGTCGCCGCGCAGCGTCGTCAACAGGGTGACCCCGGTGGGGAAACGGCTGACGGCGCTGCGGAACTCTGCGATGGAGGGCGTCACGACTCTCCACGCTACCCAGCCGCGGGCGTCGGTCCCGCGACCCGGCGCCCGGCAGCTCAGGCCAGGACGGCGGCGGACGTCAGGCGGGCGTGGTCGAGCACGAGCGCGATCGGCGCGGCGAGGATGCGCAGGGTGGCGAGCGCGGCATCGTCGAAGCCGGTCTCGTCGCAGGTCGACAGCGCCAGCAGCGCGGGGGGCCGGCCGCCGGCCGCCGGCAGCGGCATGGACAGGAAGCTGCGCAGCGCGACGTCGCCCGGATCCATCGCCCGCCCCTCGGCCAGCAGCCCGGCCGGGTCGGACAGGCTCGGCATCAGATCCGTGACCGGCACGTCCAGCGTGGCCGCGCACCGGGCCAGCAGCTCCGACAGGTGCCCGGTGTCCACGGGAACGCCCACCGTCACGTACGTCCGCAGTCCCTCGGGCAGCGGCAGCACCACCGCGCACGCCCCGGCGTCCACGACCCGCGCCACGGTGCCCAGCACGGCCCCGACCGTCGCCTCGAACCCCACGACGGTCGACGGCAGCGCGGTGATCTCCGCCACCAGCGACGTGGTGAACAACGTACGGTCCAGCACCTCGCAGGTGCGCTCCAGCACGTCGTCGTCGGACAGCTCCTGCGGGTCGGCCTTGAGCCGCGGCCGGCCGCCCCGCCGCTGCTCGGCGTCGGCCAGCACCGCCGCGACGGTGTCGGCCAGCTGCGGCGCCTCGAAGTCCTTCGTCAGGTACCGGTCCGCGCCGTTGCGCTCGCCCCAGTACCGGTCGCTGGCGGCGCCGAGGCTGGTCAGCAGCACCACCGGGATCTCCGCCGTGGACCAGTCGTCCTTCAGCAGGCGTGCCGCCGTGTAGCCGTAGAGACGCGGCATCTGCACGTCGAGCACCACCACGTCCGGCTGCAGCCGGAACACCGCCTGCACCGCCGCCAGCCCGTCGGCGACGGTCACGACCTCGTGCCCCTGCTTGGTCAGCACGCCCGCCACGATGCGCCGCATCGTCGGGCTGTCGTCCGCCGCCACCACCAGCGCCACCGTGGGCCTCCTGTCGTGCCGGCCGCCCGCAGCGGCCCGCCCACCAGTGATCGGCCGGGCGGAGCAGTGGACTTGAGCCGTCCGGCGGTGAAGTCAGCGCCCGACGAGCCGCCGCACCGTCGCCACCAGCGCGCGTTCGTCGAAGCCGCTCTTGCGCAGGTACGCGTCGGCGCCCGCCTCGAGGCCGGCGCGGGTGTCGTCCTCGCTGCCCCGGCTGGTCATGATCACGACGGGGACGCCCGCCCAGGCGGCGTGCGCCCGGATCGCGCGCGTCAGCGCGAACCCGTCGCACCCCGGCATGTCGACGTCCGTGACGACGCAGTCCGCCGGCGCCCCCGCCAGCCGTTCCAGCCCGGCGGTCCCGTCCTCGCAGGTCTCCACCGCGTACCCCGCGGCCGTCAGGACCCGTTCCTCCAGCAGCCGCACGCCGCGGCTGTCCTCGACCACGAGCACCCGGGCGGTGGCTTCGGTGCGGTCGGGCGGCACCGGGCTCCCCGCCGCAGCGGCCCGGCCCGCGCCCGCCGACACCGTGCACCAGTGCTCCAGGTCCACGACCAGCAGGACGGCGCCGTCGTCGTCGAGGGTCGCGCCGCTGACGCCCGGGACGCCCGCGTC
Source organism: Mycobacterium sp. (assembly GCA_025965515.1). GTDB lineage: Bacteria > Actinomycetota > Actinomycetes > RYN-182 > RYN-182 > RYN-182. The sequence continues at coordinate 11,159 of JAOPWU010000185.1, forward strand.
GTCGAGGAACCGGCCGAGCGGCCGGACGACGCACTGCCGCTCCCCCAGCAGGGCGTCGACGGACGCCACCACGGGGCCCGCGGCCGTCTCGGTCAGTACCCCGTAGCGCGGCGAGCCGCCGGCGCCGATCCGCTCGCCGAGCGGCAGGACCGGCAGCACCCGGTCGGCGTGGACGACCACCGGCGTGCCCGCTAGGTCACCGAGCTGCTCCGGCAGCGCCAGCGTCTCGACGACCTGCGAGAACGGCACCGCGTACCGCTCGCTGCCGACCCGGGCGACGAGGCAGTGCAGGACGCCGCGGTCCAGCGGCACGTCCACCGTGAAGGTGGTGCCCCGTCCGCGCTCCGTGCGGACCGCCAGGCTGCCGCCCATCGCGCGGATGCCGCGGGCCACGGCGTCGAGGCCCACGCCCCGGCCGCTGGTGCGCGTGACGGCCGCTGCGGTCGACAGCTCGGGGAGCGTGAGCAGTGCGAGCAGGCTGCGGCCGACCGGGTCCAGGCCTCGTCGGCGCACGGCGGCACCCACGGCCTCGACGTCGATGCCGGCACCGTCGTCGGTGAGTTCCAGGACGAGACGCGTACCCGCGGCGCGGGCCCGCAGGGTAATGGTGGCCTCGGCCGGCTTCCCGGCGGCCTCACGCACCTCCGGCGGTTCACACCCGTGGTCCACCGCGTTCGTCACCAGGTGGGTGAGGGCCTCCGACAGCCCGTCCAGCACCCGCGCGTCGACGGCGACCGCCCCGCCCAGGACCTCCCAGCGGACGCGCTTGCCGGCGGCCTGCGCCACCGAGCGCACCATGCGCGGGTACTGCGCCAGACATCGTTCCAGCGGCACCATCGTGAGCCGGGTGCTGCCCTCGCGCAGGGAGACGGCCCCGTCGCGGTGGTCCTCGGCCAGGGGCCGGGCCAGCTCGGCGGCGGCGGCAAGCTCCACCAGCGCGACCGCCACCGCGTCGGGGCGGTCGCCCCGGGAGGCGTCGGCGACGCGCTGCGCGGAGGTCACCAGGCGCTCCGTCGCGGCCTGTACGCGGCGGGCGCCGAGTTCGACCTCGCCGACCGTGCGGAGCACGTCCTGCACCGCGGCGGTGCGCAGCCGCACCACGGATTCCCCGGCCGGGACGGGTCCGGTGGGAG
>JAOPWU010000112.1 GCA_025965515.1 Mycobacterium sp.
GCGAGTCCGCTCTACCTGCGGGTCACCGACCTCGCGGCCTACGCCGAGGCCCCGCCGGAGGTGCGCCGGCAGGTGGACGCCCTGGCACCCGAGCCCGGTGAGCACATCGACCGGGACGCGACCTGGAGCGCGGTGCTGGCCGCGCTGGAGCTGCTGTACCCGTACGCGACCGACGGCGAGCCGACCGCGGACGCCCCCGAGGGCGAGGAGCAGGACGGGTCCGTCGAGGCCGTGCGGCAGGTCGCCACCTTCAACGTGCTGGCCGAGCGGTACGGGTCGGACTGGCGGGAGTGGCCGGAGCCGCTGCACGACCCCGCCTCGGCGGAGGTAGCGGCGGCGTGCGCCGGCGCGCCCGAGCGGCTGGCCTTCTGGCAGTGGGTGCTGCGCAGCTGCGCGCTGCAGCTGGCGGCGGCGCAACGCTCGGGCCGGATGGCCGGGATGCGGATCGGCGTCGTGCACGACCTGGCCGTCGGCGTGGACCCGGGTGGCGCCGACGCGTGGGCGCTGCAGGACGTGCTGGCGCCGACGGGCTGGTCGGTCGGCGCGCCGCCCGACTCCTTCAACCAGCAGGGGCAGGACTGGGGCCTGCCGCCCTGGGACCCGCGGGCGCTCGCGGAGGCGGGGTACGGGCCGTGGCGGGACGTGGTCCGCGCCGTGCTGTCGCTGGGCGGCGGGCTGCGGGTGGACCACGTGCTGGGGCTGTTCCGGCTGTGGTGGGTGCCGCCGGGGGCCAGCGCCGCGGACGGCACGTACGTGTCCTACGACGCCGCGGCGATGCTCGGCGTGCTGGCGCTCGAGGCCGCCCGGGCGCAGGCCCTCGTGGTGGCGGAGGACCTCGGCACGGTGCCCGAGTCCGCGGAGCGCGAGCTGGCCGAGCGTGGCCTGCTCGGCAGCGTGGTGCTGTGGTTCGCCCACGACCAGGACGACGCCGGCCGCACGGTCTTCACCGACCCCGCGGCCTGGCGGGAGCTGGCCATGGCCTCGCTGTCCACCCACGACCTGCCGACCGCCGCGGGATGGCTGGAGCAGGAGCACGTGCGGGTCCGCGCGGCGCTGGGCGTCCTCGGCCGACCCGCCGCCGAGGAGGAGGAGCAGGCGACCCGGGAGCGGGCCGCGCTGCTGGACCTGCTGGTCGACCAGGGGCTGCTGAGCGAGGAGCGCCGGGCGGTGGCTGACACCGGGCAGCTGCCGGATGCGTGGATCGACGAGGTCGTGCTGGCGCTGCACCGGCTGCTGGCGTCGTCGCGGTCGGCGGTGCGGCTGGCCGCGCTCGGGGACGCGGTCGGGGACCGGGCGCAGCCGAACCTGCCGGGGGTGGCCGACGAGCGCTACCCGTCGTGGCGGCTCCCGGTGCGGGACGGGACCGGCCGGGCGCTCTCGCTGGAGGAGATCGTCAAGCATCCCCGCGTGGCGGCTGTGGCCGACGTCATGGCCGCAGGCACTCCGGTAGATTCCGGAGCGTGACCGCCTCGGACAGCCGTCCCCCGACCCCCCGTCCGTCCGACCGGGCCGGAGGGCCCGCCGTCCGACCGGTGAGCCGCCTCGCGGCCCGGTCCCGCCGGCTCGGCGTGCTGGCCGCCGCCGTGACAGCCGGCCTGGTCGTCCCGGGGATCGCGTCGGCCGACGTGGGCGACTTCGGCAGCCCCGACCCCATGAGCACCGGCCACCTCCTCGAGATCTTCGTGGGCGTGCCGCTGGTGGTCTTCGTGGTCGTCGCGCTGCTCGTCTACTTCCCGCGGCGCGGCGTGACCGCCGACCACTACCGCCCGGGGCGGCCGTGGCGCGGCACGGAGCCGGAGTGGACCACCGCCCAGGGCGACGCGCCGGAGCCCCAGTTCTCCGAGTCCGACCCCAAGATGGCGCTGCCTGGGGCCGGGGGAGCCGATGGCAGGTTCTAGCGGCTTCAGCGAGGCGCAGCGGGAGCGGCTGCGCGACGCGCTGGCGGCCGCGGAGCAGGCCACCGGCGTGCGCTTCCTCCTCCGCGTGGGTGACCTCGAGGAGCGTCCCCGCGCGCAGGCCGAGCGGCTGCTCGCCTGGTCGCTGGACCGGCCTGCGGGTGACCCGGCGGTCCTGCTCGCGGTCAGTCCCGCGCAGCGGCAGGCGGTCATCGTCACCAGTCGCGGCGCCCGTCCGCTGATCCCGGACCGCAGCTGCGCGGTGGCCCTCACCGCGTTGAAGGCGTCCGCCGGCATCGGCGACCTGACCGGCGGGCTGCTGCAGGCGGTCGCCCTGCTCGGCGACGCGGCCCGCGCGGGCCGCGCGCGGCAGAAACCCCGGCGGCAGCTCGCGCCCGGCCGGAACTGAGCCCCGCGCGGCGCGGGCAGCCCGTCGTCAGTCGTTCGCCACGTCGCACTGCTGCGCAGCCAGCGCCCGCGCCAGCGTCGCCCGCCCCTCGAGCACCATGCGGCGGGCCGCCGGGTGCAGGGTCGGGTCGGCCAGGGCGGCATCCGCCGCGGCGATCGCCTCGGGTGTGGGCTCGCTCGGGAACAGCCCCTCGGTGACGGTGCTGGCGGCCTCGACGCCGCGGGTGGCCCAGATCTCGGGCAGCGCGGCGAAGTAGGGCGCCAGGTACGGCGCCACCAGCGCGGCCTGCTCGCGCGGCGCGAACCCGGCCACCACCGCACGGCGCAGGTGGTTGGACAGCTCGTCATGCGCCACGACCTGGTGCCACACCTCCGCCTTCGCCTCCGGGGTCGGACGGGCCGCCCGGGCCGTCGCGGCCCGCTTGGCGCCGAACGCCGTGGCGTCGCGCGCGGCCTCCGCGTCGATCATCGCGTCGCCGGCCGCGCCCAGCACCACGAGCCGGACCAGCAGCCGCCAGCGCAGCTCCGCCTCGATCCGCAGCCCGGGCACCAGGCCCAGCGCCGACGGGTCCCCGTCCAGCAGCCCCTGCAGCAGCGACACCTGCTCCGGGCCCGCCGCGGCGATCCATGCCTGGGCGAGCGACAGCTGCCGCTGGCTCGCCGGCTCCGCCCGGGCGAGCTGCTCGAAGCAGAACTCGGCCAGCTGCTGCCGCAGCGCGGCCTGGTGCTCCGGCGCGGCGTAGGTGCTCACCGCCAGCGCGAGCCGTGCCAGCTGCGTCTGCAGCAGCCCGATCTCCTGTTCGGCCGCGAGCGCGTCGAGCAGCAGCGGCACGTAGGCGGACGCGGGGAGCTCGGCGTCGCGCAGCTGGTCCCAGAGCGCGGAGTAGGCGAGCGCCCGGGCGAGCGGCGCGCGCAGCGCGGCGACGCCGGCCTCCCGCAGGGTGGTCATCGAGGCGTCGTCGAGCCGGATCTTGGCGTAGGTGAGGTCCTCGTCGTTCAGCAGCACCAGGTCGGGCCGGCGCCGGCCGACCAGCTCCGCCAGCTCGGTCGTCGCACCGACGACGTCGAGCTCCACCAGCGCGCGCCGCTCCAGGGCGCCGTCGGCGGCCCGGTCGTAGAGCCCCACCGCCACGCGGTGGCTGCGCAGGGTCGGGTGCTCCGCAGGTGCGGTCTGCCGGATCCGCGCCGCGGTCACCGTGCCGTCCGCCGCGCTCTCCATCTCGGCCCGCAGCGTGTTGACGCCGGTGGTCTCGAGCCACTCCGCGGCCCAGCCGGCCAGCTCGCGGCCGCTCGCCTTCTCCAGGCACGTCAGCAGGTCGGACAGGGTCGTGTTCCCGTAGGCGTACGTCTCGAAGTAGGTCCGCAGCCCGGCCAGGAACTGCTCCTGCCCGACCCAGGCGACGAGCTGCTTGAGGATCGACGCGCCCTTGCCGTAGGTGATGCCGTCGAAGTTCGTCAACACCGTGACGATGTCCGGGGCGTCGCTGGCCACCGGGTGCGTGGTGGGCAACTGGTCGGCGCGGTACGCCTTCCACTTCTCGCTGTTCGCGAAGGTGACCCAGGCGTTCGTCCAGCGGGTGTTGGAGCTCTGCGCCAGCGTCGAGATGAACTCGGCGAAGCTCTCGTTGAGCCACAGGTCGTTCCACCAGCGCATGGTCACGAGGTCGCCGAACCACATGTGCGCCATCTCGTGGAGCACGGTCAGCGCCCGGCGCTCGCGGCGGTCCTCGGTGACCGGCCCGCGGAAGACGTAGTCGTCGAGGAACGTGACGCAGCCGGCGTTCTCCATCGCACCCATGTTGAACTCGGGCACGAACAGCTGGTCGTACTTGCCGAACGGGTACGGGATCCCGAACGCCCGGTGGTAGAAGTCGAAGCCCTGCTTCGTGACGGTGAACAGCTCGTCGGCGTCGAGGTCCCCGGCGACGGCCTGCCGGCAGAAGATGCCGAGCTCGATGTCGCCGTGCCGGTCGGTGACTCGGTGGTAGTGCCCCGCGACCAACGCCGTGATGTAGGTCGAGATCCGCGCGGTCGGCGCGAACCGGTGCACCCGGGCCGGCTCGGCCGTCCCGTCGGCGGGGGACACGTCGGTCGCCGGGCTGTTGCTGACGACCTCCCACTCGGCGGGGGCGGTGACGGTCAGCTCGAAGGTGGTCTTCAGGTCCGGCTGGTCGAAGCAGGCGTACATGCGGTGGGCGTCGTACGCCTCGAACTGGGAGTACAGGTACACCTTGCCGTCGGTGTCGACGAACCGGTGGAGGCCCTCGCCGCTACGGGAGTAGGTGCCGGTTGCCGCCACGACCAGCACGTTGTCGTCGATGAGCTCCGGGAGCGCGATGCGCTGGCCGTCCCAGTAGGACGGGTCGATCGACCGGCCGTTGAGGGTGATCGCCTGGACGGACTCGCCGATGAACTCGCAGAACGTCGTGGCGCCGGGCCGGCTGCAGCGGAAGCGGATCTCCGACCGGGTGCCGAAGGTGGTCGGGCCCCGGGTGAGGTCGACCGAGACGGCATTGGCGGTGACCTCCAGGAGCTCGCCCCGGGCTTGCGCCTCGGTGCGCCGGAGGTCGGAGATGTTGACGCCCATGTGCCTCGTTTCGTCGCCGGACCCGGCCACAGTTGCCGCAGTGTCACATCCTCCCACCGGCCGCCCCCGCCGTGACGGAACGGGCGCCCCGGGAGGGGCGTCGGCGCGGCACCGGGACCCGGCCGCCGCCCGGCGGCATAGCGGCGACCCCGGGTGGCGTTGCTGTCAGACATGACGCTGACCCAAACGCAGACCACCGGTTCCCCGGCCGACGCCGCGACCACGACCACGATCGACTTCTGGTTCGACCCGCTCTGTCCCTGGGCGTGGATCACCTCGCGCTGGGTGCTCGAGGCCGCGCAGGTACGCGACCTCGCGGTCCGCTGGCACGTGATGAGCCTCGCCGTCCTCAACGACGGCCGGGACATGGAGCCGCAGTACCGCGAGATGATGGACCGCGCTTGGGGCCCGGTGCGGGTGCTCATCGCGGCCGCGCAGGCCCACGGCGACGACGTCCTGCTGCCGCTCTACACGGCGATGGGCACGCGGGTGCACGGCACCGAGCGGAGCCTGGACGCCGATGTCGTCGCCCAGGCGCTGGCCGAGGTCGGGCTGCCGGCCGAGCTGGCCGCCGCGGCCGACGACCCCAGCTGGGACGAGCCGCTGAAGAAGAGCCACCACGCCGGCATGGACCCGGTGGGGTACGACGTGGGCACCCCCGTGATCCACGCCCCCGACGGGCAGGGCGGTTCCGTGGCGTTCTTCGGCCCCGTCGTCACGCCGATCCCGCGCGGCGAGGCCGCCGGCAAGCTGTGGGACGGGGTGCTGCTCGTGGCCGCCACGCCCGGCTTCTACGAGCTCAAGCGCTCCCGGACGGTCGCGCCGACGTTCGACTGAGCCGCGGCGCTCACACGACGATTTCGCAGCGCAGCCCCCGGCTGTCGCGCGGGGGGTCTCCGAGGTGCCCGCAGGGAAGCACGTCAGCGACCCCCCGCGCCCAGCGCAGCGCGCTCCAGGCGCAGGCCAGCGCGTCGAGCCGGTCGTCCGGTCGGCCGGGGGTGCCGCGTGGGGCGGTGACCGCCGTCGCGGGGATGTCCAGCTCGGCGAACCAGCCGGCGAGCGCGGCCTCCCGGGCCGCCCGCCCGGCCGCGACCTTCTTCGGGGCGGCGAGCGGCGCGCCCGCCAGTGCGGCGAACGACACCTCCGGGTGCACCTCGACGACCCGCCGCTGCAGGTCCGGCGTCAGTACGGCGTCCAGGGCGCGGATCCGGTCGACGATGTTCCAGGCCTGCACGGACAGCCGCCGCCCCGCCGCCCGCGCGGACAGGGCGCACGCCTGCTCGTAGCTGGTCGCCGCCAGCACCGCCCGCGCCGGCGTGGGGAAGACCGATGAGCGGCGGGGCCCCAGCCGCGTGCGGGCCGCGGCGTCGGCGGCGCGCGGCTCCGGGCCGTCCGGCAGCCCGATGGGCATGTCGATGCCCGTCGCCGCGACCCCGTGCGCCGCCCCGGCGGCGAGGACCGCCGCGGGGTCGGCCAGCGCCAGCCAGCGGACCCCCGCGGGGGCGGCCGTGTCGACCAGCGCGCCGACCCACCCGCCCGGGCAGCCGTCCACGCCGAGGACGCGCACGCCCGCTCCTGTCGCTCGCGCGCCGCATGAGAGGCTCCCCGCGTGCGCGTTCACCTGGGATCAGACCACGCCGGTTTCGAGGTCAAGAACCTCCTCGCGGCCCGCATCGCAGAGCTCGGCCACGAGCCCGTCGACCACGGCCCCACGGGCTACGACGCGGAGGACGACTACCCCCCGTTCGTGCTGGCCGCGGCGGCCGCCACGGCCGCGGAGCCCGGCAGCATGGGCGTCGTGCTGGGCGGCTCCGGCAACGGCGAGGCCATCGCCGCGAACAAGGTCCCCGGTATCCGCTGCGCGCTCGCCTGGTCGGAGGAGACCGCCCGGCTGTCCCGCGAGCACAACGACGCCAACGTGCTCAGCCTCGGCGCGCGGATGATCCCGCAGGAGCTCGCCCTGCGGCTGCTCGAGATCTTCCTGGCGACGGAGTTCACCGGCGAGACCCGGCACGTGCGCCGCATCGCCATGCTCACCGCCTACGAGGGGGACCACGTCCTGCCGCCGCGCCCCGGTGCCTGAGCGGGGTGCCTGAGGGCCACACGGTCCACCGGCTCGCCCGCGAGCAGCTGCGGCTGTTCGGCGGCCGCCCCTGGCGGGCCGCGAGCCCGCAGGGCCGGTTCGCGGCCGGCGCGGCGCTGCTCGACGGCCGCGTGCTGCGGAGCACGGAGGCGTTCGGCAAGCATCTCTTCTACGTCACGGACGACCCCGAGGCCCGGCTGCACGTCCACCTCGGGCTGTACGGGGCCTGGACGACGGGGGAGGGCGCGCCGCCCCCGCCCCGCGGCGCCGTGCGGCTGCGGCTCTCGACCGGCACCGACGGTGCCGGCGGCTGGGCCGACCTGCGCGGGCCCACCGTCTGCGAGGTGGTGACGCGGGCCGGACAGGACGCGGTGACGGCGCGGCTGGGCCCCGACCCGCTGCGGCGCGACGCCGTCCCCCTCCGGGCGTGCGAGCGCATCCTGCGCAGCCGCACCCCCATCGGCGCGCTGCTGATGGACCAGTCGGTGGTCGCCGGCGTGGGGAACGTCTTCCGGGCCGAGGTGCTCTACCGGCAGGCCATCGACCCGCACCGGCCCGGCCGGGACGTTCCGCCCCAGGAGGTCACCGCGCTGTGGGACGACCTCGTGGTCCTGCTGCGCGCCGGCGTCCGCGCCGGCCGCATCGTGACCACCCTGCCGGCGGACCGGTCCCGCCGCTCCGGCCCGCCGACCCTGGCGGACGCGCACTACGTGTACCGCCGGCAGGGGCTCCCGTGCCGGCGGTGCGGCACGGGAGTCCGCGCCGAGCCGTTCGTCGGCCGCACGCTCTACTGGTGTCCGGTCTGCCAACCGTCGTGACAGGCTGACCGCGTGTACTCGCCGTCCGCCACCCCGCCCCGCCCGCTGCGCCTGTCCGGGTCCCCGTTGCCGGTCGTCGGCCGGCTGCGCGCCTACGTCTGCGGGATCACCCCCTACGACGTCACCCACCTGGGTCACGCGACCACCTATCTGTGGACCGACCTCGCGCTCCGGGTCGCCCGGACGCAGGGCGTCGTCACGACGCTCGCCCGCAACGTCACCGACGTCGACGAGGCGCTCGTGCGGGAGGCGCGCCGCCGCGGTACGACGCCGGACCTGCTCGGCGCGCTGCAGCGGGCCGCGTTCGACGGCACCATGGCGGCGCTGCGCATCCGGCGCCCGGAGCTGGAGCCGACCGCCGCACAGGCCGTCGGGCAGGTCGTCCAGCTGACCGCGGCCCTGCTCGCGGCGGACCGCGCCTACGTCGCCGACGGTGGCGTCTACGCCCGCACGCGCGACGCCCGAGTGCGCGCGCACCTCGACGAGCAGGCCGCCACCGAGCTCGCCCGTGAGTACGGCGACGACCCGGACGCCCCCGGCAAGGAGCACCCGCTGGACGTGCTGGTCTGGCGCACGGCGGGGGAGGGCGAGGCGTCCTGGCCGTCGCCGTGGGGCCCCGGCCGGCCGGGCTGGCACGCGGAGTGCGCGGCCATGAGCCTCGCGGCGTTCGGGTCGTCCGTGGACCTGCACGCCGGTGGCGCTGACCTCCGCTTCCCGCACCACGCGGTGGAGGCGACGCTGGCCGAGGCCGTGACGGGTGTCGCGCCGTTCGCCCGCGCCTGGCTGCACGCCGGGCTGGTCCGCATCGACGGCGCGAAGATGGCGAAGTCGGCGGGCAACCTGGTGATGGTCGACGACCTCGTGGCGTCGGCCGGCGCCGCGACGGTCCGGATGCTCTGCCTCGGCCGGCCGTGGGCGGCGGACTGGGACTACACGCCGCAGGAGCTGGCCGACGCCGGTACCCGGTTGGAGGGGCTGTACGCCGCGGCGGGCCGCCCCGACCCGGCCGAGGCGGCCGCCGAGGCGGTCACCGCCGCGCTGCTGGACGACCTCGACACGCCGCGGGCGCTGGCGATCGCAGTCGAGGCGGGCGGCGGCGCAGCCCGGCGGCTCGTCGAGATCCTCGACGTCGGCTGAGCCGGAGGAGAAGGCCGTGGAGGTCCTGGCCGGCCGCGTGCTGTTGCGCCCGGCGGACGCAGCGGTGACCCAGGCGTTCTACCGCGACGTGCTCGGCCTCGCCGTGGCGCGGGAGTTCGGGCCGCCGGAGCACCGGGGCCTCGTCTTCCACCTGGGCGGGGGCTTCCTCGAGGTCTCGGGCCGCGCCGAGGAGCCCGCCGGGCCGGGTCAGCAGCTGTGGCTGCAGGTGCGGGACCTGGCCGCCGAGTGGGCGCGCGTGGTGGCGGCCGGGGCGCCCCCACTCCGGGCGCCGCGGCGGGAGCCCTGGGGGCTCGACGAGGCGTGGACCGCGGACCCGGACGGTGTCCGGATCGCGCTGGTCGAGGTCCCGGCCGAGCACCCGCTGCGCCGCGACACGCGCGCCCCCGAGGAACTGGGCTGAGGGCCGTCCGGGAGGGGCTTCAGGAGACGAGCACCAGCTCCGGTCGACCGGCCGGGCTGCGGCCCTCGACCCAGGCGCCGAGGCGTTCCGGGGAGAACAGCTCGTCGGTGACCATGAAGCCGGCCCCGAGCAGGCCGGCCCGTTCGGCCAGCGGCGAGCGGGCGATTCTCAGGTCGCGGGTGGCCAGCGGCAGCGACCGGCGGTAGATGGCCTGCCGGACCGCCGCCAGCAGCAGGTCGCCGGAGCCGGTCACGCCGCCGCCGATGAGGATGAGCGACGGGTTGTAGAAGTTGACGAGGGTCGCGAGCATCTCGCCGACCAGCCGGCCGGACCGCGTGATGAGCTCCACCGCGACCGGGTCCCCGTGGTCGGCGGCGCGGGCCACGTCGCTGGCCGCCAGCTCGCCGGCCTGCGCGAGCTGCTCCGCCAGGAAGTCGCTGCGCCCCTCCCGGGCGGCGGTGGTGGCGTCCCGCGCGAGCGCGGCGCCGCCGGCCAACGCCTCGAGGCAGCCGATGTTGCCGCACCGGCAGACCACGGCAGCGTCGTCGACGACCGCCACGTGTCCGACGTCGCCCGCGCAGCCCTGCGCCCCGCGGTGCAGCAGCCCCGCCGAGACCAGGCCGGCCCCGATGCCCGTGCCGATCTTCAGGAAGACCAGGTCGCGCACGCCCTGGGCGAGCCCCCCGCGCAGCTCGCCGAGGGCCATGAGGTTGACCTCGTTGTCGACCCAGACGGTGACGTCGTACCGCTCGGCGAGCCGGTCCCGGATCGGGTAGCCGTCCCAGCCGGGCATGATCGGCGGGGCCATCGGACGGCCCGTGGCGAACTCGACCGGGCCGGGCACGCCCACGCCGATGCCCCAGATCGGCGGCCCCGCCGGGTCCTCGGCGAGGAGCTCGTCGAACAGCGCCTCGACGCGGGGGAGCAGCACCTCGGGGCCCGCGGCGATGTCGGAGCTCTCCTCGCGGTGGGCCAGCAGCGTGCCCCCCAGATCGGTCACGCCGACGGCCAGGCTGGTGGCGCCGAGCTCGGCGACGAGCACCCGCCCGGCGTTCGCGCGGAACCGCAGCCGGCGGGGTGCGCGGCCCCCGGTGGAGGGCCCCAGGTCGCCCTCCTCGAGCAGGCCGTAGGACGTCAGGTCCGCCACGCGTCCGGTGACCACGGTGCGTCCGAGCCCCGACACGCGGGCGAGCTCCGGCCGCGTGTTCGCCCGGCCGGAGCGCACCAGGTCGAGCACGGTGACCAGGTTGGCCACGTGCTCCGCGGCGCCCGCGCCGTCGGGCCCTGCAGCACCCACCGGTCCACCTCCCGCGGTCGGTCGTATCCGTTGGTTCCCCTCGACAACGTTCTGATCCTAGCGTGTTGACTTCGGCTTCTCATGAGCAATAGTGTCCGCCGTCACAAGCAGAAACCCGGCTGAAACCCCAGCCAGCGACGCCCGCCCGACCGGCGCGGCCCCCCACCCAGGGGCCCACCACGGCTCTCCGCCCGCCTGTCCCGCACCCCGCGCTGGAGGTACGCATGAAGCTCGGATTCTTCACCGCCTGCCTGCCGCAGCGCCCGCTCGCCGAGATCGCGTCCTGGGCGGCGGGGGCCGGCTACGAGGCGCTGGAGGTGGCGGCCTGGCCGGCCCTCGGCGACCGGCCCTTCACCGCCACGCACGTGGACGTCGCCGGGTTCACGGCGGGCGACGCCGACCGGGTCGGCAAGCTGTTCGGCGAGCACGGCCTGACGCTGTCGTCGCTTGCGTACTACGACAACAACCTGCACCCCGACCCGGCCGAGCGGGCCGCGGTCAACGCCCACGTGCTCGCCTGCATCGACGCCGCGGCACTGCTGGGGTGCCCCACCGTCGGGACCTTCGTCGGCCGGGACCCCGGCAAGACGGTCGCCGAGAACCTGCGCGAGGCCGAGGCGGTGTTCGCGCCGATCGTGGCGCACGCCGGCGAACGCGGCGTGAAGGTCGTCATCGAGAACTGCGTGATGGAGGGGTGGCACCCCGACGGCTACCCCGGCAACCTCGCCTACTCCCCGGAGCTCTGGGAGTGGATGTTCTCGCTCGGCCTCTACCTCAACTTCGACCCGTCGCACCTGGTGTGGATGGGCATCGACCCGGTCGCCGCGCTCCGTCCCTACGTGGACCGCATCGCGCACGCGCAGGCAAAGGACATCGAGACCTTCCCCGAGCGGCGCAACCGGTACGGCTACCCGGGCCGGGCGGTGAGCCGCGAGGACCCCTGGGACGTCGGCTGGTGGCGCTACCGGGTTCCCGGCCTCGGCGAGGTCGACTGGCGCCGCGTCGTGGACGCGCTCTACGAGGGCGGCTTCGACGGGGTGCTCTCGGTCGAGCACGAGGACCCGGTGTGGGGGGGCTCGGAGCCCCGCATCCGCACCGGCCTCGAGGTCGCCTATCGGACCCTGCGCCCCCTGCTCGTCGCCTGACCAGCGCTCGCTGACCTCCTGCGAACCCGTACCAGCGAAAGGCGGACCCATGCGTCTCGGCTACCACACGATCACCTGGGGCGGTGTCGTCGGCGACGCCACCGGCGTCACCAGCGTCAAGGACCTCTACTACGTCACGAACGGCTCCATGGCGCAGGCCGTGCAGGACATCGCGAGCGCCGGCTACGAGGGCACCGAGATGTTCGACGGCAACCTCGTCGCGTACTCCGACCGGCCCGACGAGCTGCGCGGCCTGCTGGCCGACGCCGGCCTGGAGCTCGTCAGCGTCTACACCGGCGCCAACTTCATCTACGCGGACATCCTGCCGGACGAGCTCCACCGCGTGCAGCGGGCCGCCGAGCTGGCCGCCACCTTCGGCGCCGAGCGGCTCGTGGTCGGCGGGGGAGCGCGCCGCGCCGCCGGCACCACCGACGAGGACTACCGCCGGCTCGCCGCGGCGCTGGACCGGGTCACCGACATCGCCGAGAGCCAGGGCCTGTCCGCGAGCTACCACCCGCACCTGTCGACCATCGTCGAGTCGCCGGCGGAGCTGGAGCGGCTGCTCCCGCACACCCGGATCGGCTTCTGCCCGGACACCGCCCACCTGGCGGCCGGCGGTGGCGACCCCGCGGCCCTGATCCGCCGGTACCCCGACCGGATCCGGCACGTGCACCTGAAGGACCTGCGCCGCGACCCGCTGCAGTTCCTGCCGCTCGGCGAGGGCGAGCTCGAGTTCGAGTTCGACGACATCGTGCGGGCGGTCCAGGAGTCCGGCTACGACAGCTGGCTGATGGTCGAGCTGGACAGCTACGACGGCGATCCCAGGGTGGCTGCCGAGATCAGCAAGGCCTTCCTGGACAAGCTGCTGGACCGCATCCGCGGCTGACCGCACGCCCGCTCCGCCCGCCGGCGTGCCCCCTCGGCGACCGTTCAGCACCGCCCCTCATCCGTCGCCCTCCTCGGGGGACCGGCGACAACCGTTCAAGGAGAGGCTCATGAAGAGATCCGTCCTGACCGTCACCACCGCCGCCGTGCTGGCGCTCGGCGCCGCGGCCTGCGGCAGCAGCAGCAGCTCGAGCACGGCGGGCACCACCTCGGGGGTCGACGCGACCGCCGACGCCGCGCTGGCCCAGATCGCGGGCAAGGTGCTGAGCCAGGGGCCGCACGGCGAGTCGCCGTCGCCGGCGTCCGCGGCCGAGCTGACGGCCGACGAGATCGCCAAGGTGAAGACGATGCACCTCACCGCAGCCATCGTCATGCACTACGGCGGCAACGACTGGGCGACCGCCCAGATCGCCGGCCTCAAGGACGAGTTCGCGAAGCTCGGCATCACGGTGACCGCGGTGACCGACGCGAACTTCAAGCCGGACACCCAGGTCGCGAACATCGAGACGGTGCTGGCGCAGAAGCCGAACATCATCGTGTCCATCCCGACCGACCCGGTCGCGACGGCCTCGGCGTACAAGAAGGCCGCCGACTCCGGCGTGAAGCTCGTCTTCATGGACAACGTGCCGAACGGCCTGGTGGCCGGCAAGGACTACGTCTCCGTGGTCTCGGCCGACAACTACGGCAACGGCGTGACGTCGGCGCACCTGATGGCCAAGGCGCTCGGCGGCCAGGGCACCATCGGCTTGGTCTACCACGAGGCCGACTTCTTCGTGACCAAGCAGCGGTACCAGGGCTTCAAGGACACGATCACCAAGACGTACCCGAACATCAAGATCGTCGAGGAGAAGGGCATCGCCGGCCCGGACTTCGCCGGTGATGCGCAGAACGCGGCGAACGCCATGCTCAGCAAGCACCCCGACCTCGCCGGCATCTGGGGCGTCTGGGACGTCCCGGCCGAGGGGATCATGGCCGCCGCCCGGGCCTCGGGCCGCCAGGACCTGAAGATCGCCACCGAGGACCTCGGCAAGAACGTCGGCATCGCGCTGGCCAAGAACCAGCTCGTCGTCGGCCTCGGCGCGCAGCGCCCGTTCGACCAGGGCGTGGCCGAGGCGCAGCTCGCCGCCGGCGCGATGCTCGGCAAGCAGGAGCCGAACTACATCGCCCTGAACTCCCTGCCGGTCACCCACGCGAACGTGCTCGACGCGTGGAAGCAGGTCTACCACGCCGACCCGCCGGCCGAGCTGACCAGCTCGTACGCCAAGTAACCGCCCGGCGGGCGCCGGCCCAGCCGGCCGGCGCCCGCCGCCAGCACCGCACAGCAGCCCGGCACCGGAAAGGGAACCCGCATGCGCACACTCAACGTCGGCCTCATCGGCGGCGGTTTCATGGGCAAGGCCCACTCGCTCGCCTACGCGGCCATGCCGATGTTCTTCTGGCCGGCGCCGGCCATGCCGGTGCGCAAGGTGATCGCCGAGGCCACCCCCGAGCTCGCCGCCGACGCGGCGGCCCGATTCGGCTTCGAGTCCGCCACCACCGACTGGCGCCGGGTGGTCGACGACCCGGCGATCGACGTGGTCGACATCGCCACCCCCAACCACCTGCACGCGGAGATCGCGATCGCGGCGGCGGCCGCCGGCAAGCACATCATCTGCGAGAAGCCGCTGGCCCGGACCGGCGACGAGGCCCGCAGCATGTACGACGCGGTGCGCGGCGCGGACCTGGTCCACATGGTGGCCTTCAACTACCGGCGCACGCCCGCGGTGGCGCTGGCCCGGCAGTACATCGAGGAGGGTGCGATCGGCCGCATCCTGAACTTCCGCGGCACGTACCTGCAGGACTGGAGCGCGGACCCGGACTCGCCGCTGTCGTGGCGGTTCCAGAAGGAGATCGCCGGCTCCGGCGCGCTCGGTGACATCGCCACCCACGTCGTCGACCTGGCCCGCTACCTGGTCGGGGACATCAGCGCGGTCAACTCCGTGCTCTCCACGTTCATCCCCGACCGCCCGGTGCAGTCCGGCGGCGCGGACTCCCTGGGCACCACGCGCGGGGGCGGCCCCCGGGCCGCGGTGGACGTGGACGACGAGGTGATGACGCTGCTGCGCTTCACCAACGGCGCGGTCGGCTCGCTCGAGGCGACCCGCAACGCCTACGGCCGCAACAACTACATCACCTTCGAGATCCACGGCACCGAGGGCTCGATCTTCTTCAACTACGAGCGGCGCGACGAGTTGCAGGTCTGCTTCGCCTCGGACGGCGGCGACCGGCGCGGTTTCCGCACCGTCTACACCGGGCCCGCCCACCCGTACGGGGGCGGCCTCTGGCCGATCCCGGCGCTGGGCATCGGCTACGGCGAGACCAAGATCATCGAGGCGTACGACTTCTTCTCCGCGATCGCCGCGGGGACCTCGGTGAGCCCCAACTTCGCCGACGGTTACCAGATCGCCCTGGTTGACGACGCCATCGTGGAGTCGGCCGCCAAGGGGCTCTGGGTGGACGTGCCGCTGCTGGCCGACCTCGACCGCGAGCGGGCCTGACATGTCCGCCCCCGCGCCCGGCGCCGGCGGGCCGCCCGGCGACCCGGTCGTCCTCATGCGGGCGGTGAACAAGGCCTTCGACGGTGTGCAGGTGCTGTCGGACGTCGACTTCGAGGTCCGCCGCGGCGAGGTCCACGCCCTGGCCGGGGAGAACGGCGCCGGTAAGTCGACCCTCATGAAGATCCTCCAGGGCGTCTACACGCTGGACTCCGGCGAGATCCTCATCGAGGGACAGCCGGTCCGGCTGGGCTCCACCCAGCAGGCCCGGGCGGCCGGTATCGGCATGGTGTTCCAGGAGTTCAGCCTGGTCCCCACGCTGACGGTGGCGCAGAACGTCTTCCTGGGCAGCGAGCCCCGGAGCCGGCTCGGCCTCATCCGGGACCGGGAGGCCGGCCACCGGGCGGCGGAGATCTTCACCGACATGGGCGTGGCGGTCGACCCGGGCGCCACCGTCGGCGACCTGTCCACGGCCTACTGGCAGCTCACCGAGATCGCCAAGGCGCTCGCCCAGAACGCCCGCGTCCTCATCATGGACGAGCCGACCGCCAGCCTCGCCAAGCACGAGGCGGAGGCCCTTTTCGCCCTCGTGCAGCGGCTCCAGGCGCGCGGGATCTCCATCATCTACATCTCGCACCGGATGGAGGAGGTCTACCGGATCGCCGACCGGATCACCGTGCTGCGGGACGGCCGGCGGGTGCTCACCGAGCGGCTGACGGACCTCACGCCGGCGCAGATCGTCGAGGCGATCGTGGGCCGCCGGCTGGAGGGCTCGCTCACCTGGCAGGACCGCGGCGTCGGCCGGGACGGGACACCGCTGCTGCGGGCCCAGGGGCTGGTGTCCGGGCGCCGGGTGCGCGACATCTCCTTCGACCTCTACCCGGGGGAGATCCTCGGCCTGGCGGGCCTGATGGGCAGCGGCCGGACCGAGCTGGCCCGGTGCCTGTTCGGGATCGACAAGCTCGACGCGGGACAGGTGGTGCTGCGCGGCGCGCCGATCGACGTGTCGGACCCCCGGGAGGCCATCCGCGCCGGCATCGCGCTGATCCCGGAGGACCGCCGGGCGCAGGGGCTCGTGCTCGACCACTCCGTGCGCGACAACCTGCTGCTGCCGTTGCTCGGGCGGATCCGGCGCGGCCCGGTGCTGTCCGACAGCGCCGGCCGCGCGCTGGCGAAGTCGCTCATCGAGCGCTTCTCGGTCAAGGTGGCGAACCCGGGCCGGCCGGTGCGCCTGCTCTCCGGCGGCAACCAGCAGAAGGTCGTCATCGCGAAGTGGCTCGGCACCGACCCCGACGTCCTGATCATGGACGAGCCCACCGCGGGCGTGGACATCGGCACCAAGACCGAGATCCTCGGCATGATCCGGGCCCTCGCCGACGCCGGTAAGGGCGTCATCGTCATCTCGTCCGAGCTCCAGGAGCTCCTGGCCGTCAGCGACCGCGTGCTGGTCCTGCGGGACGGCACCGTCGCCCGCGAGCTGCTGCGCGGCGACATCCCGGACGAGGAATCACTCCAGCTCGCCGTGCAAGGAGTCTGAGGAGCCATGTCCGAGACCACCGTCACCCCGCCCCCCAGCGCCGCGGCCCCCGCCGGCCCGAGCCCGCGCGCGGGTCGGCTCGCCGCCTTCGACTGGCGGCGCTACATGATCTACATCGGCTTCGTCGTGGTCTTCCTGCTGTTCGCGGTGACGCTGCACGGCAGCGGCTTCCTCTCCACCACGAACCTGCTGAACATCGTGCGGCAGACGGCGACGATCACCGTGATCGCGGTGGCCATGACCTTCGTCATCGCCAGCGCCGAGATCGACCTGTCGGTCGGCTCCGTGGCCGGCCTGTCCAGCGTGTGCACCGCAATGGCCGTGTCGCACTGGGGTCTGCTGCCCGGCATCGTGGCCGGCCTCGCGGTGGGGGCCCTCGTCGGGGCCGTCAACGGCGGGCTGGTCAGCATCCTGAAGATCCCGTCGTTCCTGGTCACCCTCGGCATGCTCGGCATCGCCCAGGGTGTCGCGATGTGGATCACCAACTCGGCGCCGCAGCCGATCCTCAACGAAACGTTCAACACCGTGTTCGGCTCGGGGAACATCGGGCGGCTGCCCGGCCTCGCCCTCTGGTCGCTGGCCGCAGTCGCCATCGGCGCGGTGGTGCTGGCGAAGACACGGTTCGGCCGGCAGGTGCTGGCCACGGGCGGCAACCCGGTGGCCGCGGCGTTCAGCGGCGTGAACACCCGCGCCATCAAGTTCCGGGTCCTGCTGGTCTCGGGGATCGTCGCGAGCATCGCCGGCATGCTCTACGCCGGCCGGTTGCAGTCCGGCCGGTTCCAGTGGGGGAGCGGGGACGAGCTGTCCGCCATCGCCGCGGTGATCCTGGGCGGCACCAGCCTGTTCGGCGGCGCCGGTTCGGTGATCGGGACCCTGTTCGGCGGCCTCCTGATCGGCCTCATCAACAACGGCCTGATCCTCGGCGGGCTGGACGTGAGCCAGCAGCAGGTGGTCCGCGGCGTCATCATCATCCTTGCAGTGGCGCTCGCGCGGCGGAAGTGACCGGCGGCGGCCGGGCCCCTGCCGCCGCCGTCCCTCCCGCTGCCCACGCAGGGCAGATCCTCGTGCCAGCCACCCATCGACGGGCTCCGGTCCGCCTGCCCTGGAGTCAGCCATGTCGCACCGTGTCCGTGCCGGGCTCATCGGAGCCGGCTTCATGGGTGGGGTCCACGCCCACGCCGTCCGCTGCACCGGCGGGGAGGTCACCCGGCTGGCCGGCAGCAGCCCGGACAGCGCCGCCCGGGCCGCCGCGCGGCTCGGCGTCGACCACGTGGCGGCCTCGGCGGCGGAGCTGATCGAGGCCGACGACGTCGACGTCGTCCACATCTGCACGCCGAACCACCTGCACGCGCCGCTGGCCGAGCGGGCCATCAAGGCCGGCAAGCACGTCATCTGCGAGAAGCCGCTGGCCACCAGCTCGGCCGACGCGCAGCGGCTGCGGGAGGCCGCCGCGGCCGCCGGCGTGGTCGCCACCGTGCCGTTCGTCTACCGCTACTACCCGACGGTGCGGGAGGCGCGGGCCCGGATCGCCGCCGGGGAGGCGGGCCCGCTGTGGCTGCTCCACGGCTCGTACCTGCAGGACTGGCTGTCGACGCGCTCCGACACCAACTGGCGGGTGGACGCCGCACAGGGCGGGCCGTCCCGGGCCTTCGCGGACATCGGGGTGCACTGGTGCGACCTGGTGGAGTTCACCACCGGGCACCGCATCACCCGGCTGATCGCGAAGACCCTCACGGCGTTCCCCGAGCGCACCGGCGCCGGGTCGACCGTCGCCACCGAGGACGCCGTGACGCTGCTCTTCGAGACCGACCGGGGGGCGCTGGGGTCCCTGGTCGTCAGCCAGGTGAGCCCCGGGCGGAAGAACCGGCTCTGGTTCTCCCTCGACGGGGCGTCCGCGTCCCTCTCGTTCGACCAGGAGCTGCCCGACACGCTCTGGCTGGGGACGCGGGAGCACGCGCTGGTGATCCCGCGGGGGAGCGAGGGCGCCCCCGCCGCGGCGCAGGGCTACTCCTTCCTGCCGACCGGGCACCCGCAGGGCTACCAGGACTGCTTCGACGCGTTCGTCGCCGATACCTACGCGGCGCTGCGCGGCGCGGCCCCGGACGGGCTGCCCACGTTCGCGGACGGCGTGCGGGCCACGCACCTCACCGACGCGGTGCTGGCCTCGGCCGCCGCCGGCAGCTGGACCGAGGTGCAGGCGTGAGCGCGCCGCCCGTGGTCCTGGTGGCGGTGTTCGAGGCGCGGCCCGACACGGCCGCCGAGCTGGCGGAGCGGTTGCAGGAGCTCGTGCCGGCGAGCCGCTCGGAGCCCGGGTGCCTGGGGTACGCGCTGCACCGCGACACCGGGGACCCGCTGCGGTTCGTGTTCGTGGAGACGTGGCTGAGCGAGCGGTCCCTGGCCGTGCACGACGGGACGCCGCTGCTGGCGGCGCTGCGGGCGGACCTGCCGCGCCTGGTCGCGGCGCCACCGGTGGTCCACCGGCTGCGGGAGCTGGCACCGGCGTAGCCGGCCGGCACCGGGGGCGCTGGAGCGGGCGACGGGAATCGAACCCGCATGGCCAGCTTGGAAGGCTGGGGCTCTACCATTGAGCTACGCCCGCGCGGCGCCGGGAGCCCCGGCGCGCGGAGCCCACCGTACCGCGTGGGGGTGGGCCGGGCGCCTGGCAGCGCCCGACCGGCGGGGCCCGGCCTACACTGCCAGCGCGCGAACCGGGACGTAGCCTAGTGGCCAGGGCGCCTGCTTTGGGAGCAGGAGATCGGGGGTTCGAGTCCCCCCGTCCCGACACCCGGCTTCCCACCTAGACTGGCCCCATGCTTCCCGACGTGGGTGGGCCCACGTCGGGTCGCCCTACCGGCCCCTCTGCCGCACCCGGCGGGGACGTCCTGCTGGACCCGCAGCGCATCGCCGCGGTCCGTCGGCTGCTCGCCGCCGGTGTGCGCTCGGTCGCGCTCGACGAGATCGTGCAGCTGGTGTCGCGGCTGCTCGACGCGCCGTCCGCGCAGCTCTCGCTGCTGGCCGAGGACGAGGTGCTCGCCGCTGTCGTCCCCGGCCCGCTCCCGGAGCCCAACCGTGGCCCGGCGCGGGACAGCCTCTGCAGCGTCACGGTGCGCCGCGGCGAGGCGCTGGTCGTGCCCGACACGGCCGCCGAGCCGGCCCTGGCAGCCCTCCCCGCCGTCGTGAACGGTGACGTCGGCTCCTACCTCGGAGTCCCCGTCGTGGTGAGCGGTGCGACGGTGGGGGCGCTCTGCGCGTACGGGCCGGAGCCCCGGGAGTGGACCGAGGAGCAGGTCGCCCTGCTGCGGTGGCTGGCCCGCAGCGCCGCCGCGGAGCTGGCGCTGCGCTCGCTCTCGGCGGACCTGGCCAACAACGCCGCCCGCCTGGACGTCGCCCTCGGCGGCGCGGACATCGGCAGCTTCGACCTCGACGCCGAGTCGGGGCTGATGCTGTGGGACCGCCGGCTCATCGAGCTGTTCGGCTACGACCCCGAGAGCTTCGTGCCGCACCTCGACAGCTTCTCCGACCGCGTCCACCCGCAGGACCGCGAGCGGATGGGTGCCGCGGTCCAGGCCGGGCTCGCGGGCGAGGGTGACATCAACGAGGAGTACCGGATCGTCCTGCCGGACGGCCGCGAACGGTGGGTCACCGCCCGGGGCCGGCTGGTCACCGGCGACCGGGGGGAGCGGCGGCTCGTCGGCGCCGCGTTCGACTCCTCCGCCATCCGTACGGAGCGGGACCGGTTCGCGCGGCTCCTCGAGACGATGACCGACGCGTTCTTCAGCCTGGACCGCTCCTTCGCCTTCAGGTACGTCAACGCCCAGGCCGAGGCGCTGCTCGGGCAGACCCGCGGCGAGCTGGTGGGCCGCAACGTGTGGGAGGCCTTCCCGGCCGCCGTGGGCACGGACTTCCAGGCCAAGTACGAGCACGCCATGGCCAGCGGCGAGATGGTGTCGTTGCAGGAGCACTACCCGGCGCCGCTGGACCGCTGGTTCGAGGTGCGCGCCTGGCCGGACGCGGAGGGCCTGAGCGTCTTCTTCCACGACATCACCGCGCGCCGCCGGGTCGAGGCCGACCGGGAGCAGGCGCGGGCCCGCGTCAGCCTGCTGGCGGACCTCACCACCGCGCTCACCAGCACGCTCGAGGTGGACGAGGCCATGCAGCGGCTGGCCGACCTGCTCGTGCCGCAGCAGGCGACCTGGGTGTCGGTCACCCTGCTCGATGGGGGCGGCCCCCTGCGGGAGTCCGCCGGCCGGCACCACGACCCGGAGCGGCGGGCCGACATGCAGCGGTTCGCGCAGCTGCAGATGATCGTCGCGACCGAGCGCTCCCTGTCGCGCACCGTCGCGCGGACCGGGCGGCCGGTCCTGCGAACGGTCGACGCGCCGTCCGACCTGTCCGCCGGGTGGGAGGGCGAGGAGCTCACCGGGCTGCTCGAGCGGCTGGGCATGGCCGGCGTCATGGTCGTGCCGCTGCAGGCCCGCGCGCGGATCCTGGGCGTGCTGCTGCTGGCCGCCGACGGCGACCACGCCCCCTTCACCGAGGACGACCTGCTGTTCGCCGTCGAGGTGGGGCGGCGTGCCGGGCTCGCCATCGACAACGCCCAGCTCTACGACCGCCAGCGCAGCGCCGCGGAGCTGCTGCAGCGGCACCTGCTGCCGGCGCTGCCGGAGCCCGACCACCTGGAGGTCCGCGCGGCGTACCACCCCGCGGCCGAGGAGGCGCAGGTCGGGGGCGACTTCTACTGGGGCACGGTGCAGCCGGGCGGCGCGACGGTCGTCGCCATCGGTGACGTCTCCGGCCACGACCTGGCCGCGATCGCCTGGCAGGCGCAGCTCGCGCCGCTGCTGCGCGGCTTCGCGTTCGAGGGTGATGACAGCCCCGCGGAGGTCCTGGCGCGCGTCGACCGCGCGATGCGCGTCCTCCAGATCGACACGATGGCCACCGCCGTGCTGGCCCGCATCGAGCAGGACCCGGCCGACCGGAGTGCCCTCGCCGGCGGCCGGCGTCGCCTTCGGTGGTCCAACGCGGGCCACCCGCCGCCGATGCTGCTGCGCACCGACGGCACCGTGGACGTGCTCGAGGTGGACCCGGACCTCCTGCTGGGGCTCGAGCCGGGCATCGAGCGGCACGACCACGCGGTGGCCATGTTCCCCGGCGACACGCTGTTCCTCTATACCGACGGCCTGGTCGAACGGCGCGACAGCTCGCTGGAGGCCGGGCTGCAGCGGCTGCGGTCGACGCTGGAGGAACTCGCCGGCGTCCCCCTGGAGGAACTCTGCGAGCGGGTGGTCGCCCGGATGGTGCCGAAGCGGCAGGACGACGACGTCGCGCTGCTCGCGCTGCGGACGCACCGGGAGGACCGGCCCCGCCCCGCGGAGGCGGGCCCGGTCGTCCTGCCCCCCGGCGTCGACTGAGCCCGGAACACCCGGGAACCCACGGAACGGAGCAGTTGGGTAGCCTGGACGCCGCGCCGCTCGCGTCCGCGCCGCCAGCACCTTCCGAACCATTCCCAAAGGAGCACGACGCCGTGCAGGCGAGTACCGAAGCCCTGAGCCCCACGCGCGTGAAGCTGACCGTCGAGGTCCCCTTCGCCGAACTGACCCCCAGCCTCGACCGCGCCTACAAGAAGCTGGCGCAGCAGGTCCGCGTCCAGGGCTTCCGCCCGGGCAAGGTGCCGCCGCGCATCCTCGACCAGCGGCTTGGTCGCGGCGCCGTCCTCTCCGAGGCCCTCGACGACGCGCTGCCGCGCTTCTACAGCGATGCCGTCGAGCAGACGTCGATCGTTCCCGTGTCGCGCCCCGAGGTCGACGTGACGGGCTTCGGCGACAACGAGCCGCTCGTCTTCACCGCCGAGGTCGACGTCCGCCCCGAGGTGGAGCTGCCGACGTACACCGGTATCGAGGTGTCCGTCGACGAGGTCGCCCAGGGCCAGGAGGAGATCGACCAGCAGCTGTCCCTGCTGCGCGACCGGTTCGCGGTGCTGCGCTCCGTCGACCGACCGGTGGCGGACGGCGACTACCTGTCCATCGACCTGTCGGCCACGGTCGACGGCACCCCCGTGCCCGAGGCGGACACGTCCGGCCTGTCCTACGAGGTCGGGCACGAGCTGCGCAACCACGGCCACGAGATGGTCGTCGGGCTCGACGCGGCCCTCATCGGGCTGCGCGAGGGCGAGTCGCGGACCTTCACCACCCGCCTCGTGGCCGGCGAGTTCGCCGACCGCGACGCCGAGGTGACCGTCACGGTGAAGTCCGTGAAGGAGAAGGACCTCCCGGCGCTCGACGACGACTTCGCCCAGACCGCGAGCGAGTTCGAGACGCTCGCCGAGCTCGAGACCTCCATCCGCGACCGCGTGCGCCGCGTGAAGCTCATGGAGCAGGGCATCGAGGCCCGCGACAAGACGCTGGATGCCCTCCTCGACCTGGTGGAGATCCCGCTGCCGCAGTCGATGGTCGACGCCGAGGCGGAGTTCCGGACCACGCAGCTCGACGAGCAGCTGGCCAACGCCGGGCTCAACCGGGAGAACTACCTGGAGTCGGAGGGCAAGACCGAGGACGAGCTCACCACGGAGGTCCGCGAGGGCGCGGAGAAGTCCGTCAAGGCGCAGTTCGTCCTCGACGCGATCGCGGACGCCGAGGAGCTCGGGGTGGCCGAGGCCGAGCTGACGCAGCAGCTGTTCAGCCGCGCCGCGCGCCTGGGCATCTCCCCGGACCAGTACGCCCAGCAGCTCGTGCAGAACGGGCAGCTGCCGCTCCTGGTCGCCGAGGTGCGACGCGGTAAGGCGCTCGCCCTGGTGCTCGAGTCCGCGGTCATCACCGACGTGGCCGGCAACACCGTCGACCTCGAGGCGCTCCGCGAGGACGTGCCCGTCGAGTTCGGCGGGGACGCCGGGGACGCCGATGAGGAGGTCCTTGCGGAGGACGCCGCCGAGGCCGCTGCGGAGGCCGAGGCCGCCGACGAGGCCGCGATCGTGGAGGCCGCCGCCGACGAGGCCGCCAGGCCGGAGGCCGGCGAGGCCCAGGCTGCCGGGGACGCCCCCGCCCAGTCCTGACCCCGCGCTGCGTCCGGCCCGTCCCCAAGCAAGCCGGGGGCGGGCCGTCCGGCGTCCGGGGCCGTGCGCGCAGCGCGGGCACGCGCTCGGCCCTCGGCGAACACGCCCCGTTTCGCGGAAGGCCCCGGGCCGCCGGGCGTTAGGGTCGCAGGACAGCACCGATGACCTGCACCTGCGGTCACCACCCTCGGGAGAGAGCCCGCGATGACTTCCAGCCCGCTTACCGCGCCCACGCTGCGCAGCCCCGCCCCGGGCGGCCTCAGCCTCGACGACTCCGTCTACAACCGGTTGCTGCGGGAACGGATCATCTTCCTGGGGACGGACGTCAACGACACGATCGCGAACGCGATCTGCGCGCAGCTGCTGCTGCTGACGGCCGAGGACCCGGAGCGCGACATCTTCCTGTACATCAACTCGCCCGGCGGCTCGGTGACAGCCGGCATGGCCATCTACGACACCATGAACTTCGTCAGCAACGACGTCGCGACGGTGACCCTGGGCCTGGCGGCCAGCATGGGGCAGTTCCTGCTCTGCGCCGGGGCCAAGGGCAAGCGGTACTCCCTCCCGCACGCGCGGATCATGATGCACCAGCCGTCGGGTGGGCTGGGCGGCACGGCCAGCGACATCGCCATCCAGGCCGAGCAGATGCTCTACACCAAGCGGACGCTGCAGGAGCGGATCGCCTTCCACACGGGTCAGACCTACGAGCAGATCGAGCGTGACTCCGACCGGGACCGCTGGTTCACCGCCGCCGAGGCCAAGGAGTACGGCTTCGTCGACCACGTGGTGACCGGCGCGGCCGAGGTTCCCTCCGTCGGCCCGGTCAGCTGACCGTCCGCCCGCCGCACCGTCCGAGAGGAACTTTCATGAGCGACATCTGGACCCCGCAGGCGCGGTACGTGCTGCCGCAGATCGTCGAGCGCCGCCCCGGTGGCGTCGGCGAGTGGAGCATGGACCCGTACTCGCGGCTGCTGCGCGAGCGGATCGTCTTCCTCGGCGTGCAGATCGACGATGTCAGCGCCAACGACGTCATGGCCCAGCTGCTGTACCTCGAGTCCGAGGACCCGGACCGGGACATCTCCATCTACATCAACTCGCCGGGCGGCTCCTTCACCGCGCTGACGGCGATCTACGACACGATCCAGTTCATCCGCCCCGAGGTGTCCACGATCTGCATGGGGCAGGCCGCGTCCGCGGCCGCCGTGCTGCTCGCGGCCGGGGCGCCGGGCAAGCGGTTCGCGCTGAAGAACAGCCGCGTCCTCATCCACCAGCCCTCGTCCGAGGGTGGCGGCCAGGGGTCGGACATCGAGATCCAGGCGCGGGAGATCCTGCGGATGCGGACGCTGCTCGAGAAGATGCTCTCGGACCACACCGGCCGCTCCATGGAGCAGATCCGCAAGGACATCGAGCGCGACAAGATCCTCACGGCCGACGAGGCCAAGGAGTACGGCATCGTCGACGAGGTCATCACCAACCGCACGTGACACCCCGTCGCGCGGCCGCCCGGCCGGAGCGTGGCCCCACCTGGGTCCCGCTGGAGCTGGAGCGGCCGCGTGGTCTGCCGATAGGGCTGTGGCGCTCGCGCCGTCGGGGGTACCGTTTGCCAACAATGCGCGGGCGGGCCACGTGGCGCGGTGCCGAGCGGTGGGCAGGAGCCGGGGCGTTGACCGGCATGTCGGACTTCTTCGAGTGCTCCTGTGAGAGGACGTGGGATCTCGGTGGCACGTATCGGTGACGGCGGGGACCTGCTCAAGTGTTCCTTCTGTGGGAAGTCGCAGAAGCAGGTCAAGAAGCTGATCGCGGGCCCCGGGGTCTACATCTGCGACGAGTGCATCGACCTCTGCAACGAGATCATCGAGGAGGAGCTCGCCGAGACCCCCGAGGTCAGCTGGGACGAGCTGGCGAAGCCGCGGGAGATCTTCGAGTTCCTCGACAGCTACGTGATCGGCCAGGACGAGGCTAAGCGAAGCCTCGCGGTGGCCGTCTACAACCACTACAAGCGGGTGCAGGCCGGCGCGACCAAGCCCGGCCAGGACTCCGTCGAGCTGTCGAAGTCGAACATCCTGCTGCTGGGCCCGACGGGCTGCGGCAAGACGCTCCTCGCGCAGACGCTCGCCAAGATGCTGAACGTCCCGTTCGCCATCGCCGACGCGACGGCGCTGACGGAGGCCGGATACGTCGGCGAGGACGTCGAGAACATTCTGCTCAAGCTGATCCAGGCGGCCGACTACGACGTCAAGAAGGCCGAGACCGGGATCATCTACATCGACGAGGTCGACAAGATCGCCCGCAAGAGCGACAACCCGTCGATCACCCGCGATGTCTCCGGTGAGGGCGTCCAGCAGGCACTGCTGAAGATCCTCGAGGGCACCACGGCGAGCGTGCCGCCGCAGGGCGGCCGCAAGCACCCCCACCAGGAGTTCATCCAGATCGATACGACGAACGTCCTGTTCATCGTGGCGGGGGCCTTCGCCGGGCTCGACCAGATCATCAGCCAGCGCCGCGGCGCCCGGTCCATCGGCTTCAGCGCCAGCCTCGCCAGCAAGCGGGAACGCGACGCGGAAGACATCTTCCGCGAGGTGCTCCCTGAGGACCTGCTGAAGTTCGGCATGATTCCCGAGTTCATCGGCCGGCTGCCGATCATCACCAGCGTCCACGCGCTCGACCGCGAGGCGCTGATCCAGATCCTCACCGAGCCGCGCAACGCCCTCGTCCGGCAGTACAAGAAGCTCTTCGAGCTCGATGGCGTCGAACTGGAGTTCACCTCGGACGCCCTGGAGTCCGTCGCGGACCAGGCGATCCTGCGGGGGACCGGCGCGCGCGGCCTGCGCGCCATCCTCGAGGAGGTCCTGCAGTCCGTGATGTACGACATCCCGGGCCGCGAGGACGTCGGCAAGGTCGTCATCACCGAGGAGGTCGTCCGGGAGCACGTGAACCCGACGATCGTGCCGCGGGACCTCCCCAAGCGGGAACGGCGGGAGAAGAGCGCCTGACCCGCGGGGTCGCCGCTCCTTGATCCCTCGATCGGGTGAATACCCGATCGGGTGAGCTGTCGACCGGAACGGTGTGCGCCCACCGCTCCGCCTGCTGGCCGTCCTGCTCCTGCCGCTGGCCCTGTTGCTCTCCGCCACCGGCCTGACCGGGGGCCCGACGCCGCTGACCGTGGTCAGCGGCCCGGCCTCCGCGACGGCCGTGGCCGCCGCGCAGCGGGCCGCCACCGCGGCCACCGACTCGGCGCCGGGCCCGGATGCCGCAGCCCGCCAGGCGGCGGTCGACGCCGACACCGTCCTCGCGCCGGCCGACACCACCGCCGACGGCGAGGACGACGCGGGTGCGGGCTGCGTCGCCCGCAACGGCGCCCACGTGTGCACGCACGGCAACGACGCCCCGCCGGTGGGCGTGGACATCCGCGTGAAGCCGAGCACCGACCAGCTGGTGGCCGACGAGGCGACCCGCACGGCGAACCGCGCGGTCCGCCTCGGGCTAACCACCGACCAGGTCGGTGTCCGCCAGCCGACCCGGGTCCCCGACGTCGTGCTCGCCAAGGCGGCCCCCGCCGCCCCGACCACCGCCACCCCCGGCGACCTGGTCGTGCAGTCGGGCACCCCGGCCAACCCGAACCTCACGCAGCACGTCGGGACCTCCTGCACCGGCACCGGCGGTGACGGCAAGCGGGTGCAGGTCGTGTACGTGACGACGTCCGACCAGGTGGACCGGTACACCCAGCTCTACCCGCTGATCCAGAGCTACGCCGCCGACGTCGACGACACCCTGGCGCTGTCCGCCGGCAAGACCGGCGGCAACCTGCGGGTGCGATGGGTGACGGCGACCGACTGCACCGTGTGGATCCAGCACGTCGTGCTGCCGCCGGGATCGCTCAACGACATCGGCACGACCGCCAGCGCCCTCTCGGCCGCCGGCTTCAACGACCCGCAGCGCAAGTACCTGCTGTTCGCCGAGGCGAACGTCTACTGCGGCATCTCCGAGGCCTACCAGAACGACAGCGCCACGGACAACCCGAACGACACGCAGTCCTACGGGCCGCTGATCAGCCGCGTCGACTCCGGGTGCTGGAACAGCCCCAACACGCACTCGGTGCCGGCGCACGAGCTGATGCACAGCCTCGGCGCCGTCATGAGCAGCGCGCCGAACGCGACGCCGGGCATGCACTGCACCGACGAGTCGGACGTCATGTGCTACGTCGACGGGGCCGGCGTGGTGATGCGCCAGGTCTGCCCGGCTGACCAGGAGCGGCTGTTCGACTGCAACAACGACGACTACTTCAATACGCGGCCCGCGGCGGGCAGCTACCTGGCCACCCACTGGGACACCGCCAGCTCGACCTGGCTGGACACGATCCTGCCGCAGGGCGTCACCTACCCGCCGACCGTCACCGGCCCGGCCACGATCACGCCCGGGCTCCCGGTGACCCTCACCGCGACGCTGCCGTCGGGCGCCGCGGCCGGCTCCAGGCTCACCTGGCCCGTGCCGACGCCGGCGTCGTGCACCGTCCGCCCCGTCTCCGCCACCGCCACCAGCAGCACGGTCACCCTGCTCTGCCCGGCGGCGACCGGCGTCGGCTCGGTGGTCGCCCTCGCCGCGGCCGTCTCACCGCGCGGGGACGTCGGGACGGCGACCTTCACGCTGCCCGTGGCCACCGGCACCCGGGCCCTGTCGATCGGGCTGTCCGCCTCGTCGACCACCCCGACCGCCGGCACGCCGGTACGGCTGGGCATCGCCATCACCAGCGGCGGCGCCACCGTGCGCGCCGGTGCCACCGTCTGGTCCCGGCCGACCGGCTCCACCGGCCCCTGGACGCGGGTGCGCGCCCGGCTCGACACCCAGTTCGGCGCGGTCTCGGTGACGGTCACCCCGCCGGTGCCGACCGTCTACCGGGTGAACGTCGCGGCCGACCCGCTGTGGACCGCAGGCTCGCCGACCATCACCATCACCCCGCGGTAGGCAGCACCGCCGCCCGGCCGCGTCGGGGCGGTACGGGGGCGACCCGGTGCCGCTCCCTAGACTTGCGGCCATGACTGGCACGCCGTCCGACCCCGCCCGGCCCGAACTGCCCGCGCAGTACGTACCGGCGGCCATCGAGGACCGGCGGTACGAGCTCTGGGAGCAGCTCGGCTGCTTCCGCGCCGACCCCACGAGCAGCAAGCCGCCGTTCTCGGTGGTCATCCCGCCGCCGAACGTGACCGGCAACCTGCACATGGGGCACGCCTACGAGCACACCCACATCGACGCCATCACCCGCCGCAAGCGGATGCAGGGCTTCGAGACGCTGTGGCTGCCGGGCACGGACCACGCCGGCATCGCCACGCAGTCGGTGGTGGAGCGGGCGCTGGCCGCCGAGGGCACCTCGCGCGCCGCGCTGGGCCGGGAGGCGTTCGTCGAGCGGGTCTGGGAGTGGAAGGAGACCTACGGCGGCAACATCCTCGGGCAGATGCGCCGCCTGGGCGACGGGGTCGACTGGTCCCGCACCCGGTTCACGCTGGACGAGGGGCTGTCGCTCGCGGTCCGCACCATCTTCAAGCGGCTGTTCGACGACGGCCTGATCTACCGCGCGGAGCGGCTCGTCAACTGGTCGCCCGTCCTGCACACGGCCATCAGCGACATCGAGGTCGACTACAGGGACGTCGACGGCGAGTTGGTCACCCTCGACTACGGCTCCGGCGTGCACGTGGCCACCACGCGGGTCGAGACGATGCTCGGCGACACCGCGGTGGCGGTCCACCCCGACGACCCCCGCTACGCGCACCTGGTGGGCACCTTCCTGACCCTGCCGATCGTCGGCCGCCGCATCCCGGTGGTCGCCGACGCGCACGTCGACCCGGAGTTCGGCACCGGCGCCGTCAAGGTCACCCCGGCGCACGACCCCAACGACTTCGAGATCGGGCAGCGGCACGGCCTCGAGGCCGTCACCGTGCTGGACGCCGACGCCCGTGTCACCGGCACCGGCACCCGCTTCGACGGGATGGACCGGTACGAGGCGCGCCGCGCCGTCAAGGAGGAGCTGCACGGCCTGGGGCTCGTCGTCGCCGAGAAGACCCCCTACGTGCACTCGGTGGGGCACTCGTCGCGCTCGGGCGAGGCCATCGAGCCGCGGCTGTCCCTGCAGTGGTACGTCAAGGTCGCCCCGCTGGCGAAGGCGGCCGGCGACGCGGTGCGGTCCGGCGCCACGCGGTTCAGCCCGCCCGACATGGCGAAGCGGTACTTCGACTGGGTCGACGACATGCACGACTGGTGCATCAGCCGTCAGCTGTGGTGGGGGCACCGCATCCCCATCTGGTACGGCCCGAACGGTGAGGTCGTCTGCCCCGCCCCGGGGGAGGAGCCGACGGGGGAGGGCTGGACCCAGGACCCGGACGTCCTCGACACGTGGTTCAGCTCGGCGCTGTGGCCGATGTCCACGCTGGGCTGGCCGCGCGACACGCCCGACCTGCGTCGCTTCTACCCGACCAGTGTGCTGGTCACGGGGTACGACATCATCTTCTTCTGGGTCGCCCGGATGATGATGTTCTGCACGTACGGGGACGCCGAGCACCGGCCGCCCTTCGGCACGGTCGTGGTGCACGGCCTCGTGCGCGACGCCAGGGGCAAGAAGATGTCCAAGTCGGCGGGCAACGTCATCGACCCGCTCGCCTGGATCGAGACCTACGGCGCGGACCCGCTGCGGCTCGCCCTGGCCCGCGGGGCGAACCCGGGCACCGACTTCCCCCTGTCGGAGGAGGCCGTCGTCGGGGCGCGGAACTTCTGCACGAAGGTCTGGAACGCCGTCCGGTTCGCCCTGCTCAACGGGGCCGACGCCGCCGCCGTGCTGCCATCGGCCGACGAGCTCTCCGTGCTGGACCGCTGGATCCTCTCGCGGCTGGCCACCGTCACGGCCGAGGTCGACGCCCTCTTCGAGGAGTACGAGTTCGCGAAGATCTGCGACGCGCTCGGCCACCTGGCCCGGGACGAGGTCTTCGACTGGTACGTCGAGCTGCTCAAGCCGGTGCTGCGTGATGGCGGCCCCGCGGCAGACGCCAGTCGCGCGGTGCTCGGCCGGGTGCTGGACACGCTGCTCCGGCTGTTCCACCCGGTGATCCCGTTCGTGACGGACGAGCTGTGGTGCGCCCTCACCGGCCGCGAGACTGTGGTGACCGCCCCCTGGCCGACCACGCCCGCGGACGGCGCGCCGCTCGTCGACCCCGCCTGGGTCGACCCGGCCGCCGAGGCCGAGGTCGGGCGGCTGCAGGACCTCGTCACCGAGGTGCGCCGGTTCCGCGGCGAGCAGGGCCTCGCGACGGGCAAGAAGGTCGGGGCGGTCCTGCTGGTCGACGACCCCGCGGCCGCCCTGCGTGGGTACGCCGCGCAGCTCGGCGCGCTGGCCGACCTGACCGTGACCCTGGCCGACGCCGTCCCGGAGGGCTGGCCGACCCTCGAGGCGGCCGGCGCCCGCGTGGCGCTGGACCTGTCGGCGGCCGTCGACGTGGGCGCCGAGCGCGCCCGGCTCACCAAGGAGCGGGGCGAGGCCGAGAAGGAGATCACCCGCACCCGGGCCAAGCTCGCCAGCACCGCCTTCACCGCCAAGGCCCCCGCCGCGGTCGTCGAGAAGACCCATGCCCGGCTGGCCGAGGCCGAGGCGGAGGTCGTCCGGCTCAAGGCCCGGCTCGCCGCGCTGGACGGCGCGTGAGCCCGGCGGGGCGCCGGGGCCGCCCGGCCGCCGAGCCCGGGGACGAGGCGCCGCTCGCGCGCGTCGAGCAGGCCCTGGCCGACCGGCAGCCGCACCACATGGTGCCGGACCTCGACCGCATCACGACGCTCATGGACCTGCTGGGCAGCCCGCAGCGCTCCTACCGCGCCGTGCACGTGACGGGCACGAACGGCAAGACGTCCACCGCGCGGATGATCGAGACGCTGCTGCGGGCCTTCGGGCTCCGGACCGGCCGGTACACCAGCCCTCACCTGGTGAGCGTCACCGAGCGGATCGTGATCGACGGCGAGCCGCTGAGCGACGAGGCGTTCGCCCGGGCCTACGACGACATCGCGCCCTACGTCGAGATGGTCGACGCGGCCTCGCTCGCCGAGGGCGGCGAGCGGGTCACCTTCTTCGAGCTGCTGACCGCGCTGGCGTTCGCGGCGTTCGCCGACGCGCCCGTGGACGTGGCGGTCGTCGAGGTCGGCATGGGCGGCGCGTGGGATGCCACCAACGTGCTCGCCGCGGACACGACCGTGCTGACCCCCGTGGCGCTCGACCACCCGGAACTCGGGCCGACGCCCGCCGCGATCGCCCGCGAGAAGGCCGGCATCGTCCACGAGGGCGCCCTCCTGGTCTCCGCGGCGCAGCTGCCCGAGGTGGACCAGGTGGTGCTCGACCGGATCGCCGAGGTGCACGGCCGCCTGGTCCGGGAGGGGCCGGACATCGCGGTGGTGGACCGCCGCACGGCCCTGGGCGGTCAGGTCGTCACCCTGCGGACCCGCGGCGGCGTGTACCCGGACCTGTTCCTGCCGCTGCACGGCGCGCACCAGGCGCACAACGCCCTGCTGGCCGTCGCGGCCGTGGAGGAGCTCCTGGCAGGCCCCGCGGGTGGGTCGAGCGACGACCCCGAGGCGGGGCCGCTGGACCACGCCACGCTGGCGGAGGCCCTGGCGGAGGTCACGTCGCCCGGCCGCCTGGAGCAGGTGCGGACGGCGCCGACCGTCCTGCTCGACGCGGCGCACAACCCCGCCGGGGCGCGGGCGCTGGCGGCCGCGCTGGGTGAGGCGTTCAGCTTCCGGAGCCTGGTCGGCGTGGTCGGCGTGCTCGCCGACAAGGACGCGCGGGGCATCTTCGAGGCCCTCGAACCGGTGCTCGACGCGGTCGTGGTGGTGGAGGTGCCGTCGCCGCGGGCGCTGGACCTCGAGGAACTGGAGGACGAGGCCGTCGCCGTGTTCGGGGCGGAGCGGGTCGAGGTGGCGCGGTCGGTCCCCGACGCGCTGGACCTCGCGGTGCGGCTGTCCGACGCGGACTCCGACGACCTCGGCGGCGGCGGCGTGCTCGTCGCCGGCTCGATCGTGCTGGTGGGGGTGGCCCGGGCGCTGCTCGCCCGTGGCTGAGCGCTACCTGGCAGCGCGGCGTGGCGGCTCGGTTACAGTCGCGCACGCACCCCCACGGAACGAGGAGAGCATGGCGATCGAGCGCACCCTGATCCTGGTCAAGCCCGACGGGGTCCGCCGTGGCCTCGTCGGCGAGGTGCTGGGGCGGCTCGAGCGCAAGGGGCTCAGCCTGGTGGCGCTGGAGCTGCGGTCGCTCGCCCCCGAGGTCGCCGAGCAGCACTACGCCGAGCACGCCGGCAAGGGGTTCTACGCGGGGCTCATCGAGTTCATCACGTCGGCCCCGCTGGTCGCGCTGGTCGTGGAGGGCGAGAGCGCCATCCGCGCCGCCCGGGTGCTCATGGGCGCGACCAACCCGACCGAGGCCGCGCCGGGCTCCATCCGCGGCGACCTGGCCACGCTGACCAGCGAAAACATCGTGCACGGCTCGGACGCGCCGGAGTCGGCCGCCCGCGAGATCGCCCTGTTCTTCCCCGCCCTCGCCTGACCCGCGCAGCCGGCGTCGGTGCGGCGCTCCGGTCCTCCGGACCAGCCGAGCGGGTTAGGATCCTGGCGACCGGCTGAGGGACGTGCCCGATACGCCCCTTGCGTAAGCGGGTGATGTGCGCCCGGGCCGGCCGCTGCCTTGAAACCCGCCACGGAAGGTTCTCCCTATGGCCAACGCCTCGTTCCTCGGTCGCGACATGGCCATCGACCTCGGGACCGCGAACACGCTGGTCCACGTCCGCGGCCGCGGCGTCATCCTGAACGAGCCGTCGGTGGTCGCGATCAACACGAACACCTCCGACATCCTCGCGGTCGGCACCGAGGCGAAGCGCATGATCGGCCGCACCCCGGCCAACATCGTCGCCATCCGGCCGCTGAAGGACGGCGTGATCGCCGACTTCGACACCACCGAGCGCATGCTCAAGTACTTCATCCAGAAGGTGCACCGCCGCCGGCACTTCGCGAAGCCGCGCATCGTCATCGCGGTGCCGTCCGGCATCACCGCGGTCGAGCGCCGCGCCGTCCGCGAGGCCGCCACCAGCGCGGGTGCCCGCAAGGTGCACATCATCGAGGAGCCCATGGCCGCCGCCATCGGCGCCGGGCTGCCCGTGGCCGAGCCGACCGGCAACATGGTCGTGGACATCGGCGGCGGGACCACCGAGGTCGCGGTGATCTCCTACGGCGGCATAGTGACGAGCATGTCGATCCGCACCGGCGGCGACGAGCTCGACTCGGCGATCATCTCCTACGTCAAGAAGGAGTACTCGCTGATGCTCGGCGAGCGCACCGCCGAGGAGATCAAGATGACCATCGGCTCGGCGTTCCCCATGCCGGACGAGCCGCACGCCGAGATCCGCGGCCGCGACCTCGTCACCGGGCTGCCGAAGACCATCGTGGTGAGCTCCGAGGAGATCCGGAAGGCGATCGAGGAGCCGGTCAACGCGATCGTCGACGCCGTGAAGACCACGCTCGACAAGTGCCCGCCCGAGCTCTCCGGCGACATCATGGACCGCGGCATCATGCTCACCGGCGGCGGCGCGATGCTCGGGGGCCTCGACGAGCGGCTCAAGCACGAGACCGCGATGCCCATCCACATCGCCGACAACCCGCTGCACGCCGTGGCGTTGGGCGCAGGCGTCGTCGTCGACGACTACGAGCGGCAGCAGCACCTGTTCGGGGCCGACGACCGGTACTAGCGTTCCGGCCGCGCCGGGCCCCGTCCCACCGAACGGAAGCAGTAACCCCTCGTGTCCCGCGACCCACGGTTCCACCGCCGTGTGCTGCTCGTCCTGCTCCTGGCGGCGTTCGCGCTGGTGAGCATCGACTACCGCACCCACCGCGGCGCCTTCTCCGGGCTGTCGTCCGCCGTCGCCTCGGTCGTCGACCCGGTGACGTCGACCGTCGGCAAGGTCGTGGACCCGGTGGGGAGCCGGCTGTCGGACCTCGTGCACGGCAGCCGGGACCGGGCGGCCGCGCAGCAGCTGCGGACCCAGAACGACGAGCTGCGGGCCCAGCTCCGGAGCCTGCAGCAGGCGCAGGCGGACAAGGCCCAGGTCGACAAGCTGTTC
Organism: Mycobacterium sp.; assembly: GCA_025965515.1. Classification (GTDB taxonomy): domain Bacteria; phylum Actinomycetota; class Actinomycetes; order RYN-182; family RYN-182; genus RYN-182. The sequence goes on from JAOPWU010000112.1 coordinate 34,931, forward strand.
GGGCTGGCGGGCCGCGGGGGGTACACGATCGTGCCCGCGCACGTCGTCGCGGTGGGCGGGTCGCTGGGCTTCACCTGGACCGCGCTGCTCGACGCCGGCACCCGGGACGGCATCACCGTGGACCAGACCGTCCTCAACGGAGACGGTCTGGTCGGCCGGGTGAAGCAGGTGACGGCCAGGACCGCCACCGTGCTGCTGCTGGTCGACCCCACGAGCACGGTGGGCGCGCGGCTGGCGGGCACCGGCCAGGAGGGCTCGGTGACCGGCCGCGGCGCCGATCCCCTGCAGCTCATGCTGCTGGAGGGGCAGCAGGCGCTCGCGCCGGGGGACCGGCTCACCACGTTCGGCTCGCTCGACCAGCGGCCGTACGTGCCCGGGGTCCCGGTCGGCACGGTGAAGTCCGTCGGCCGCAGCGCGGACGGGCTCACGAAGACTGCGGAGGTCGTGCCGTTCGTGAACGTCGGCTCCCTCGACGTGGTGGGGGTCGTCGTGGCGCCGCCCCGCACCGACCCGCGCGACGCGGTCCTGCCGCCCCCGCCGACGGCCACGCCGGCGGCCTGACGTGGCGCTGCGCTCGCTGCTGGTCGCGCTCCTCGCGCTCGTCGCGCTGGTGCTCCAGACCACCGTCGTGGAGCGGCTGGGGTTGCCGCTCGGACCGCCGCAGCTCCTCGTCCTGCTGGTGCTCGTCGTCGCGCTGCTGCGCGGACCGGGGTTCGGCATGGGAACCGGTTTCGTCACCGGTCTCGTCATCGATCTGCAGGGCGGCCACGTGGTCGGCCGGACCGCCCTGGTGCTGACCCTCGTCGCCTTCCTCGCCGGCCAGCTGGCGCGGGAGGAGGACGCGCTGCCGTGGGTCCCGGTGTCGGTGATCGGCGTCGGCAGTGTCATCGTTGTCCTGCTCGACGCGCTGCTCGGTTCGGCGTTGGGCGACCCCCTCCCCGCGTTCCGCCACGTGGTGGCGGCCGCGCTGGGGGCCGGGATCTTCGACGCCGTGCTGGCGCCGTTCGTGTACCCGCCGCTCCGTGCGTTGTTCCGGCGGCTGCGCGGGCGGGTGGCGCTGTGAAACGCCGCCGGGAACGGTTCGCGGCCCCCGCTCGTCGGGTGGAACGGACGCCGGCGGCACGGCCGTCGCGGCTCCCGTCCCGACCCACCGATCCGTCGTGACCCCTCGGAGGCCCGCCGTCGCACCGCCCTTCTCCCCGACGCCCCGGTCGCGGCGTGGCTCCGACCCGGGCCGGTGGCGCCTGGGCCTGCTCGCGGCGGTCGTCGGAGCCCTCGTCCTGACGCTGTTCGGGCGGCTCTGGTTCGTCCAGGTCGTGAACGGGTCGCACTACCGCGCGGTCGCACTCAACAACCGCGAGCGCACCATCGCCACCCCGGCGGCGCGCGGGGAGATCCTCGACGACCTCGGGCGGCCGCTGGTCACCAACCAGACGGCCCCGTACATCAGCGTCAGCTACACCGAGCTGTCGCGGCAGAAGGACCACGGCGTCGGCGTCCTCACCCGGCTCGCGCCCATCGTCGGGCAGCCGGTGGCCGACCTGGAGGCCAAGATCCGGCCGTGCGGCCCGAAGGTGGCGCAGCCGTGCTGGAACGGCTCGCCGTACCAGCCGGTCCCGGTACTCGAGCCGGCGAGCCCGCAGCAGGCCCTCGCCATCAGCGAGCACAGCGAGCTGTTCCCGGGCGTGACGACCGGCGTGCAGGCCGTGCGCGCGTACCCGGCGGGCGCGCTGGCGGCCAACAGCCTGGGGTACCTCTCGCCCGTGTCGATCGCGGACCGCAAGGACCCTCGGCTGGCCCAGCTGCCGGACTCCGACCTCGTCGGGCGGACCGGCCTGGAGTCGGTCTACGACCCGGTGCTGCGCGGCACCGACGGCGTGCAGACCGTGAGCGTCGACCACCTCGGCGCCGTGACCGGCGTCGTGTCCAACGCGCCCCCGCAGGGCGGCGACCACGTCGTGCTGTCCCTCGACGAGGGCGTGCAGTCCGCGCTGGAGCACGCGCTGGTGGACGCCATGCACAGCTCCGGCACGGCCACGACGGCCTCGGGGGTGGTCCTCGACCCCAAGACCGGGCACATCGTGGCGCTGGCCAGCGTCCCGTCGTACGACCCGTCGCTGTTCGTCGGCGGCATCTCCTCCGCGGCGTACGCGCAGCTGAACAGCGCGCAGGCCGGGCTCCCGCTCATCAACCGGGCGGTCGCCGGGCAGTACGCGCCCGGCTCCACCTTCAAGATCGTGGGCACGACCGCCGCCCTGACCTCCGGGCAGGCCGGCCCCAACTCGATCATCTCCTGCCCCACGTCGTTCCAGGTGGGCACGCAGAACTTCCGGAACTTCGAGGGGGAGGGCTTCGGCCCGATGAACCTCGCCCGGGCGCTGCAGGTCTCCTGCGACACGGTGTTCTACCAGCTGGCCTACGCCGACTGGCAGTCCGACGAGCGCAAGCTGCAGGCCAAGCCCCCACAGTCGGCGGACGAGGTGTTCGCCAGGACGGCCCGCGAGTTCGGCTTCGGCGCCCCGACCGGCGTGGACCTCACCGAGGACACCGCCGGATCGATCCTCGACCGCGCCGGGAAGACCGCCTACTGGAACGCCACGAAGGAGGACGCCTGCAAGGGTGCGCAGACGCAACCCAAGGGCAGCTACATCCAGCAGCTGGATGCCGAGAACTGCACGTCCGGGAACGTGTACCGCGGTGGTGACGCCGTGCAGTTCGCCATCGGCCAGGGCGACGTGACCGTCAGCCCGCTGCAGCTCGCCGTGGCATACGCCGCCGTCGCCAACGGCGGGACGGTCTTCAGCCCCCGCCTGGCCAAGGCGATCGTCGACACCAACGGCAAGCTGGTGCGGACCGTCGACGCCCCGGTGGTGCGGCACGTCGCGGCGAACCCCGCGACGCTGTCCTACATCCGCGACGCGCTCGTCAGCGTGGTCAACGGTGGCACCGCGGCCGGGGTCTTCACCGGGCTGCCGGTGCAGGTCGCGGGCAAGACGGGCACCGCGGAGACGGCGACCGACGGCGACACCTCGTGGTTCGCGAGCTTCGCGCCCGCCAACGACCCGCAGTACGTCGTCGTGATCGACGTGCCGCACAGCGGCCAGGGCGCCCTGTTCGCCGCGCCCGCCGTCCGCGAGGTCTACGACGCGATCTACGGCAGCCGCGGGGTCGCGCCGGTGCTGGCCAACGGCCAGCTGCCCACCACGCTGCCGACGGTCGCCCCGGACGGCACGGTCGGCCAGCCGCAGCTGCCCGCGCCGCCGGGCGCCGGTGCCTACCAGGTGACGCCCGCGGCGGCCCCGGGCCGCCGGGCGGGGACGGTCGGGCCGTGACCGACTGGGTGCCCGTCGGGCAGTCGGTGCGCCAGGCGCCGTACGCCCACCGGCGGCGCCGGCTCATCAGCCGGGTGTGGGACCGCGACAGTCCCCTGCGGCACCTCGACGGCGTCCTCGTGGTGGCCGTGCTCCTGCTGTCGGTGCTGGGCTGCCTGCTGGTGTGGTCCGCCACGCGGCAGCGCGCGATCGACGCGGGGGGCGACCCGCAGGCCTACCTGAAGAAGGACGTCCTCAACCTGGTCCTGGGGCTCTCGCTCGCCGCGGGGACGGCGCTCATCGACTACCGGACGCTGCGGGCGTACGCCCCGGTGCTGTACGTCGGTTCCCTGCTCGGGTTGCTGGCGGTGCTCACGCCGCTGGGGTCGACCATCAACGGCGCGCACTCGTGGATCGTCGTGGGGGGCGGTTTCGAGCTGCAACCCGCGGAGTTCGCCAAGATCGCCCTGATCGTCGGCATGGCCATGCTGCTCGGTGAGCGGCGGGACAACGAGCTGGGGCCCCGCGACGGCGACGTCGTGGCCGTGCTGGGGCTCGCCGCGGTGCCCATGATCCTGATCATGCTGCAGCCGGACTTCGGCACCACGATGGTCTTCGTCGCGATCATCCTCGGCGTCCTCGCCGTGTCCGGCGCCCCCGCCCGGTGGGTCTGGGGGCTTATCACCGTCGGGGTGGTGTTCGTGGCCCTGGTGCTCAGCCTGCACCTGCTGAAGCCGTATCAGGAGGCCCGGCTCACCAACTTCGCGCACCCGAACGCGGCGACCTCCTCGACGGGCTACAACGTCGACCAGGCGAAGACGGCGATCGGCTCCGGCGGTCTGCTCGGCAAGGGCCTGTTCCACGGCACGCAGACCGCGGGCAACTTCGTCCCCGAGCAGCAGACCGACTTCGTGTTCACCGTCGCGGGGGAGGAGCTGGGCTTCGCCGGCGCCGGCCTCATCGTGGGCCTCCTGGGCGTCGTGCTGTTCCGCGCCTGGTGGATCGCGCGCGGCGCCGCCGACCTCTTCGGGAGGATCGTCGGGGCGGGCGTGGTCACCTGGTTCGGGTTCCAGGCATTCATCAATATCGGCATGACGCTGGGCATCACGCCGGTGACGGGCCTGCCGCTGCCGTTCGTCTCGTACGGCGGTTCGGCGACCTTCGTCAACATGATCGCGGTCGGGCTGCTGCTCAACGTGCACCGGGGCTCCCGGCGCAGCTGACGCCGCCCACGGCGTGGGCGCCGCGCGGACGTACTGTTGACGCATGCCTGTTGCGAGCGTCTTCGACCGCCTCGAACCGCTGCTCCCGCGGGTCACCAAGCCGGTCCAGTACGTGGGCGGTGAACTCAACGCCACGTCCAAGGAGTGGGAGTGCGGCGGGGAGCACACCGTCCGCTGGGCGCTGATGTACCCGGACGCCTACGAGGTGGGGCTGCCCAACCAGGGCCTCATGATCCTGTACGAGATCCTCAACGAGCGGGCCGACGCCCTCGCGGAGCGCACGTACAGCGTCTGGCCCGATCTCGAGGCGCTGATGCGGGAGCACGGCGTCCCGCAGTTCACGGTCGACAGTCACCGGCCGGTCGGCGCCTTCGACCTGTTCGGGATCAGCTTCTCGACCGAGCTCGGGTACACGAACCTGCTGACCGCGCTGGACCTCGCAGGCATCCCGCTGCACGCGGCCGCGCGCACCGACGACGACCCCGTCGTCGTCGCCGGCGGGCACGCCGCGTTCAACCCCGAGCCGATCGCCGACTTCGTCGACGCCGTCGTGCTCGGGGACGGCGAGGAGGCGGTGCTGCGCATCACCGACCTGGTGGCCGACTGGAAGCGTTCCGGCCGGCCGGGTGGCCGGGAGGGGCTGCTGCTGACGCTGGCCCGCACGGGCGTCGCCTACATCCCCGCCTTCTACGCGCCCACCTACGCGGCCGACGGGCGGCTGCTCAGCACCCGCCCCACCCGGCCCGAGGTGCCGGCGACGGTCTCCAAGCACACGCTGATGGAGCTCGACAACTGGCCGTACCCGAAGGCGCCGCTCGTGCCGCTGGCCGAGACGGTGCACGAGCGGGCGAGCGTCGAGATCTTCCGCGGCTGCACCCGTGGCTGCCGCTTCTGCCAGGCGGGGATGATCACCCGTCCGGTGCGCGAGCGCTCCGTCACGACGATCGGCGCCATGGTCCAGGCCGGCATCGAGGCCACGGGGTACAACGAGGTGGGCCTGCTCAGCCTGTCCAGCGCCGACCACAGCGAGATCGCCGAGATCGCGAAGGGGCTGGCCGACCGGTACACCGGCACCGCGACGTCCCTGTCCCTGCCGAGCACCCGCGTGGACGCGTTCAACGTCGACCTGGCCGAGGAGCTGTCGCGCAACGGGCGCCGCTCCGGCCTCACCTTCGCCCCCGAGGGTGGCAGCCCCCGGCTGCGCCGCGTGATCAACAAGACGGTCAGCGACGAGGACCTCGTCCGCACCGTCAGCGCCGCATTCAGCCGTGGCTGGCAGCAGGTGAAGCTCTACTTCATGTGCGGGTTGCCGACCGAGACCGACGAGGACGTGCTCGGCATCGCGACGCTCGCCAAGGAGGCGGTGGCCGCCGGCCGGGTCGCCTCCGGCGGCCGCCCGGTCAAGGTCACGGTGAGCGTCGGCGGCTTCGTGCCGAAGCCGCACACGCCGTTCCAGTGGGCGGGGCAGCTGTCCTGGCAGGAGACCGACCGCCGGCTGCGGCTGCTGCGCGACGCCATCGGCCGCGACCGCTCCATCGGCTACCGCTACCACGACGGCCGGCCCGGGACCGTCGAGGGCCTGCTGGCCCGCGGCGACCGCCGCGTCGGCGCCGTGATCCACCGCGTGTGGGAGCAGGGCCAGCGGTTCGACGGCTGGAGCGAGTACTTCTCCTTCGAGCGCTGGGAGGCGGCCTGCGGCGAGGTGCTGGAGCCGCTGGGCGTCAGCCTCGACTGGTTCACCACCCGCGAGCGGGCCGAGCGCGAGGTGCTCCCCTGGGACCACCTGAGCGCCGGGCTGGACCGGGACTGGCTGTGGTCGGACTGGCAGGAGGCCCTGGAGTCCAAGGAGTTGGACGACTGCCGCTGGACCCCCTGCTACGACTGCGGCGTGTGCCCCGACATGGGCACGGAGATCCAGATCGGCCCCACGGGCCGGACCCTGCTGCCGATCACGCCCGTCTCCGAGGGGCTGCCGGCGCCGCGCAGCCGCCCGGTGGGCACGCCCGCCGGGACCGCCTGATGGCCGCGCGTCGCCCCGACGGGCCCCCGCCACCCCCGGTGGTGCAGCGGCTGCGCATCCGGTACGCCAAGCGTGGCCGGCTGCGCTTCACGAGCCACCGGGACGTCGCCCGGGCGGTGGAGCGTGCGCTCGGCCGGGGCAAGGTGCCGGTGGCGTTCTCCGCCGGATTCAGCCCGCACCCGAAGGTCAGCTGGATGGGGGCCGCCCCCACCGGCGTGGCCAGCGAGGCCGAGTACGTGGAGATCGGGCTGCAGCGGGCCTGCGATCCGGCGGCGGTCCGGGAGGCGCTCGACGCCGGCCTCCCGCGCGGCCTGGACGTGCTCGAGGTCGTCGAGGCGGCGCCGGGGGAGGGCGGGCTCGCGGAGCGGCTCGAGGCCTCCGCGTGGCGCATCGAGCTGCCGGGCCTGTCCGAGGCGGCGGCCCGTGCGGCCGTCGCGGCGTTCGTGGCCGCCGAGCAGGTGGTGGTGGAGCGCCGCACCAAGGGCGGCATGCGTGACGTCGACGTGCGCTTCGCGGTGCTCGACATGACGGTGATGGGCGACGCGGGTGACCGTCTTCACCCCATCTCGCCCGGGACGACGGGTCCGTATGCCATAATCGAAGCGGTTGTACAGCACACGACGCCCGCTGTACGACCCGATGACGTGTTGACCGCGCTCCGCCAGGTCGCCGCGCTCGAGCTGTCGGAGCCCCACCGGGCTACCCGGCTCGCGCAGGGCCGGCTGACGGGGCGCAGCGGCATCGTCGATCCGCTCGAGGTCGACCGCTCCGCCGCCACCATTCCGGCGGCGGCGGGCCCGCCCGAGGATCGACGGCCGCAGGTTCCACCGTCGCGGGACACCGAGGGCGTCACCAGACTTCCGGCATCCGCCGGCCGACCCTGAGCCCCCGTACCCGGGTGGCATTACAACCACCCGCGCCGGCGGGGGCCGAGAGGCACCTCCGCTCGTGTCAGAGCCCACCGATACTTCCGAGACCCAGACCGACGCCGCAGCTGCGGTAACCCCCCGTCCGCGGCGCGCCCGGCGCTCCGCCGGCCGCCCCGCCGGCCCGCCGGTCGAGGGCACGACCCCCACCGGCGAGGACGCCACCCCGCCGGCCGCTACCGAGCCTGCCGCCGAAACGCCGGAGGCACCTGCCGCCGAGGCGCCCGCCCGGCGTCCGCGTCGGCGTGCCACCGCCCCGGTCCGCGCCGCCGCGGCCGAGGAGGCTGCCGTCGAACCCGCGGCTGCCGCGGCTCCTTCCACCCCTGCGGCCGTGACCCCTGCGGCCGCGACCCCCGAGGCCACTGCCCCGGGCGACGCACCCGCGGAGCGGCCCGCGCGCCGCAGCCGACGGCGTACCGCCGCCCCGGCCGAGCCGGAGGCGACGCCCGGCGCCGCCCCTGCCGAGCCCGAGGCCGCGGTCGCCCAGCCGCC